>NZ_JAZFXT010000007.1:0-55019 GCF_036448855.1 Methylobacterium ajmalii
TCGATCGCGACCAGGCTCGGGACCGCCCGGGGATCCCGCATCGCCGCCAGGGCCGTCTCGCGGAAGGCAGTGCGGTTGAGCACGCCGGTCAGGCCGTCGGTGGCGGCGATCCGCGCCAGCTCGGCCCGCTGCGCCCGCAGGGCCTCGGCGCTCCGCGACAGGGAGCGGAGGTTCCTGCCCTGCGCCGTGAGCGCCGCCGCCACCGGCAGGCAGGTGAGCAGCAGGACGGCCAGGAAGGCGTGCAGCAGGGTGGCCTGCTCGTGCGGGTCGGGCGTGACCGCGGCGATCGGGCCCTGGCCGCGCAGGGTCGCGACCGTGCCGATCACCGCGATGACCGCCACGGCGGCCTTCGTGCCGAGCCGCCCGACCCGGAACGTCGCCAGCATCGCGGGACCGAACAGCACGAACAGCAGCGACCGCTCGGCCACGCAGAACACCCCGCAGGCGGTCGCGGCGACGAGCCCCTGCAGCCCGAGCGCCTCGGCGCGCCGGCTCCAGTCCTTGCCGGTCAGGCACCGCCGGTAGTCGCCGCGCAGCAGCGCGAAGAGGAACGGCGTGAACACCAGGAGGCCGAGGCCGTTGCCGGTGACCCAGCTGCCGAAGGCGACCCTCGGGTCCCGCCCGGACACCAGCGAGGCGACCGCCGCGCCGCCGAGCCCGCTGAGCGCCGGGGCGACCAGGCCGCAGACCAGGATGAAGCGCCCGACGACGGAGGGCGCGACCAGCACGTCCTCGCCGTTCAGGACGGGCCGCAGGAGGCGGGCGGCGATCCAGGCCTCGGCGACGTGGCAGAGGCCGTCGAGGAACGGGGTGGGGCCGACGCCCCGCATCGCCAGCCCCGTCGCCACGTTGGCCAGGTAGCCGACGGCGAGCAGCCTTCCCCAGCCGTCCGGGCGGCGGTCGAGCAGCGCGGCGAGGAGGACGGCGTTGGCCGGCCACACCGCCGCCAAGCCCTGCCCGTCGCCGGTGAGGCGGATCGTGCCGGCGGAAAGGACGGCGTAGAGGAGGCCGACGATGCACTCTGCCTGTCTGGCTGTCACGGAGGGTCCCATCCGGCTCGACGCCCGCCGCCCAGCGGCGGACCTAACGTCAGTCGGCTGCCATGATGGTCGAGTCGTTGATGGTGGGATAACGGGACGTGGAAAAATCTCGCGACTGCGCGCGATCATGGACTATTTGGCGAGTGAGATGATGGTCGCACAGGAGAGATCGACGTGTCGATCGATCGATCGTCCAGTTTTTTTCCATCATTTCCTTGCGTGAGATCCAGCCGAGGGGCACCGCACCGCGTCCCGGCGTCATCCGCCCGCCCTCACCCGCCGGCACTGCGTCTTGAGGTAGGCGGTCTGCCCGATACCGGCCCGGACCTCGGAGCGGGCGATGATCTCCTGCCAGCCGGTGGCGCAGCCGATCTCGCTCGCGACCCGGGTCTTGAACACGTCGGTGGCGTTCGCCTCCTCGCACTCCTGCACCGGGACCGTGTTGGCGCAGATCAGCACCACCGCCAGGAATCCGTTCATCGTCCCCTCCTCCTGCCCGAGACGAGAGATGATGGGGCCCGGCGGGGTCGAGAAAAGCTGGATATTTGGCCGGGTCTATCTCGGCGGTCTGCCAAATGTTCGATCGGGAGCTTTCGTGCGACGCGGCGCCTTGTAAAGGAATGTCGAGGATCGCGTGGCGGCCCCCGTCCCTCTGCGTCAAGGCGAACGCTCCGCATTCGACCCCGAGTTGTCGTCAGCGCGCGAATACCTTCGAGGCCACAGGTGTTCGTTCTTGGCGTTCGGAAATGATGCCTCGCCGGCCGTCGTTAAGCTATGCATTGTCGACATATAGATCAATATCGACGATATTTGATCGCGATGGCGAATTCGCCAAATATAATTGCAATTTCAGCAATGGATTTACATTTTATTAATAATCGTTGAATAACCGAGGCTGGATAATTAACTTTTTATCGGAGCCGCAATCCATGCGCCTGGATCGTATTTCCATTCGCACCAAATTGGTTTTTTCTTTCGCCTGCGTGCTGCTGTTCGTTCTGGCGGTCGGTGCCGCAGGCTGGAGCGGCATCTCGTCGCTCAGCCACTCGCTGTCCCAAATCGGTCGAAACAGCCTGCCCAGCGTCGCGACCGCCGCCTCCCTGCGTGCGGCTGCCATCGACGTGCGCGTCAGCGTCGTCAACCACATCCTCTATACGGACGTGGAGCGGATGACGTACGAGGAGGGCGCCCTGGCAAAGAAGATCGCGGTCGTCGCCACTCTCGGCGACGCCTATGCCCGGCTGATCGGCTTGCCGGGGGAGAGGGAACTCTTCGAGGCGTTTCGATCGAACTGGACGCAGTTCCTCGACAAGCTGCCCGTCGTGGTGACCCTGTCTCGCAACGGCGACAAGTCGCGCGCGTTCACGGAAAACGTGACGGTCGTGCGTCCGAGCATCAAGGCCGCGGCGGAGGCCCTGGACGCCATCGTGTCCATGAACGAAGCCGCCGCCGGTGCCACGGTCGCGGCCAGCGAGCGTGCGGTGGCGACGGCCCACACGATCATGACGGCGATCGGCGCGGCGGCCGTGGGCCTGACGCTTCTCGTGACGGCGCTCATCATCGGCAGCATCGCGCGGGGGATCGGCGCCATCGTGCGGCCGATGCAGGCGCTCGCCTCCGGCGACCTCTCGGTGACGGTTCCGCACCGGGGACAGCGGACCGAGATCGGCACGATCGCCGACGCCGTGCAGGTGTTCAAGGGCGGCCTCGTGCGGATGAAGACGCTGGAAGCGGAAGCCGCGCAGGCGCGGCTCGCGGCGGAGGAGCATCGCAAGCGCGTCATGCGGGAGATGGCTGACGGGTTCGAGGCGGCGGTGGGCGGCGTGATCGGCATGGTGTCGTCCTCGGCGACCGAGCTGCAGGCGACGGCGCAGCAGCTGACGTCGACGGCGAGCCAGACGGCCAGCCAGTCGAACGCCGTCGCCGCCGCCGCCGAGGAGGCCGCCTCCAACGTCAGCACCGTCGCCGCCGCGACCGAGGAGCTGGGCTCCTCGGTGCAGGAGATCGGCCGGCAGGTCGACGGCTCGGCGGACCTCGCCCGGCGGGCGGTGGCGGAGGCCGATCACGCCGGTACGCAGGTGCAGGAGCTGAGCGCGGCGGTCGCGCGGATCGGCGACGTGGTGGGGCTGATCTCGACCATCGCCGGGCAGACCAACCTCTTGGCGCTCAACGCGACGATCGAGGCCGCCCGGGCCGGGCCGGCCGGCAAGGGCTTCGCCGTCGTCGCCTCCGAGGTGAAGGCCCTGGCGGAGCAGACCGCCCGGGCCACGAACGACATTTCCGGGCAGATCTCCCAGGTCCAGACCTCGACCGGGCAGGCGGTGGCCTCGATCGGCGGGATCACCGGGCGCATCCGCGAGATCAGCGCCGTCGCCACCTCGATCGCCGCGGCGGTGGAGCAGCAGGGCGCGGCGACCCGGGAGATCGTCCGCAACGTCGCCCAGGCGGCCCAGGGCACCGGCGAGGTGACGGGCAACATCGCCGGCGTGGCCGGCGCCGCCGACGAGACCGGTGCGGCGGCGAGCCAGGTGCTCGGGGCGGCCTCCGAATTGTCGCGCCAGTCGGAGCACCTCACCTCCGAGGTCGCCCACTTCCTCGCCACCGTCCGCGCGGCCTGACCCGACCGCATCGGCGGTCGCGCGGTCGGCGCCTTTCGCCCCCGCCCCGCCTCCGGTCCTTCAGGCCGGAACCTCCACCACCAGCCCCGGATCGAAGCTCGCGCCCTCGACCGGGTTGGCGAGGCAGCGGGTGCCGTGGAGCGCGAGGTCGTGGGCGGCGTGGAAGTGGCCGGAGATCCAGAGCTTTGGCCGGTGGACCGCCGGCAGATCGGCGAGGAGCGTGGTGGCGTAGAAGGCCGGGACCCACCAGGGCACGCCGGGGGCATCGCGAAAACGGTCGGCGGATTCCGCGATCGGCGGGTGGTGGGTCACCGCGACGGTCGGGCCGGGATGGGGCCGCGCGAGCGCCGCGCCCAGTGCCGCCCGGTCGGCGGCATGGGCCGCCATCGCGGCGCGCGGCGACCAGGGCGTGCCGTCGGCAAGCCGGATCGCCCGGTATTCCCGCGAGCCGGTCGCCGGATCGGTCATGCGGGCCTCCGCGTAGGCGACCGGGTCGTCGGGGCGGTCCGGCGTGTCGGGCGCGAGCCAGCGCCCGGCGAGCGCCCAGTCGCTCCACAAGGTGGCGCCGACGAGGCGCACGCCGTCGATCACTCGGGCGTCCCCGGCCTGGAGCAGCATCACCCGCTCGCGGCCGGCGGCGGCGTTCTCCGCCGCGACCGCCGCCGCCAGCGCCGCCAGCAGCTCGGGGGCGGTGCGGGGATCGCCGGCGGGCGCGTAGCGCTCGTGGTTGCCCGGCACCCACACCACCGGCCGCTCGCCGGCGAGCTGCAGGAGCGCGGCGAGCCCCCGCTCCGGCTGTCCCTCCCAGACGTCGCCGGCGCAGACCAGGAGGTCGAAGTCCCGGGCCGGGGCCGGCACCGCCGCGAGCGGCCGGCGCTCGAGATGCAGGTCGGAGAGCGGAAAGAGCCGCATCCTCAGGCGCCGAACAGCGACAGCACCACCGGCCGCCGGTCGAGGTTGTAGACCTGCGCCTCCCGGGCGGCCTTCGCGGCGCGCTCGGCGGCGTCGGCGAGCGCCGCGAGGCGGGCCGGCGGCTCGCCCTGGCGGCGCTCGATCTCGGCGGCGAGCCGGCGCTGCACCGCGTCGAGGGCGGTGGCGTAGAGGGCGTCGGCGTCGCGGCCGGCGAGCCGTTCGGCGAGCTTCAGGGCGCGGCGCCAGTCCGGCCGGTCGCCCTGGTCCATCAGGGCCTCGACCTCGTCCACCACGCCGATCGTGTCGGGATCGAGGAGCTCGATCGCGCGGGCGACCGAGCCCTCGCTCAAGCCGGCGGCCCGGTCGATCAGCTCCGGCGGCCGCGTCGCATGCGGGGCGCCGAGGCCGCGCAGCACCTGCGCCACCGCCCCGGTCGGCAGCGGCTTGAGGGCGAGGCGCCGGCAGCGCGAGCGGATGGTCGGCAGGAGGCGCCCGGGGGCGTGGCTGACGATCAGGAACAGCGAGCGCGGCGGCGGCTCCTCAATCACCTTCAGGAGGGCGTTGGCGCTGGCGAGATTCAGCTCGTCGGCGCAATCGACGATGCAGATCCGGTAGCCGGCATCGGCCGAGGTCGCCGAGAACAGGTGGAGCGCGCGGCGCGCCGCGTCGACGCCGATCTGGGTCGGGATCGTCTTGGCCCCCGGCGCCTTCTGGCGGCGCAGGAGCACGAGGTTGGGATGCGCCAGCCCGGCGACCTGGCGGGCGACCGTGTGGCCGGGGGGCAGCGCCAGGGTGTCGGGCGTGCCCGCGCTGTCGCCCCGCGCCAGGAGGTGGCGGGCGACCCGGAAGGCGAGCGTCGCCTTACCGATGCCCTTCGGCCCGCCGATGAGCCAGGCATGGTGCAGCCGCCCGGCGCCGATCGCCTCCCGGAAGGCGCGCTCGGCCGCCTCCTGGCCGAGCAGGTCATGGCGGTCGCGCGGGCGCGGCACGCCCGGGACATCGCCGATCTCGGCCTCGTCGTCGCGCAGCTCAGGCGGCATCGGAGACCCCCGGGGCGAGGTGCGGCAGCCGCGCCGCGACCGCCGCGCGGACCGCCTGCGCGACGGCATCGGGCGGCGCTTGCGCGTCGATCACGACGCAGCGCCCCGGCTCGGCCTCGGCGATGGCGCGGAAGGCGGCCCGCAGGCGCTGGTGGAACTCCAGGGCCTCGGCCTCGAACCGGTCCGGCGTGACGGCGGCGGCGCGGTCGCGCTGGCGGGCGCGGGCGAGCCCGATCTCCGGGGGCAGGTCGAGGATCAGGGTCAGGTCCGGCCGGGTCGGACCGACCACCACCCGCTCCAGGGCGGCGAGCGTCTCGGGCTCGAGGCCGCCGGCCGCGCCCTGGTAGGCCCGGGTCGAGTCGCTGAAGCGGTCGCAGAGCACCACGGCGCCGCGCGCGAGGCTCGGGCGGATCAGGGTCGCGAGGTGGTCGAGGCGGGCGGCGGCGAACATCAGCGCCTCGGCGAAGGGGCCGTGGGGCTTGGCGATGCCGGAGAGCACCGCGGCGCGGATCCGCTCGGCCCGGGGCGAGCCGCCGGGCTCGCGGGTGGTCACCACCTCGCGGGGCCCCCGGTCCGGGCCGGCCCGCAGCCAGGCGGCGAGCCGCGTGATCTGGGTCGACTTGCCGGCGCCCTCGCCGCCCTCGAAGGTGATGAAGCCGCCGGGGCGCGCCAGCACCTCGGCGGGAGCCCCGGTCACGATCGTCCCGGTCACGACTTGCTGGTGATCCGGCTGAGGGCCTGGCGGAACCAGCCGGTGCCGACCTCGAGCGCCGCGTCGAGGGCGCGCTGGGTCATGGTGCCGGCGGGCACGGCCTCGGCGGTGTAGAGCGGCATGTCGAGCACCACCTGCTCGCCGCGGGTGACCTTGAGCCGGCCGACCTCGCGGCCCTCCTCCACCGGCGCGGTCAGCGGGCCCTGGTAGGTGGCGCGCGCCACCAGCCGGTCGCCGTTGCCGCGCGGCAGCATCAAGCGCACCGGCTTCCTGGTGACGAGGGCGACCCGGCCCTTCTCGGCCCCGAAGGTCTCGGCCTCCGCCACGGTCTCGCCGGCGTTGAAGATCTGGCGCGCCTCGAAGGCGCGAAAGCCCCACTCGATCAGCTTGCGGGCTTCCGCGGCGCGGTCGCGGGCGGTCTTGAGGCCGCTCACCACCAGAACCAGGCGCTGGCCGTTCTGCACCGCCGAGCCGGTCAGGCCGTAGCCGGATTCCTCGAGGTAGCCGGTCTTCAGCCCGTCGGCGCCGATGTCGAGGGTGAGGAGCGGGTTGCGGTTCTGCTGGCGGATCTTGTTCCAGGTGAACTCGCGCTCGGAAAAGAGCTTGTAGTTCTCCGGGTAGGTCTCGATCAGGTGGATGGCGAGCTTCGCCATGTCCCGGGCCGTGACCTTCTGGTCGGGCGCCGAGTAGCCGGTGGCGTTGCGGAAGGTCGAGCGCTCGAGCCCGATCTCCTTCGCGTGCCGGTTCATGATCTGGGAAAAATTGTCCTCGGTGCCGGCGACGCCCTCGGCCGCGGCGATGGCCGCGTCGTTGCCGGACTGGACCACGATGCCGCGCAGGAGGTCGGGCAGCTTCACCTTGCTGTTGAGCTGGGCGAACATCGACGAGCCGCCGCCGCCCGCGCCGCCGCGGCGCCAGGCATTCTCGCTGATCGTGAACTCGGTGTCGGGGCCGAGCTTGCCCTTGCGCATCTCGTCGAAGAGCACCTCGACGGTCATCAGCTTGGCCATGCTGGCCGGCGAGAACGGCTCGTCGGCGCCCTTCTCGAACAGGATCGCGCCGGTATCGGCGTCGATCAGGATGGCGTGCGGGGCCAGCGTCTGGAAGGCCTGCGCCCAGGCACCGGACGCCGCGACGGTGATCCCGAGGGCGGCCGCGAGGGCCATGCCCGCGGCGCGGCGCGTCAGCGCCCTGCCCGCTCCGGTGGTCGCTCTCACACGCATCCCCTACCGCTCGAAACCCCGGCCGTCCGGGAGACCCGCCGCACTCTGCCGTCCCGCTCGCGCCCACGCAACCGCGGCTGTGCCGCAGTGCGGGATGGGGAACCGTTTTGGAGATGGATTCGGGCCTGGATGCCGTTCATCCGGCTCCGCCGCCCCTGCAACCTGCGACCTCATCCAGAGGCGTTGGCCGATCGAAAATCGGCCGACCTCGAAGGAGGGCTCCGGGGATCTCGGAGGCTTCTGGAATCTCGGAGGCTTCTGGAGGCCTCCTTCGAGGTCAGTCGATCATCGATCGACCGACACCTCAGGATGAGGTCGCGAGAAGGATGCCCGCGCTCACGAGGACTGCCCTCAATACATCCCCGCGACCTTCGAGCGCGGCGGCATCCCGGGCTTGCGGCCGGTGTTCTTGGTGTCGCCCTTGGCGTCCTCCCGGTCGCCCTTCTGGGCGCCGGCGAGGCGCAGCGGCGGCGCGATCGGGAGCGGGCCCGTCCTGGGGGCGGCCTTGGCGATGACGGTCGTCTTCGCGGGCTTGCCCCCGGCCGGCAGCGCGGCGGCGTGCATGACCTGCGCCAGCGAGGCGCGGTCCGGCGCCGGGTGGCCCGCGAAGGCGAGCGCCTGGCTCGGGGCGGCGGGCCTGTGGGCCGGGGCAGCCGCCGCCTTGGGCGCGCGCGCCGCGGCGAGGCCGGGATTCAGGCCCTCGACGGCGGCGACGCGCACCGGCGCCGGCGCCCGGGGCGCCTCGGCGATCCTGACCGGCGCCGGCGCGTGCGCGGACGCGCGGACGGGGACCACGCGGGCGGGGGCCTGGCGGCGGATCTCGGGTTCGTCCTCGACGGCCTGTGCCGAGGCGAGCTGCACGGGTGCGACGACCCGCGGCTTCTCGACGATCGGGCGCACCGGCTCCGGCTCGGGCTGGCGGAACGCGAAGGGCTTCGCGTCGTCGCCCGCATCCGCCACCATGATGTTGGCGCCCATCGGCGAGCCGGCGGGCGTGCCGTCGGTGCGCAGGGTCGCCATCAGCTTGCGGTCGTCGCTGCCGCCGACCGAGGCCTTACCGACATACTCGACCCGGACCTTGGTGGTGCCGCGGCGGCGGAAGTCGAGCGCCTCGGCCACCGCCTGCGACACGTCCATCAGGCGGTCGGCGTGGTAGGGCCCGCGGTCGTTGACCCGCACCACCATCGAGTGGCCGTTCTGCAGGTTCGTGACCCGGGCGTAGCTCGGCAGCGGCAGGGTCGGGTGCGCGGCGGCGACCGAGAAGCGGTCGAAGATCTCGCCGTTGGCGGTCTGTCGGCCGTGGAAGGCGGTGCCGTACCAGGAGGCCAGGCCCTCGCGCACGTAGCCCCGCGCGTCCTGGCGCGGCACGTAGGTGCGGCCGGCCACCACGTAGGGCTTGCCGGTCATCTGCCGGCCGCCGCCCTTGGGAATCCTGTCGTTCTCGCCGTAGAGGCGCGGGCTCGCGGCGACGCCGTATTTCGGGTCGATCTCGCGCCCGCCGCTCTTCAGCGCGAGGGTCTTGGGCGTCGGCCCGGCGCAGTTGGCCGCGGCGAGCGCGATTCCCGCCACCAGGGCCCACTTGACGACCGGCACAGGCCGGAGGGCCCCCCGCTCCGTCTCCGGACGCGGAGTACCGCTCTTCGAAGATCCCGCCATCGACCCCTCGGATCCCGCGCCGCCGTCGAGGAAGGCTCACCCGTTCCGGGGAGCGGACCCCACGGCCGCACAGGGTTACGCTGCACTTGGAAAGCGACCCTGCCGGCCCTGCGTAAACGAAAGCGTAACGACGGCTCTCGCGCGAGTCCCGTCCACATCCGTCCACAGCGGAACCCGGTCCTCGGCGGGACTACCGGCGAGGCCGGGCCCCGCGCTGCGGCGCGCCGCGAGGCGCCACCCGGTCGATCCTCAGGGCGCGCCGGCGCGCCAGGCCAGATCGAGGGCGAGGCCCCGCGGCAGGGTATCGAGGAGCGGCGTCACCGGCAGGCCAGCGGCGTGCAGGAGCCCGGCGCTCCAGTGGTTGCAGACGTGGAGAAGGCCGAAGCGCCCTTCCGCTTCGTAGAACAGGCTCGGTCCGTAGAGCCCCGGCCCCGCCTCGACCGGGCGGCCGTCCCGCAGGGTGAAGGCGGCGGCGAGCGCTGCGGCGAGACGCCCGAACCCGGCCCGCGACAGGTGCAGGGTCACGGTCCCGGCGCCGCGCAGCGCGTCCTCGTCCGCGATCCCGACGACGTGCAGCACCGCCGGGCGTCCGCCCGGGGTGAACAGGGCGGCGAGCGCCAGGCGCCAGTCGAGGGCGTCGAGCGTCGGCACGGCGCGGTAGAAGCCGGCATCGCCCCAGCCGATCTCGAGCGCCGGATAGGCGCCGAAGCGCTCGGTCACCCCGACGAGGGCGCCGGCTCCCGCCTCGGCCGCCGCCCGGGCCAGCGCCTCGCGCGGCAGCAGCAGACCGGAATGCCAGGCATTGGCGACGAGCCGCACCGTGACCGTCTCCGCGCCGGGTGCCGGCGGGTAGAGGGCGGGATCCCCCGCCTTCGCGGTGAGCCAGGCCGCCAAGACGAGGCCGAGGCCGAGGCCGGCGGCGAGGACGAGGCCGAGCGAGGCGGCGTACCGCACGGAGCGCGGGAGGAGGCGCCGGCGGCGCGCCATGCCGTCAGGCCGCCTCGACCAGCCGCCGCAGCTCCCGGTCGATCGCCGGGGGCGCCGAGGATGCGGCGAGGATCTCGATTCCCGCGGCGGTCCCGGCGGCGTCGTAGGCGACGCGCCAGCCCGGCCGGACCTCCCGGCTCGCCACCGCCTCCGCATCGCCGAAGCGGACGGACAGCATGTCGGTCCGGGTGTCGTAGCGGCCGGTCACCGGGCGGGACGGGGCGGGAGCGGAGGGGGAGACGGGGGGGCGGCTCATGCGTGTGGGGAGGTTTCGGGGGGAGGCTTCGGGGTCGCCGGCGCGAGGCGTCGTCGCCCCACGCGCCTGCGCCCGATCCTCGGGTCGGGCACCGCGTGGACGTTCCTCTCCCCGAACGGACTCTCGGCTTCGGCGTGTTCGGCGCCGGTGCGGGCAGCGGCCCGCACCGGATCCCGTGTCGTCGGAATCAGCCCTGCAGCCGGGTCAGGGCGTCCCGCACCTTCTCGCGCCGCGCGATGGCGGCGTCGCGGCGCTCGCGCTGCTCCTCCACCACCTCCTCGGGGGCGCGGGCGAGGAAGTCGGCGTTGCCGAGCTTGGCGTCGATCTTCCCGATCTCGCCGTCGAGCTTGGCATCCTCCTTCTTCAGCCGCGCCACCTCGGCGGCGAGGTCGACCACGCCTTCGAGCGGCAGGGCCGCGACCTCGCCGCGCACGATCAGCTGCACGGCGTTGCGCGGGCTCGTCCCCACGGTGTCGATCGAGGCGATGCGGCCGAGCCGCCGCACGGTGTCGCCCCAGCGCGCCACGCGCTCGCGCACCGCCTCGCTTGGCGCCACCAGCACCAGGGGGATCTGGGCGCCGGCCGGCACGTTCGTCTCCGAGCGGGCCGAGCGGATCTCCGACACGAGGTCGACGACCCAGCCGATCTCGGCCTCCGCCTCGGGACGCGCGAGCCCGCCGAGGTCCGGCCAGGCGGCGAGCGCCAGGAGCGGACGTGTGATGCCGGCCTCGCGCGCCTTCGTCGCCCACAGCTCCTCGGTGAGGAACGGCATGAACGGGTGCAGCAGCACGCAGATCTGGTCGATGATGTAGGCGATGGTCCGGCGCGTCTCGTCCTTCGCCGGCCCGTCCTCGCCCTGGAGCACGGGCTTGGCCAGCTCCAGGTACCAGTCGCAGAACACGTTCCAGACGAAGCGGTAGGCGGCGTTGGCGGCGTCGTTGAAGCGGTAGGCCTCGATCGCCCCGGTCACCTCGGCGACGGCCCGGGCGGCCTCGCCGAGCGCCCAGGCGTTCAGGGTCTGGGTCGCGCTCCCGGGCGCGAAGGCGGGATCGAGCCGGCAGCCGTTCATCTCGGCGAAGCGCGCGGCGTTCCAGAGCTTGGTCGCGAAGTTGCGATATCCCTCAACGCGTTGCACCGAGAGCTTGATGTCGCGTCCCTGCGCCGCCATGGCCGCGAGGGTGAAGCGCAGGGCGTCGGCGCCGTAGCGGTCGACGAGGTCGAGGGGATCGACCACGTTGCCCTTCGACTTCGACATCTTGGCGCCCTTCTCGTCGCGGACGAGGGCGTGGATGTAGATCGTGCGGAACGGCACTTCGTCGAGTGCATGAAGACCGAGCATCATCATCCTGGCAACCCAGAAGAAAATGATGTCGAAGCCCGTCACCAGCGCGCTGGTCGGGTAGTAGCGGGCGAGTTCGGGAGTCTGCTCCGGCCAGCCCAGCGTCGAGAACGGCCACAGGCCGGACGAGAACCAGGTGTCGAGCACGTCCTCGTCGCGGCGCAAGGCGACCGGACGGCCGTGCTTCTCGGCGGCCTGGGCGAGAGCCTCCTCCTCGCTGCTCGCGACGAAGCAGTTCCCCTCCGGGTCGTACCAGGCCGGGATCTGGTGGCCCCACCACAGCTGGCGCGAGATGCACCAGGGCTCGATGTTCTCGAGCCACTGGAAATAGGTCTTCTCGTAGGTCTCGGGCACGAAGCGGGTGCGGCCGTCGCGCACCGCCTGCAGCGCCCGCTCGGCCAGCGGCTTGACGTTCACGTACCACTGGTCGGTGAGGTAGGGCTCGATCACCACGCCCGAGCGGTCGCCGTGCGGGACCGCATGGGTGTTGGGCTCGATCGCCACCAGCCGGCCGCGCTCCTCCATGAGCGCGACGACCTTGGCGCGGGCCTCGAACCGGTCGAGGCCGTGCAGCGCCAGCGCCTCGGGCTCCGGGCTCGACCCTTCCAGGAAGTCCGCATTGCCCTCGAGGCTTATGCGGGCTTCCTCATCCAGGATGTTGATTTGCGCCAGCCAGTGCCGGCGGCCGACCTCGAAGTCGTTGAAGTCGTGCGCCGGGGTGATCTTGACCGCGCCGGTGCCCTTCTCGGGATCCGAGTACTCGTCGGCGACGATTCCGATCAGGCGGCCGACGAGCGGCAGGCGAAGCCGCTTGCCGACGAGCGCCCGGTAGCGCTCGTCCTCCGGATGCACCGCCACCGCGGTGTCGCCCAGCATGGTCTCGGGCCGGGTGGTGGCGACCGTGATGGTCTCACCGGTCTCGCGGCCCTCCTCGTCCACCACCGGATAGGCGAAGTGCCAGAGATGGCCCTTCAGCTCGACCTGCTGCACCTCGAGGTCGGAGATCGCGGTCTGGAACTTCGGGTCCCAGTTCACCAGGCGCTTGTCGCGGTAGATCAGGCCTTGCGCGTGCAGGTCGACGAAGACCTTCAGGACGGCCTTCGACAGGCCCTCGTCCATGGTGAAGCGCTCGCGCGACCAGTCGCAGGAGGCGCCGAGCCGCTTGAGCTGGTTGACGATGGTGCCGCCGGATTCCGCCTTCCACTCCCAGACCCGGCGGACGAATTCCGGCCGGCCGAGCGTACGCCGGTCGGGCTGCTGCTGCTCGGCGAGGCGGCGCTCCACCACCATCTGGGTCGCGATGCCGGCGTGGTCGGTGCCGGGCTGCCACAGCACGTCCTTGCCGCGCAGGCGCTCGAAGCGGGCGAGCACGTCCTGGAGCGTGTTGTTGAGGGCGTGGCCCATATGCAGCGAGCCCGTCACGTTGGGCGGCGGGATCATGATGCTGTAGGGCTCGGCGCCGGCCCGGTCGGGGCGGCCGGCCCGGAAGGCCTGCGCCTCCTCCCATTCGGCGGCGATGCGCGCCTCGACGGCGGCGGGATCGAAGGTCTTGTCCATCATCGCGGGAAGCAGCCACTCGCCCGGCGCCCGAGGCGCATCCCGTCCGGCGGGACGCGCGCCCCGCGGGCGCCGTCAGAAACGAAACAAGGCCGGCCGCGCGAGCGACCGGCCCCCGAGCCCGCTTTCAAGCGGACCCGCGCCGTTCCGTCAACTGGCCCGCCCGGGCGGGGGCGTTCAGCGCCCGCGGGCGACGCGCTCGATCTCGGCGCGCACCAGGCGCTCGACCATGACCGGCAGGTTGTCGTCGAGCCAGGACTTCAGCATCGGGCGCAGCATGTCCTGCACCAGGTCCTCGATGGTGCGGGCGTTGCGGGTCAGCACCGTGTTGGCGAGGAGGTCGAAGGCGTGGCTGACCGTGGCGTCGGTCGCCTGCGACAGGAGCCGCTCCTCGACCGCCGGCGGCACGGGCGGTGCGGGCGGCGGCGGGGCCGCGGCCCGGGGGGGCTCCGGGGGCGGAGGCGGCGGCGCGGGCTCCGGCTCGATCTCGATCGCGTCGAAATCCATCGGCTCGTCGCGGAACTCGATCTCGCCCAGCGCATCGAAGGGGTCGATATTCGGCTCGGGGGCCTTCTCGACCGCCTTGGCGACCGGCTCGGGCTTCGGGACCGGGATCGCGACCTCGGCGAGGTCGAGCACGTCCTCCTCCGGCTCGGGATCCGGCACCGCCGTCGGCTTCGATCCGGCGGCGGGGGGCTCGCCCGGCTTCTGGTCGTCGGCGATGATGCGGCGGATCGAGGCGAGGATCTCCTCCATCGAGGGTTCCTGCGTCTTGTCCTGCGTCTTGGGGCTCGCGGCGCTCATCGGGCTCAACGCTCGAGGTCGGAGGGGGGAGGATCGGGTGGGTCAGAGTACGCAGCGGAGGCCGTCCCGCACAAGCGAAGCGGTCCCCGACTCACACGCAAAAAGGCATCGGCCGGGACGGGCCGCGGCGACCCGGGGGCCTAGCGGCCGTCCGGGGTGCGCACACCGTACCAGAGATCCTTGACCTGATCGTAATGCTGCTTGGCGCTGTACTGTGCCACCGGCACCGCGATGAAGCGGGTGGTGAGGCGGCCGACGGTCTGCACCACCTGGTAGGAGCCGATCACCCGGTCGCGCTGGGCGGCGATCAGGCTGACGCGGGCGCTGAGCAGCTCCTGCTGGGCGTTCAGCACGTCGAGGGTGGTGCGCTGGCCGACCCGGGCCTCCTCGCGCACGCCGTTCAGGGCCACCTCGTTGGCCTGGACCTGGGCCTGCGAGGCGATGACGCGGGCCTTGGCGGCCTCGAGCGCCCCCCAGGCGGTGACGATGCCGGCGCGGACCTGGTCGCGGGTCAGCTCGGCCTGGAGCCGGGCCTGGCCGACCTGCTCCTTGGCCTGGCGGATCTGCGCGTACTCGGCGCCGCCCTGGTAGAGCGGGACGGTGAGCTGGCCGACGATCGAGCCCTGGAAGAAGCGTGTGTTGGCGATCTGCTGGTCGAAGACCTGGGCGGCGTTGCCGGTCACGCTGACCGTCGGGTAGAGCGACGATTCGGCGATCTTGACCTGGGCCTCGGCGGCGTCGACCGAGTGGAGGGCCGAGAGGATCGCCGGGTGCTCGACGAGGCCGATCTCGACCGCCGCCGTCAGGGTCCCGGGCACGAAGCGGTCGATCGGCCGGCCGGGGGCGAGCTGGCGCGGCTCGACGCCGATCACCTGCCGGTAGGTCGCGATGCTGGTGCGCAGGTTGGCCTCGGCCAGGCTGACCTGGGCCCGGGCGCCGGCGAGGCGCGCCTCGGCCTGGGCGACGTCGGTGCGGGTGACCTCGCCGACGTTGAAGCGGTCGCGGGTCTGGCGGAGCTGCTCCTCCAGCACCTCGACGTTGTTGCGGTTGAGCTCCAGCGTGGCGGTGTCGGCCAGCACGGACATGTAGGCCTGCGCCGCCGAGAACAGCGTCGTCATCTCGGTGTTGCGCAGGGTCTCCCGGCCGCCCAGCACCTGCGACTCGGCCTGGCGGGTCTGGTTGTCGGTGCGAAAGCCGTTGAACAGCGTCTGGCTGACCGAGAGGCCGGCGGTGCCCGGCACCAGGGTCTGCTCCGACGCGCGCCCGATCGCCCCGGCGCCGCCCTCCGCCAGCGCGGCCGCGCCGAGCTTGCCGGAGACGTGGCTGACGCCGACGCTCGCCGAGGCGCTGACCGTCGGGCGGTAGCCCGCCAGCGCCCGCGGCACGTTCTCGTCGTTGGCGCGCTGGCCGGCGCGCTGCGCGTTGAGCGTCGGGTTGCCCGCATAGGCCCGCGCGAGCGCGCTATCCAGGGTTTCCGCGGTCGCGCCCTGGCCCGCCATGGCGAGGGCCATGGCGGCGAAGCCGCCCAGCCGTAGCCCGCGGAACGCCCGAGTTCCTGTGTCCGTCACGCCTGTCTACCCTGTGCGGCTAGCTCACGATGACCGGCCCTGCGCCGTTGGGCGGCGGAGCCGATTCGCCATCTCGCTGTGCCCACCTCGAGGGAGACCTTAACCGAGGGCGGTTCCCGGGGCACGGCCCCCGCGGCGCCGATGGCTCTGTTTGCCCGGCACTGCCGCAAAAAAGCGACAGGTTCCCCCAGGCAGAAATCCTCGACGGACATCCCGGGGGCCTGCGGCGAGCCCGCCCGCATCCCCGATCGTCATGCGGCGGGGACCGACCGGATCGTGTCGGGTTTTGGTAAAGGAAGCGTTTCGGTGTGCGGTAGCGCACGGGAGCCCGCCGGCTCGCACCGGGTCTGCGGCCGCCGCGTCCCCGCCGTGCCGGACGGAGTCGGCCCGCGCCGGGAGGCGCGTCGTGCGAAATCAGACGGAGCGGTCGCAGCGCGGATTTCGGCTTCGCTCGAGCGCCGCGCCGGCTGACGACACGAGATCCGGAAGCGATCGTCCGGATCTCCCGTCATACGCTTGCGACCGCTCGCGCGGCGACGGCCGCGCGAGCGGTCCCGCGAGGCGGACAACCGGGCTCAGAACGCGAAGCCGGCCTCGACCGCGAAGGCGCGCAGCGGCGGCAGCGTGGCGTCGAAGAGCGGGCGCGAGCCGAAGGCGTCGCCCGAGCGCACCCACAGGGTCGCCTTGGCCGGGCGGCCCTGCCCCTGGACGCAGGCGAGGCGCCCGCCATCGGCGAGCTGGTCGAGCAGGACCTGCGGGCGCCGCTCGACCTGGCCCTCGACCAGGATCGCCGCGTAGGGAGCGTGGCCCGGCGCGCCCGTCTCGAGCGGGCCGGCCTCAACGGTGACGCCCTCGCCCAGCCGCTCGCGCGCAGCGGCGGCGAGGCCGGGGAGCGACTCGAGGGCGACCACCTCGACGCCGAGGCGGCGCAGCACCGCGGCGCCGTAGCCGAGGCCCGTGCCGACGTCGAGGACGCGGTCGCCGGGCTTGAGGGCCAGCGCCTGGATCAGCCGCGCCAGCACCATCGGGGCCGGCATGAAGCGGGTCTCGCCGTCCTCGGCGCCGACCGCCTGGGGCTGGTCGATATAGGCGAAGGCTTCCCGGTCCGCCGGCATGAACCGCTCGCGCGGGACGGCGTCGAACGCGTCGAGGAGCGCGATGTCGGTCACGTCGAACGTCCGGAGCTGGCAATCGACCATGAGGCGGCGCGCTTGCGCGTAGTCGAGCATGAACGTCTCTGGAGAGCTTGAGCGACGGCCAAGCCGCGACGGTCAAGCCGCCGGGCGACGCGGTTGTGGTGGATCGCCGGCCAAAAGGCAAGGATCCGGGCGGCACGGCGCACGGGGGTGCACTGCGCCGGGTCGAACGATGTCTCGGAAGAACAAGGAGAATGGATGGAGGCCTCGCCCGGAATCGAACCGGGGTGCAAGGATTTGCAGTCCTCTGCGTAACCACTCCGCCACGAGGCCATCCGGGCCGGTTCGCAACCGACGATCGGGCGGGCCGGATCCGATCCGGTGCGCCGTCTCCCCGGCATCGGGCGGACGACCCGGGGACGAGGGGTCATTAGCAGGACCCGGCCCGGCTCCGCAACAGGGTCCTGCCGCAAAACCGCGGCCGGCGGCGACGAAATGGAGCCGGCTCGCGAAAATCCGATCCGACCCGGAAAATCCCTTGCGCGCCCTGCCCGGCTTGGGTAGTGCTCCCGCCGCGATCCCCGATAGCTCAGTTGGTAGAGCAGGCGACTGTTAATCGCCTTGTCGCAGGTTCGAGTCCTGCTCGGGGAGCCACTCCCTTCCGCACAGCGTTGAACGGCATGCGCGCCGCCCGTCCGGGGCCGGCGCCGTCTCGCGTGGTGCGGGGCACACGGACAGCCTCCGGCTTTCATCCGAAAAAATCGACGGAACCTGTCGCCCGGTCCATCAGTTTCTCGTTCAACTTGCTGCAACGCTTCACAGCACGGCGCCGCGAAGCAATCAGGCAGCGATTGACACGGGAGTTTCCAATGATCGGCTGGGCAATCACCTTCCTCGTCGTCGCCCTCGTCGCGGCTCTGCTGGGTTTCGGCGGCATCGCCGGTACCGCCATGGAGGCGGCCAAGATCGTGTTCTTCGTGGCGATCGTGCTGTTCGCCGTTTCGGCCATCTTCGGCCTGATGCGCGGCCGCTCGCCCCGGATCTGACGCGGGACGACCGGCGGGCCGCGACGGCCCGCCCCTCGCGAACGAGGCGGTCCTTCGGGGCCGCCTTTTTCTTTGGCGGCCCTCTCCTGTCGTCGGCGGGTGTCCTCGGCGGGACCTCAGGCCTCGGCGAGGCGCAGGACCGCCCCGGCCGGCCGCGGCATCGGATGCGGACGGGCCCGGCGCGGCACCAACCGGTGCACCGTGGCCGAGGGCGGCTCGGCGGGCGGCGCGAGCCGCGCGGCGCGGGCGGCACGCCAGTCGGCGAGCAGGATCGCCGCCGCCAGGTAGCCGAGGGACGACACCACCACTCCATCGGGACGGATCGGCGGTTCGAAGCGGGCCGTCGCCTTCATCGCAAAGCCTCCCTGCCGCGCCCAGCGCGGTTGTCGCGCCCGGCGCGGTGTCGCGACGGTGCGCGGATCGGCCGAGGCGGCGGCCCCGCGGCGCCGGGATCGGCGCGACGACCCGGGGATCGGTCCGGCGCAGATCGGTCCGTCGCCCGGGGCGGGCGGGCCAGGCAGCCCTCGGAGTCTCACCGCCTGGCCCGTCGACCACGCCCGGCCGTGCAAGGGAGAGTGGACACGGCGGGTGCAGTGGATGCTACGTCGCAAACGCCGTGCCAGGTGTGGCGAGGCGGGGGACGTTCCCCTCGCCCGCCGCCTCGCCCGATTCGGCGGCGGCGGCGCCCGGAAAGCGAGCACGTTGCCCCGGACGGGTCCGACGCTCTACCTATGGGTGAGACGGGTCTCGCGGCCCGATCCTGCAGGAACGGGCCCGCGCGGCCCCGCTTCGGAGACAGACTGGCATGTCGATCGGCCCCTTCGTCACGGTGGACTGGCTCGCAGAGCGGCTCGCGGCGCCCGACATCGTCGTGGTCGACGGCTCCTGGTACCTGCCGGCGATGGGCCGGGACGCCGAGGCCGAGTTCCGCGCCGCGCACATCCCGGGGGCGATCCGTTTCGACATCGACGCGGTGCGCGACGAGGCAAGCGCCCTGCCCCACATGCTGCCCTCGCCGGAGGCCTTCGCCTCGCGGATGCGCCAGATGGGCATCGGCGACGGCATGACGGTCGTGGTCTATGACGGGATGGGCCTGTTCTCCGCCCCGCGGGTGCGCTGGACCCTGAAGGCCTTCGGCGCCCGCGAGGTCGCGGTGCTGGAGGGCGGCCTGCCGGCCTGGGTGGCGGGCGGGCACCCGGTCGAGGAGGGCGAAGCGCGCCCGCGCGACCGGCGCCACTTCACCGCCCGGCTCGACCACTCGGCGGTCGCCAATGTCGGCGACGTGCAGCGGGCGCTGGCCGGCTCGGCCCAGGTGGTCGATGCCCGCTCGGCCGCCCGCTTCGCCGGCGAGGAGGCCGAGCCGCGCCCCGGCGTGCGGCCGGGCCACATGCCGGGTGCCCTCAACCTGCATTACGCGGCCCTGCAGGAGAACGGCCGGCTCAAGGACGAGGCCGCGTTGCGCGAGGCGGTCGCCCAGGCCGGCATCGACCTCGACCGCCCGGTGGTCGCCACCTGCGGCTCGGGCGTGACCGCGGCGATCGTCGGCATCGCCCTCGAGCGCCTCGGCCGCCCGCCGCGCTCGCTCTACGACGGCTCGTGGTCGGAATGGGGCGCGCGCGAGGACCTGCCGGTCGCGACCGGGCGGTGATCGGTCGCCGGCGCCGGGCCCCGGGGCATCAGGCGCCCCGGGACCGTCCGCCCGGCTCGGGGTCGCCGGGCGGCGGTCCCAGCTGCTGCATCCGGCGCGGCAGCTCGCGCAGGAGCGCGGTGCGCCGGTAGGGCGTGAGCTTCCGCCACGCCTTGATCTCCGGCACGGTGCGGCCGCAGCCCAGGCACCAGCCGGTCCTGCCGTCCCACGCACAGACCCCCGTGCAGGGATCGTCCTTCTTCATCGCAGGGCATCTCCGTGCCGCCACGCTCGACGCGGCGGCCGACGGGAGGTCCCTACCGGGCCCGTGCCGGAAAGGCACCCGCGATCGGGGGCGGGCCTGCGCCCCGCGCAGGCCCGGGTCCTCAATGCAGGATCTGGCTCAGGAACAGCCGGGTCCGCTCGTGCTCCGGCGCGCGGAAGAACGCCTCGGGGGTGTTCGATTCGACGATCTGGCCCTCGTCCATGAAGATCACCCGGTCGGCGACCTGGCGGGCAAAGCCCATCTCGTGGGTGACGCACAGCATGGTCATGCCCTCGTCGGCCAGGCCCACCATGGTGTCGAGCACCTCCTTGACCATCTCGGGATCGAGCGCCGAGGTCGGCTCGTCGAACAGCATGATCTTGGGCGCCATGCACAGCGAACGGGCGATGGCGACGCGCTGCTGCTGGCCGCCGGAGAGCTGGCCCGGATACTTGTGCGCCTGGTTGGGGATCTTCACCCGGGTCAGGTAGCGCATGGCGACCGCCTCGGCCTCGGCCTTCGGCATCTTCTTCACCCAGATCGGCGCCAGCGTGCAGTTCTCGAGCACGGTCAGGTGAGGAAACAGGTTGAAGTGCTGGAACACCATGCCGACCTCGCGGCGGATCTCGTCGATCCGCTTGAGGTCGTTGGTGAGCTCGATCCCGTCGACGACGATGCGGCCGGCCTGGTGCTCCTCCAGGCGGTTGATGCAGCGGATCAGGGTCGACTTGCCCGAGCCCGAGGGGCCGCAGATCACGATCCGCTCGCCCTTGCGCACGGTGAGATCGACGTCGCGAAGCACATGGAAGGCGCCGTACCACTTGTTGACCCGCTCCAGCGACACCGCGGTCGGCGCGCTGGCGAGCCGCGCCGCCGAGGTGTTGCGGGGCGCGAGATCCGGGTCGGTCTCCGGCAGGAGGACGGGGGTGCCGGGGGCGGGAGAGGAAGCCATGGGGGGATTCACCGTGTCTGGCCGGCCGCGAGCCGCCGCTCCATGAAGCGGGCGTAGCGGGACATGCCGAAGCAGAAGACGAAGTAGAACAGGGCCGCGAAGGCGTAGCCGGTCATCACCACGGTCGGCGCCGCCCAGGTGGGATCGACCCGGGCCGATTCGATCGTGCGGATGAAGTCGAAGATGCCGACGATCGAGACGAGGCTCGTATCCTTGAACAGCGCGATGAAGCTGTTGACGATGCCCGGGATCACGATGCGCAGGGCCTGGGGCAGGATGATCAGGCGCATCCGGTGCCAGGGGCTCAGGCCCAGCGACATCGCCCCCTCGGTCTGGCCCCGCGGGATCGCCTGCAGGCCGCCGCGCACCGTCTCGGCCATGTAGGCGGCGGAGAACAGCGCGATGCCCACCAGCGGCCGCACCAGCCGGTCCACCGTGACGTCGCCGGGCAGGAACAGCGGCAGCATCACGTTGGCCATGAACAGCACGGTGATGAGCGGCACGCCGCGCCAGAACTCGATGAAGATGACGCAGAACAGCCGCACGATCGGCAGCCGCGAGCGCCGCCCGAGCGCCAGGAGGATGCCGAGCGGCAGCGCCGCGACGATGCCGACGAGCGACACGATCAGGGTCACCAGCATGCCGCCCCACAGGGAGGTCGGCACGGCAGGCAGCCCGAGCGCCGGCACCCCGGCGAGCAGCCCGTAGGAGACGAGCGGGAAGACGACGAAGAAGTAGAGCGCGCCGAGACCGCGCTTGGGCGCGTCGAGCCACAGCATCCACCCGACCCCGACCGCCATCAGGGCGAAGAAGACGTTGGGCCGCCAGCGTTCCTCGACCGGGTACGAGCCGTAGACGAAGTAGTTGATCTTGTTCGCCACGAAGGCCCAGCAGGCGCCGACCGGGCGGCCCAGGACCTCGGGCCGGCAGGCGTCGCGGTTCTCGCCGGTGAAGACCGCGTCAATCACGAGGAAGCGCAGCAGCGGCGGCAGCACCAGCGCGACGACGGCGAGCGCCGCCAGCGTCATCACGGTGTTGGCCGGGCTGGAAAACAGATTCTGGCGCAGCCAGGCGAGCGGCCCGGCGACCAGGGCGGGCGGGGCCGATGCGGGCACTGGCTCGCGGCGGACGAAGGTGAGTGTCGGGGATCCGGCGGTCATGATGGGCGCCTCACCGCTCGATCAGCGCGACGCGCCGGTTGTAGAGGTTCATCACGAAGGCGGTGACGAGGCTGATCGTCAGGTAGACCGCCATGGTGATCCCCACCACCTCGACCGCCTGGCCGGTCTGGTTCAGCACCGTGCCCATGAAGACCTGGACGAGGTCCGGGTAGCCGATGGCCACCGCCAGCGACGAGTTCTTGGTGAGGTTGAGGTACTGGCTCGTCAGCGGCGGCACGATCACCCGCATCGCCTGCGGGATCACCACCAGCCGCATCGTCGGGCCGGGCTGCAGGCCCAGGGCCCGGGCCGCCTCGGTCTGGCCCTTGTTGACCGCCTGGATGCCGGCCCGCACCACCTCGGCGATGAAGGCCGCGGTGTAGACCGTGAGCCCGACCACGAGGGCGACGAATTCCGGATAGAGCTGCATCCCGCCGCGCAGGTTGAAGGTGCCCTTCACGGGAAACTCGAGCGCCACCGGGGCGATCCCGAGGAGCGCCAGCACCCCGTAGGCCAGGAGCGGCAGGCCGAGGACCAGCGCCAGCCCGACCGTCAGCACCGGCAGGCGCCGGCCGGTCTTCGCCTGCTCGCGCCTAGCATGCGCCCGGAAGACCAGCGTGCCGACGATCCCGACCAGGAGGGCGATGGGCAGCGCCCAGGCATCTGCCGCCAGCAGGGGCTTGGGCAGAAAGAGGCCGCGCTGGTTGAGGAAGACCGATGTCCCCAGCGCGTAGGAATCGCGGGCGCCCGGAAGGCTCGCCAGCACCGCGACGTACCAGAACAGCAATTGCAGCAGCAGCGGGATGTTGCGCAGCACCTCGACGTAGACCGTGGCGAGGGTGCGCACGATCCAGTTCGGCGACAGCCGCGCCACGCCGACCGTGAAGCCCAGGATGGTGGCCAGCACGATCCCGATCACCGCCACCATCAGGGTGTTGGTGAGCCCGACCAGGAAGGCGGTGCCGTAGGTCGAGGTCGCGGCCGCGAACGGGATCACCGTCTGGTTGACGTCGAACCCGGCGGTATTGCCGAGGAAGCCGAAGCCCGAGGCGACGCGGGCGTTGCGCAGGTTCTCGGCGGCGTTGCCGATCGCGATCCAGGCCACCACGCCCACCGCCAGCAGCAGCAGGATCTGGTAGGCCGCCCCGCGGATGCGGGGATCGTAGAGGGGCGAGACCCGGGGCGGACCCGAGCGGGACTCGGCCGGAAGCTGCGTCGGCAAGGGGGCGTGCTCGCGTCTGTGGTTGTCGGGGCGGCGCCCGGGATCGCCGGGCGCCGCGTCTGTCAGGCGGTCAGCGGATCGGCGGGCCGTATTGCAGGCCG
Organism: Methylobacterium ajmalii; assembly: GCF_036448855.1. Taxonomy (NCBI): domain Bacteria; kingdom Pseudomonadati; phylum Pseudomonadota; class Alphaproteobacteria; order Hyphomicrobiales; family Methylobacteriaceae; genus Methylobacterium; species Methylobacterium ajmalii. The sequence continues at coordinate 23,222 of NZ_JAZFXT010000007.1, forward strand.
CCCTTCGACCACAGGGCGTTGAGGCCGCGCTGGATCTTCAGGGGCGAGCCCTGGCCGACGTTCTTCTCGAACACCTCGCCGTAATTGCCGACGAGCTTGATGATCCGGTAGGCCCAGTCGTTGGTGAGACCCAGATCGGTGCCGTACTTGCCCTCGGTGCCGAGGATGCGCTTGACGTCCGGATTGTCGGTCGACTTCACCATCTGGTCGACGTTCGCTTGCGTGATGCCGGCCTCCTCGGCGTTCAGCATCGCGTAGTGGGTCCAGCGGACGATGTCGGCCCACTGGGCGTCGCCCTGGCGCACCGCCGGTCCGAGCGGCTCCTTCGAGATGATCTCCGGCAGCACGATGTTGTCGTCGGGGGCCGAGGCGCGCAGGCGCTCGGCGTAGAGGCCCGAGGCGTCGGTGGTGAAGGCGTCGCAGCGGCCGGCATCGTAGGCCTTGAAGGTCTCGTCGGCGCTGGCGAACGCCACGACCTCGTATTTCAGCTTGTTGGCCCGGAAGTAGTCGGCCAGGTTCAGCTCGGTGGTGGTGCCCTGCTGGGTGCAGACCGAGGCGCCGTCGAGCTGCTTGGCGGACGCGACGCCGAGCTTCTTCTTCACCATGAAGCCCTGGCCGTCGTAGAAGTTGACGGCCGGGAAGTCGAGCCCGAGCGTGGTGTCGCGCGACATCGACCAAGTGGTGTTGCGCGACAGGATGTCGACCTCGCCCGACTGGAGCGCCGTGAAGCGGTCCTTGGCCGAGAGCGGGATGAAGCGGACCTTGGTGACGTCGTTGAAGATCGCCGCCGACAAGGCGCGGCAGAAATCGACGTCGAGCCCGGTCCAGCGGCCCTGCGCGTCCGGCACGCCGAAGCCGGCCAGCCCCGGGTTGGAGCCGCAGGAGATGTAGCCCTTCTGCTTGATGCTGTTGAGCGTCCCTTGCGCCTGGGCGGCGCCGGCCAGCAGGGTGGCGCCGAGCCCGAAGGCCAGGGCGGCGACGATTCTCTTCATGCGGACTTCCATCTCCCGTTCCGGTTGCGGCGCCGTGGGGCCGCCGCCCGATTGCTCAAGCGCGAACGCTGCCTAAGCAAGAGGCATTCCAAGCGAAGCGGGCTGCCCGGTCAAGGGGTTGGCGCGTGCGACGAACAGCGTAGGCGGGGCTGCCGCCGGTTCGCGATCGGCGCAGGTTCTCACTGCCCAGGTGTAGCGCGCAAAATCAGATGGCATGGGGCGCAGGATCGAATGTCATCAGTTTAGCAGGTACGACCCGCCGATTTCCAGCGTCGCGCCGTCGGCGGCGGGATAGCCGCCGTCCAGCTTTTGCAGAACGACGACGCTGTCGTAGGCGGTGAAGTCGCCGGTAATGACGCCGGACGGCCCCTTGCCGACCCACTTGCCGCCGATGCCGTTGACGCCCCTCGGGAGACCGACCCGTAGGCCGTACCCGCCGCACGTCCCGTTCGTCGTCACAGCGACCTTGATCTGTACCGACACCGATCCGCCGGGATGGATGAAGTACCGCCCGGTCGCACTCGCGCTGCCGAGCGAGCCGGAGGGGCAGGCGAGCGATGGAGTGAAATCGGTCCAGGCGCCCGCCGCGGTCGGTGCGTCGTCCGTCGTGTTCTGCCACTGGACGGTCGAGGGCGACCCACTCGTGATCGCCCTGCCGGCACCCCAGCCGCGCGCGACGTTGCCCGCGATGTAGGTCAGTGTCGCCTTGGTGTCGGTCCCGTCGTCGTCGACCCAGATGGCCCGGGTGGCGCCGCCATATGGCAGCAGCGTGTTGTTGCGCAGGACGGTGCCGGAGGCGCGCAGGCGCAGGGCGGGCAGGATCGTCTCGGCGTCGCGCTGCACCTGGATCGCCCCCTTGATGGGCGAACCCGGGAACGCCGTCGTCATCCACGTCGCGTAGATGGTATTATCCGCGACCAGGCAGTTTTGGGCCGAATTGACCTCTACAGCCATCACGTTGATGTTGCGGAACGTGTTGCCGATCGCCGAGCAGCCGACCGCTCCGCCGAAGTCGATCCCATCACCGCCGACCCCGTCGAACAGGCTGTTTGTCACGCGCATGTCGAAGCCGGGCCCGATGACGGCGCTCCGGGTCCAGTGACTGCGATCGGAGGGAATGCCAACGTTGAGGAACGACGAGCCGTCGATGCTCAGGGACCGGCCGGCGAACAGCACGCCGAAGTACTGCTGATTGCGGAAGCGGCTGTCCCTGACGACGAGCCGTTGCGTGTAGCCCTTGGCGGGGTCGAGCCAGCACTCCGTCGGCTTGGTGCTGTCGGGGCACGTCAGGCCGGCGCGGGCATATATGCCGTTGGTGCCGCCGTCGAAGGTCACGCCATCCGCGGTGATATCCGACGAGCCGTAGATGCTGCCGCCATCGCCCATGCCGGCCTGGCCGCCCGACAGGCTGCCGCCGCGCACGACAATGGCGCCGCTGTCCTCCCAATGCAGCGCGTCCTGGTAGGCGCCGAGCCGCGAGTTGACGATCCGCGTCTCGGTCCGATCGGCCCGGTCGGTATTAGAGAGGACCGAGAAGGCGTGACGCTTGCAGCCGCCGACCGTCACGTCGTCGAGCGTGACCGCGCCGACACCGGACGCCACGATGCAGTCCACGTCCGCCGGCTGGTCGGGCGCATTGCCGTCGACCTTGAGGCGGCGGACCGATGCGCCCTTGCCGAGGGTGAGCGCGGTCGTCCCAACCTTGGCCCGCAGATAGGTTGCATCCCCCTGCCCTTGGAGCGTGCCCCCTGCCGGCACGGCCGCGGCGGCCACCAGGCAGGTTCCGCGCGGCATGAGCACGACGGGTGCGGACCGGAACGCCCGGGCGATGGCTTGCGTGTCGTCGGCAAGGCCGTCGCAGCGGACGCCGTAGAGGCGCGCCGGCGCCATGTCGGACAGGAGCGCAGCGAGATCGAACAGGTCGGAGCCGGGCGCCGGCCGGACCCGCAGGCCCGATCCGTCGACGGCCGGCGCTCCGCTCGAGAGAGCATCCAGCAGGATCTTCACGGCGCTGTCGACGTAGCGCGTGTTCGCAGGCGCTGCCGAGTTGTCGTTGGTCGCTCGATTAGGCACCGGCACGACCGGCGCTACACCCAGCGCGAGGGCGAGCGTGGGGACGATCGTCAGAGCGGAGACGGTGGCGAGTAGGCGCGAGAGACGCACGATGGACCTCGATTACTGAGCCTTGAGAGGGAGGCCGCCAGCGCCCTGGCGGAAGTATTTGCCGGCCGGGACCGGAACTGGACCCTCGCCCGACCACACCGGAAGGCTGTCGATCCAGGCGCCGTAAAGCGCCTCCATGACGGCCGCCATGCCAGCATCTCCCGGCACGAGCGGCAGGCCGAGGGCGGCGCGCGCCTCGACGGCGCTCCGGGCACCGGTTCCGCCCTGCGCGATGGACAGTGCAGTGGTGAGGCCGGACAGGCTGGTGATGTCGGCATTGTCTCCTGCTGCCGCCTTACCGGCCAGAGCGCTCGCCGGAGCACGGGTCTGGATCGCCGCCCTCAGGAGTACCACCGCGGCATCGAGCGCGGCCGAGAGCTTGGCGAGCGTGTCGCGCTCCGGCGCCACGCCGTCCCGCAACGCGCTGCGCAAGCTTTCGCCCAGGTCGGACCCGGCCAGGTACTCGACGAGATCGGCGACGGTGAAATCGTAGTCCCGGGCGCCGCGGATCGCCGCGACGGCACCGGGCACCACGACGGGCCCGGTCGGCGTGCCGTCCGGGACGATCGTGCCGGCCAAAAGATCCAGCTCCGCCTCCTCGGGCGTCAGCGCGATCGTGGCGGCGGCCGGGTCGCGGCGGTAGCCCGCCACCCACGGCCCGGCCTTCGCGGTGAAGCTGTGGAGCCGCTTGGCGCTCACTTGCCCTTCTCCCCCTTCTTGTCGTCGCCGGCGGTGACGTGGACGGTGGTGAGGAAGCCGCCGTCGCTCCGCACGGTCTTGTTGACGCTCTCGGCCTTCCACTGGCCGTCGATCAGCGGGCCTAACCCGGAGGAGGTCGCCGGAGCCTCGGCCCTGGCATGCGGCAGGCCCGGGCTCTCGAAGTAGCCGCCGCCCGAGCGGTTGTCCGAGGCGTAGACCTCGGCCTCGTTGCGGTAGGGGTGGGGCAGGATGCGGATCGGCCCCTGGCGCTTGGCGGAGGCCTTGGTCAGCTTCCGCTTCCCGGTCCTCTCGTCGTACCACGCCGCCGCCACGCTGCCGACCTCCGGGCGCGGCTCGACCTCGATCTCGTAGCCGAAGTTCCGGCGCCGGCGGATCAGGATCGGCGCGAAGGCGGTGCCGGCGCCGTTCTTCCCGCCCCCGCGCTTCATCGCGACCAGCTTGCCGCCGGCGGGCTTGACCGTGGCGCCGATCTCCTTGCTGACCGCGGTGGCGAAATCCATCAGTGACTGGTCCCAGCGCAGGCGGTAGGCGAGCTCGATCTTCGCCAGCTCGGGCTCCGACCTGGCTGCCCAGGCCGGCTTCGCCGGCGAGGTTCTTCACCAGGTCGCCGTAGGTGGTGGCGTCGTAGTGCTTGCGGCCCGACACCTTGAGCTTGTCGACGAAGTCGGCCGCCCGGAAGGTCAGGTCCATGGTCTCGCCCTGCTCGGGATCGCCCGACAGGGTCGCCTTCTGGAAGGTGTACTTCCCCTGCTCCACCAGCTCCTCGTCGGCCCAGCCCATCAGCACCATGTAGGTGTCGCCGCGCTTCGGCAGCGGGACGAGGCTCGGCGGGCCGACGCATTTGATGCGGGCGCTGTCGCTCCGGCGTTCGGGTTTGGACCTCGAGGCCCGCGGTAGGGTGCATCCTGCTGTGCGAAGTCGTGGCCGCTGGCCTGTTTTTCTGGGCCGCCGGCTCCACAAGGCCATGACAGATGATGTTGCGCGTCAGCACCCAGCCACGCCTTGTTCTGCCATATGATTCGGGCGCGGCGCGTTCGCCCAGATCGACCACCGTAAGGCCGAAAAATCCTTTGGGGACAAGTGCCTATCCCGACGGAACCCGGCCGATCCCGGAAATTCCCGGTTCTGCCATCTGATCTGGCGTCCTACATCTCGCGGCAGACCGTCACCGCCCAGGCTTGACGGCGGCGGGTGGTGCGGGATGTGCTCGGCCTCGATCTTCCGTCCGGTTTCCGGACGCCCGATCCTGCCACGCCAGAGGCCCGATGAGCATCACCCCGCCCCGCGACAAGAGCCGCCTCGGCACCCGCACCCGCCTGGTCCATGCCGGCCGCGACCCGTCGCAGCAGCACGGCTTCGTCAACACCCCGATCTATCGCGGCTCGACCGTGCTCTACGAGAGCTACGACGCGATTCAGAACCGGCGGTCGGAATACACCTACGGCACCGCCGGCACCCCGACGATCCGCTCCCTCGAGGCCGCCTGGACCGAGCTCGCGGGCGCCGCCGGCACGGTGCTGACGCCCTCGGGCCTCGCCGCCGTCACGGTCGGGCTGCTCTCCTGCCTCAAGGCCGGCGACCACCTCCTGGTGACCGATTCCGCCTACCGCCCGACCCGGGTGTTCTGCGACGGGTTCCTCGCGCGGTTCGGGGTCGAGACCACCTACTACGACCCCACCATCGGGGCCGGCATCGCGGCGCTGATGCGCGGGAACACGGCCGCCGTGCTCACCGAGGCGCCGGGCTCGCAGAGCTTCGAGATGCAGGACATCCCGGCCATCGCGCAAGCCGCCCACGACCGCGGCGCCTGCGTCCTGATGGACAACACCTGGGCGACGCCGCTGCTCTTCCCGCCGCACGAGCGTGGGGTCGACATCGCCATCGAGGCCGGCACCAAGTACCTGTCGGGCGGCTCGGACCTGCTGCTCGGCCTGACGTCCGCCAATGCCAAGTACTGGCCGGCCCTGCGCCGGACCTTCGAGCAGTTCTCGATGTGCGCCGGGGCCGAGGACGTGTTCCTGGCGCTGCGGGGCCTGCGCACCCTGCCCTTGCGCCTGCGCGAGCACGGCGAGCAGGCGCTCGCCCTCGCCCGCTGGTTCCAGGGCCGGCCGGAGGTCGCCCGGGTGCTCCACCCGGCCCTGCCGGAGGATCCCGGCCACGCGATCTGGTCGCGCGACTTCCTGGGCTCCTCCGGCCTGTTCTCGATCATCCTCGAGCCCTGCCCCGAGGCGGCGGTGGCGGCGATGCTCGACGGGCTGGAGCTGTTCGGGATGGGGTTTTCCTGGGGCGGGTTCGAGAGCCTGGTGATCCCGTTCGACTGCGCGCCCTATCGCAGCGCCAACCCCTGGGCCCCGGGCGGGCCGGGCCTGCGGTTCCAGATCGGGCTCGAGGACCTCGACGACCTGACGCGGGACCTCGACGCCGGGTTCGCGCGGCTGCGGGCGGCATCGTGAGGCGGTGACGGCGCCTCGCTCGCGCCGCATCCGCCGCGCGCCATGCTCGGCCCGGATGGCCGGCGGCGGAACCTCGGGGGCGATCGAGCCGGCCGGGGCCCGCTACGGCGCCAGCCAGGTCGCCGCCGGCTCCTTCCCGTCCCAGCTGAACAGCGCCCGCCGGTGGCCCTGGCGGGCGAGGTACAGGAACTCGAGCCGGGCGGCCGTCAGCACGACCACGCGGAACTCCGCAAAACCGGCCTCCACGCCGTCGTCGTCGCGGGGCTGGGCGTAGGCGCCGCCCTCGGCCAGGGGCGTGCCGGGCCCGGGCGCGGTGGCGTAGCCGATCCGGCTCATCGGCCGCGACGCCGCCCAGGCGGCGCGGGCCACCGCGTCCTGCCCGTGCAGGCGGGCCGTGCCCTCGATCCGGACCTGGATCTTGGCCTTGGGATCGTAGGCGTGGAGCGAGACCCGGGGGTCGGCGGCGATCTCGGCGGCCTTGGCGGAGCGGGCGTCGCAATGGACGCGCAACGACCGGGCCGCCCGGTCGACCCCGCGCAGCACCACGGTGCGCAGGCGCGGGGCGCCGTCGCGGCCGATCGTGGCGAGGGCCGGCGTGTGAAAGCCGCTCTGGTGGGCCGCGCCCTCCTCCAGCCGGCGCCAGGCCTCGGCGAGGCAGCCCGCGAGGTCGTCGTAGAACGCAGGCGTCTCGGTCATGGTGGCTCGCGCGGATCCGGTTCGTTCACCAATCTAGGTCACGATCCGGGGAACCGGGATGCCCCGGTGAAGCTTGTCCGTACGTCCGATCCTTCCGAGGTTCTTCGACCCATGACGCTCCGCACGATGCTGGCCTGCCTGCCTCTGGCGGCTGCCCTGGCCGCCGCGCCGGCGGCCGCCGCCGACATGCCCGCCGGCTATGCGGGGCGCGCCGGAGCCGGGTTCTCGGCCGGCTGGGTCGCGCCGCCCCCACCCCCGCCCGTCGCCCTCGAGGCGGAGGTGCAGGCCGACATCCTCGTCGCCGCTCCGCCGCCGCGCCGTCTCCTCGGCTTCGGCTACGCGCCGGTCCTGCCCTATTACGGCGTCTCGACCGGTCCCTACGGCTACCCGCCGCGGCGCGAGCCGGGGGTCGGCGTCGGGCTGTTCTGAGCCGCGAGCCGCTCCGCCACCAGCGCCTGCAGGGTCCAGAGGTGGCGGTCGCGCAGGCCCGCCGCCTCGCAGGCTGCCACCGTGTTGAGCAGGTACTCGGCGCTCGGGCCGGTCGGGCCGCAGGCTGCCGCGATGTGCCCGGCGATCGCCTCGTCCGTCAGGCGTCCGGCGTAGCGCGTCCCCGCCCGGTCGGCCACGAAGGCCAGGGCCGGGACGGGGCCGTCCGCGGTCCCTACGGCGATCCAGCGGGCTTCGTATCCGCGCCCGCGCATCTCCCGCCGCCAGACCGGCCGGACCGCCTCCCGCAGGTCGGGGCCGGCGATCCGGTAGGCGAAGCCGCGGCATCGGCCGCCCCGGTCGAGGGCCAGCATCACGCCGGGCCGCTCCGGCGTGCCGCGAAAGCCGGGCTGCCACAGGCAGAACCGGCGGTGCCAGCCCCGCACCGTCGCCGCGCGCCGCTCGGCCACGGGAAATTCCGGCCGCCACATCAGGGCGCCGTAGGCGAACAGCCACAGGGCGTCGCGATCGCCCGGCTTCTCCGCCAGGGCCGCGTCGAGGCGGGCATCGGCCTCCGCCTCGCCCATCAGCGCCATGCCGCAGCCGGGGCCGCGTTCGTCCGCGGCCACGGGGTGCGGGTGGGTGCGTGCGATCAGCGCGGCGGTGAGCGTGAGGGAGCGTTTCGGCATCGCGACCGTTAGTGCAGTGGGTGCGGCAGCGTTGCCGTGGGCCGGGCGGGGCCTCGCGGCTTTTCGGCCAAGCGTGGCCGCCCCATGTCCGTTAGTGCCGTGCTAAGCCGCGCGGGTCCAGATTGTCCGGAATGGAGGACGCGTTATGGCCATCACGGGTCGCTTCAATTTCCGCAAGACCCTGACGGGCAAGCTCGTCCTGCAGGTCGAGACCGAGCGCCGCTCCTGGTGGCCCTTCGCCCGTGCCGCCTCGCCGGGCCATGTCTGGCGCGACGCCACGCCGAAGGACCTGACCGCGGTGGAGCTGCAGCCGCTGCTCAACCTGCGCCGCAATCCCGGCTACATGCCGCGCAACCCGGTGATCTTCATGATGGGCCGGGAGCCGGCGAGCGCCGCGCCGTCGGCCGAGGTGGTCACCCTCGCGGCCCACCGCGCCGGCCAGCAGCAGGCCGGCTGAGGGCCGCGGCACCGCCCGCGCCCTGCCGCGTTGTCCCGGTTCACCAGGACGGGGCGCGACCCCGCCGAACGGGAGAGCGCAGGATGGGCATGACCTCCGTGAACCAGGCCGTCATCGAGACCCTGTCGGAGCAGATCGTCGCCGCCTATTGCGGGTCCGGCCTCCCCGAGGGGCCCGCCCGGGGCAAGTCCCGTGCGCGGCTGATGGACGAGGTCGCGCATGCCATCGAGGAATCGGTCGGCAGCCGCACCCTGGCCGAGGACGGCCCGGAGCGGGTCAATGCCGTGCTCGCCGATTGGGAGGCGCAGGAGGGCCGCAGCTTCGGCCTGCGGCTGATCGAGATCGACCCCGGCCGCACCGTGGCGACCATGGGATAGGTCTATCCCCGGAATAGGCCTATCCCCGGCCGAGCTCGACCAGCAGGTCGGCGAGCGGCCCCGGCGCGCTCACCATCGCGTCGTGGCCGGTGGCGAGGTCGCGCCAGTTCCAGCCGGGCTGGCCCCGCACCCAGTCCTTGACCCGGTCGAGGGTGGCGTAGGACGGCGTCGTGCAATCGACGTAGGTGCGCGGCAGCCCGTTGCCGACGGGGCCGCGGATCGGCAGCGGGCTCTCGTAGGTGCCCAAGGGGTGCGGGGTCAGGCGCCGTTCGAGCCAGGCCGCGTCCGCCGGATCGAGCACCCCGAAGGCCGCGGCCGGCGGCGGCGGCAGGCTCACGCCCCTACTCGACTCCGCGGCGGCCCGGCGGCGGGCCGCCACCACCTCGGGGGCGAGCCCGTCGAAGGGTGACCGGCCCGGCTCCACGATCAGCGCGTCGAGATAGACGAGGTGGCGCAGCCGCTCCGGCATCGCCTCGGCGACGCCGCTGATGGCGAGGCCGCCGAACGAATGCCCGACCAGCACCACGTCGGTCAGCTCCTCGGCGGCGATCGTTCCGGCGACGTCCTGCACGAAGGTGTCGAGGGTGATGGCGCGCGACATCAGGTGCGCCCGCTCGCCGAGGCCGGTGCAGGTCGGGGACAGCACCCGGTGCCCCTGCGCCCGCAGGCGATCGGCCACCCGGACCCAGCACCAGCCGCCATGCCAGGCGCCGTGGACCAGCACGAAGGTCAGCCCGTCGCTCATCTCGCTCAAGCCCTCCCGGCGCGTCGGCGGAGCCAAGCGCGAACGGGCCCGGCGCGCAAGGGGCTTATGATTGGGGCTTCGGATGAGGGCTTCGACTCGGAACCCCGGCCCCGGCCCTACTCCTCGGCCTCGTCGCGGTCCTCGCGGTTGGCGTCGAAGCCGGCGATCATCCGCTCGATGGCCTTGAAGCTGCGCACCGCCTCCTGGGTGCGGCCGGCGGCGCACTGGCCCTCGGCCGAGCGGTACCACAGCAGCATGCTGTTGAAGGCGTGCTGGTGGGGCGCCTCGGCGACGCGGGCGCGCCGCGCGGTCTCGGCGTCGAACCACACCCGCGCGAGGTGGCCGGCATTGGTGCAGACGTCGGCGGAGGGCGGCAGGGCGGCGCGGGAGACGGTCGGGTCGCACAGCATGGCGAACCAGATCGCCCCGGCGACGAGGCCGGAGGCCCCCAGCATCCCGAGGGCGCCGCGCCCGCGCCGGCGCCAGTCGGGCCGCATCGGCTCGGCGGCGGGCAGCGCCTCGACGGTCTCGGGCCGGCAATGGGTGTAGTGCGTCGAGCCGTCGGCGTGATGGTGAGGCCACGGATGGGTCATGGGGGCACCCCCTCGATCAGGGTGGGACCCGGGAGCCTCGCATGAACCATCACGGGAGCCGGGTCGTCGGGACGGATCGCGGCGGCAGCACGACGAGCCGCAGCCGATCGCCGGACGATCGTGCGGCGGCGTCGGACCCTCGCGAGATCGCCGATGGTTAAGCCCGCCTTGCGGCGTCCGGCGTGTTCCAGCGCACATTCCGCGCGCAAGTGCTGGCGCCCGCGCGGGCGGCGTGCTCTCTCGGGCGGCAGGGGCGCGACGACGCCCCCGATCGGGAGGACGACGCGATGAGGCATTGGCGCGAGGCGGCCGCGGCCGCCCTCTGTCTCGCGGCCCTGTGGGCGGCCCCGGCGGAGGCGCAGGACCGCCGCTGGGCGACCGCCTGGGCCGGCTCGGTCCAGGGCCCCTACCCGGTCGGCAACCCCTCGGCCCAGCCCGACCAGAGCTTCGCCTTTCCCGATCCGGCGGAGGGCGCCCGCGACCAGACCCTGCGGCTGGTGCTGCGCCCGGACCTGTAGGGCCGCGAGGCCCGCCTGCGGATCTCGAACGCCTTCGGTACCCGGCCGCTGACCCTCGACGGCGTCCATGCCGGGCTGCAGCTCGGCGGCGGCGCCCTGGTGCCGGGGACGAACCGGCCGGTGCTGTTTTCCGGGCGCGACCGGGTCACGGTCCCGCCCGGGGGCGAGGCCTGGTCCGACCCGGTCGCCCTGCCCTTCGCGGCCGACCCCGATGCGGCCCTGCTCGCCGGGCGCAAGCTCGCGGTCTCGCTCCACGTCGTGGGCGCGAGCGGGCCGATGACCTGGCACGCCAAGGCGCTCCAGACCTCCTACGCCACCGCACCCGGCGCGGGTGGGCACGGCGCCGACGAGGACGAGGCCGCCTTCCCGTACTCCACCGCCTCGTGGTTCTTCCTCGATGCCGTCGACATGGCGGTGAGCGCGCCGACCCCGGTCGTGGTCGCCTTCGGCGATTCGATCACCGACGGCACCGCCTCGACGATGAACGGCGACGACCGCTGGCCCGACGTGCTGTCGCGCCGCCTGCACGCGAAGGCCGGCAACCGGGTCGCGGTGGTCAATGCCGGCATCGGCGGCAACCAGGTGGTCGGCCCGGCGGAATACGGCCCCCGGAAGCCCTTCCCGGGCGGTCCCTCCGCCCTGGCGCGGCTCGACCGCGACGTGATCGGCCTGTCGGGCGTCGCCAGCGTGATCTGGCTCGAGGGCACCAACGATTTCAGCCGCAACGGCGAGGCCACCCGGGAGGCGGTCGAGGCCGGGATGCGCGAGGGCGTCGCCCGCCTGCGCGCCGGCATCCCGGGCGTGCGGGTGATCGGCGCCACCCTCACCTCGGCCAAGGGCAGTTCCAGCCCCGCCCACGGCCATCCCGAGCAGGACGAGAAGCGTCGCGGCCTCAACGCCTTCATCCGCGAGTCGGGGGTATTCGACGGCGTGGTCGATTTCGACGCCGCGACCCTCGATCCCTCGACCGGCGGATTGCGCCCCGAGATGGTCCCGGAGAGCACCACCGGCGGCAAGGGCGACCGGCTGCATCCGAACCGGGCGGGTTACGTGGCGATGGGGAGCGGGATCGATCTCGGGGTGGTGCTGGGACGCTGATCCCTCAATCGTCCTTCGTCCGGGCCGCGGGACGGTTCAGCATCTTGCGGAACCGTAGCACCCTCGCGCGATCTTCGATCGCCCCAACCTCTCTCCCACACGGGAGAGGGGGCCCCCGCGCCCGACTGTATCAGACTGGATCAAGTGGAAACCGTGTCACGCCCGCGCGTACAACCGATCCGCCCGGCTCTCGAACGCATCCGTGAACTTGCGGAACGCCCGGTCGAACATCTTGCCCATGAGGAGCCCGAGCGCCAGGCTCTTGAACTCGTAGGTGATGAAGAACTCGACCGTGCAGCCGCCGTTCGGGGCCTCGCGGAAGGTCCAGCGGTTCTCGAGGTGGCGGAACGGGCCGTCGATGTACTCGGCCAGGATCTTCAGGTTCGGCCGGTCGAGGCGGACCCGGGTGGTGAAGTGCTCGGAGATCGCCTTGTAGCCGACGCCCATGTCGGCGACGAGGGTCTCGGTGCCGTCCTCGCCCTCCTGCTTGCGCAGCACCCGGAGCGAGTCGCAGAGCGGCAGGAACTCGGGATAGCGCTCGACGTCGGCGACGAGATCGAACATCTCCGTCGGGCTGTGGCGGACGGTGCGGGTGGTGCGGAAGCTCGGCATCGGGTCAGACGGTCCCCAGCCGGTCGAGCCGGGCCTGCTTGAGCCGGGCGAAATCCTCGCCGGCATGGTGGGAGGAGCGGGTGAGCGGCGTCGCCGAGACGAGCAGGAAGCCCTTGGCGTAGGCGGTGGTCTCGTAGGCCTTGAACGCGTCCGGTGTCACGAAGGACAAGACCGGGTGGTGCTTCTTCGTCGGCTGCAGGTATTGCCCGATGGTCAGGAAGTCGACCTCGGCCGAGCGCAGGTCGTCCATCAGCTGGAGCACCTCGTTGCGCTCCTCGCCCAACCCCACCATGATCCCCGACTTGGTGAAGATGGTGGCGTCGAGTTCCTTGACCCGTTGCAGCAGGCGGATCGAGTGGAAGTAGCGGGCGCCGGGGCGCACCGTCAGGTACTTCGACGGCACGGTCTCGAGGTTGTGGTTGAACACGTCGGGGCGGGCCGCCACCACGATCTCGAGGGCGCCGTCCTTGCGCAGGAAGTCGGGGGTCAGGATCTCGACGGTGGTCGAGGGGCTCGAGCGCCGGATCGCCGCGATGACGGCGGCGAAATGCGAGGCGCCGCCGTCCTTCAGGTCGTCGCGGTCGACCGAGGTGATGACGACGTGGTGCAGGCCGAGCTTGGCCACGGCCTCGGCCACCCGCTCGGGCTCGGCCAGATCGAGGGCGTCCGGCATGCCCGTGCGCACGTTGCAGAACGCGCAGGCCCGGGTGCAGGTATCCCCCATGATCATGAAGGTGGCGTGCTTCTTCTCCCAGCACTCGCCGATGTTGGGGCAGCCCGCCTCCTCGCACACCGTGACGAGCTTGTTCTCGCGCACGATGGCCTGGGTCTCGGCCCATTTCGGCGAGCCCGGCGCCTTGACGCGGATCCAGTCCGGCTTGCGCAGGATCGGCTGGTCGGGCCGGTGCGCCTTCTCCGGGTGACGGGGGCGCTGGTCGTTGCGCAGGAGGTCGAGGACGACGGCCATGGGATCCGGGCGGGAAGCGGTCGCGAACCCTTCGCGGCGCGGTCCTGACTTAAGATGTCCGGGCCGCCGGGGCAAATGGGGCGTGACGCGCCGCCGCGCGGCGCGCCATCCCGGGCTTGCCGTCGCGCCAAAGGCGCAACGGTCTCGGGAGGGTCAGTAGCGCCGCTCGCCCCGGACCGCCCGCACCACCGCGATGACGATCACCGCGCCGACGGTCGCCGAGAAGAGGTTGCGCCAGAACCCGAAGATCGGGATGTGGAACTGCGCCGCCAGGAAGTTGCCGACCACGCCGCCGATGATGCCGAGCACGATGTTGCCGAGCAGGCCCATGTTGGAGTTCATGAAGCGCTCGGCCAGCCATCCCGCCAGCGCCCCGATGACGATGGCCATCAGGAGGCCGACGCCCGGCTGCCCGAGCGCTCCGTACACGTGACCGTCCATGCTGTTCCCCTGTGTCGCCGCCGGTTCGACGGCCCGGGCATAGATGGGGTGGCGCGGCCGCGTTGCACCAGGCCGGGCTTGGCGGGAGATGCGAAATCTGACGGTGCGGCACGCCCGCGGCCGGGCCGCGCGCCGGAGGGGCGGCCCCGGCCGCCTACTTCCCCTCGGCCTTCCGCTCGCGGAACAGGAGTGCGAGGTTGCGCAGGTAGATCACCGTGCCGAGGCTCTGGCCGAGGATGAAGACCGGGTCGCGCCGGTAGAGCGCGTAGCCGAGCAGCACCGCCGAGCCGCCGAGCGACAGGAACCAGAACGAGAGCGGGATGACGCTGCGCCCCGCCTTCTCGCTGGCGACCCACTGGACGAGGAAGCGGGCGGTGAACAGCCCCTGCCCGACGAGGCCGACCAGCAGCACGAGGTCCACGGGGCCGGTGAACAGCGACCAGAAATAGGCGCTGAGCCCGTGCATGATGTCGGCGACCATCGCCCTACTCCGTCTCGACCTGCTCGACCTGCGGCACCCGGCGCCGGCGGCGGATCAGCCACCACACCCCGGCGAGGTCGAGGATGCCGACCCAGAGCCGGTCGAACAGGCCGTAATTCGAGTGGCCGGTGAGCCGCGGCCGGTCGACCACATCGCCGTGGACGACGGAAAACCCCTCGCGGGCGACGAGGGCCGGCATGAAGCGGTGCAGCGCGTCGAAATACGGCAGGCGCAGGTACACCGCCCGGCGGAAGACCTTGAGGCCGCAGCCGGTGTCGCGGGTCGCGTCCTTGAGGATGCGGCCGCGCACGCCGTTGGCGATGCGCGACTGGATCATCTTGCGCCGGCCGTCCTTGCGGCCGACGCGCTGGCCCTGCGCCAGCCCGGCCCCGGGGCCTGCCGCTTTCAGCGCCCCGACGAGGCTCGGGATGAAGGCCGGGTCGTTCTGGCCGTCGCCGTCCAGCGTCGCGACGAACTCGCCGCGCGCCGCGAGCACGCCGCTGCGCACCGCCGCGCTCTGGCCGCAGCTCTCGCGGTGGCGCACCACCCGCAGCTCCGGGTGCCGCGCCCGCGCCGCCGCCAGGGCCGCCGGGGTGGCGTCGGTCGAGCCGTCGTCGACGTAGACGATCTCGAACGGGCTCAAGGGCGCGCAGGCCGCCGCGATCTCGGCGAGGAGGGGCGCGATGTTGCCGGCCTCGTTCTTCACCGGCACCACCACGCTGAGGCGGATGGCCTCCTGCTCCTGCACGGCCTGGTCCGGCATGGCCTTGTCGCTCTCCGTCTGGGTCACGGCGTCACCGCGTAGGCCGACAGCCCGACCGGCTTGCCGCCGTTGATGTTGAAGCCCGTCACGCGGCCGACCGGCTGCGGCGGGGTGCCGCCTTCCGCGTCCGCAAACGCCTTGGCGAAGCGGTCCTCGACGTAGACGAGGCGGCAGCCGCCCCGGCGCAGGAAGCCGGCGGCCTCCTCGCCGGAATCGAGCATCGCGAGGTCGGTGCCGATCAGGAAGACCAGGCTCGGCTCGCGGTAGCCGAGGGTGCCGACCGTCGGATTCCGGCACGGCAGCGCGTCGCGGATCGCCGCGAGCCGCGGCGAGACCTTCAGGGCGGGCAGCGCCGGCTGGGTCAGGCCGAACACCGCCGGGCTCAGGAGCAGGCTCGCCAGCACCGCGGTCGCCAGCGCGCGCTCCGGGAACCCGTCCGCGAAGGCGCGCCAGGCGAGGAACGCGACGGCGCCGGCGGCGAGGAGCAGCGGCAGGCCCGCCCACGGAATCGTCCCGTCGAGGCGCCAGGCCGCGACGCAGAGGCCGATCGTGAGGCCGGCGGGGATGAACGGCACCAGGAGCGCCACGAGCCGCGCCCCCGGCCGGTCGCGATGGACCGCCCCGCGGGCGACCGCCATCACGGCGAGGATCGCGAGGGCCGTGCACAGCGGCAGCACGTAATGCGGCAGCTTGGTCGGCACCGCCTCGAAGACGAGCCAGGACGGCAGCACCCAGGCGACCAGGAAGGCGACGCCGTCCTCGCGCCGGTTCGCCCAGGCGAAGGGAATCGCCATCGCGGCGAAGGCGGCGGCAGGCCAGAAGGTGGCGAAGATGACCAGCAGGTAGGTGCCGGGCGGCGCCCAGTGCTGGGTCTGGGCGGTGCCGACCTTGCCCAGCATGTCGTGGCCCACCGCCTCGCCGTAGAAGGCGCCCCCGCTCTTCAGCGTGATGGCGACGAACCACGGCGCGACGAGGACCAGCACCAGGACGAGGCCGAAGCCCGGGCGCAGGCGCTTCAGCCAGGCGCCGGAGCGGGCAAAGACCGAGAGGCCGAGCGCGGCGAGCCCGGCGAACATCGGCACCATCGGTCCCTTGACCAGGATGCCGAGCGCCACCGCGAGCCAGAAGGTCAGCACCGTGCCGGTCGGCAGCCGGAGGGCGGCGGCGCGGGTCAGCCACGCCCGGGCGAGCGCCCCCATGGCGGCGACCGCACAGGCGGTGAGCAGCGCGTCGGTCTTGGCGAGCCGCGCCTCGGCCGAGAGCATCACGCTGGCTCCCACCAGGGCGGCGGCCAGCAGGGCCTGGCGCCGCGGCAGGAAGGCGAGCGCGGCCCAGTAGCCGAGCAGCACCGTGGCGACGGCGCCGATCAGCGAGGGGATGCGGTAGAGCCAGATGGCGGTGCGGGCGCCCGGCACGCCCAGCGCCTCGCCGGCGGCGACGACCGCGCTCTGGGCCCAGTAGATCCCGACCGGCTTCTTGTGCCGGGCCTCGCCCTGGAAGCGGATGTCGACGAACTCGCCCGATTCGAGCATCTGCTTCGAGGCCTGGGCGAAGCGCGGCTCGTCCCGGTCCATCGGCTGGAGCGAGGCGAATCCCGGCAGGAAGCAGACCAGCGACAGGACGACGAGCAGCGCGCAGGCCGCCCCGTGGCTGCGCGCCCCGAGATCGAGGAGGCGCTCCGCGAAGAGGCCCACGGAGGCGGCGCGGCCGGGGCGGCGCCCGGCGGCAAGGCTCGTCAATGCATGGCTCCGAACCGGAAATCCCGACGCGCACGGCGCCTGTCGCGGCGGGCGCCCGTGTCGGTGATCCGGTCCGGAAAGTCAATTTTTCGCGGCCGGAGCGGCGGGGCGTCTCGACCGGTCCGGGAAGCGGGTGGAATCCTGCCGTTACGCCATCTCGAACAGGAACCCGTCCACCGCCGGGATCGCCACCGACAGGCTGACCCCGCGCGAGGCCCGCGACAGGCGCCAGGGGCGCTCGCGGCCGGCGCGCACCGCCTCGGAGGGGCGCAGGCGGCGGGTGGCGCCGTCCTCGCCGACCTCGTCGATGGTGAGGAAGCCGTAGACGAGCAGGCGCGAGGCGAGCAGCTTGGTCTCGCGGTCGCCGGCGGCCACCGGCAGGCTGCCGGCCTCGTAGACCGTGTCCATCAGGCTGCGCTGGTCGCGCCGCGCGGCGGCGACCCGGGGGCTCGGCGCGAGCTCGTGCTCGATCGGACCGGGACGCTCCCGGCGCCGGAACGCCACCACTTTTCCCCCTTCGAAGGCTCGACCTCCCTCGGGGGCGCCGTCCTGGCCCGACAGGTTACGCATACGCACCACACCCTTCGACGCGCCGCCGACTCGTGCAGGCCGCGGCGATGCGGAGGATTCGATGATTCCGCTTAACGCCCGATTGACCCTGAGCGCGATCGCCCCGTGCCGGATCGGCGCAGGCACCCGCGCCCTCGCCTTGTCCCGGCGCCCTCGCCCGGGGCGGGCATCGCGTGTATGAGCGCCGGCGCTTCCCCCCTTCCCGGCGCACGAGGAGCCCGCCCGCATGACCGAACCGGCCCCGTCGCGCCCGGCCGCCCTGGCGGTGGAGGACCTGGCCTGCCGGTTCGGCCGGGTGCAGGCCCTCGCCGGCGTCTCGCTCGCCGTGCGCCCGGGCGAGGTGATGGCGCTGCTGGGTGATTCCGGTTGCGGCAAGAGCACGCTGCTGCGGGTCGTGGCCGGGCTCGAGGCGCCGCAGGCCGGCACGGTGCGGCTCGACGGGCGCCTCGTCGCCGGGCCGGGGACGTGCGTGCCGCCCGAGGCGCGCGGCGTCGGCCTGATGTTCCAGGACTACGCCCTCTTCCCCCACCTCACGGTGCGCGAGAACATCCGCTTCGGCCTCAAGGGCCAGCCGCCGGCGGCCCGCGAGGCGGCCGACGAGCTCCTGGAGCAGGTCGGCCTCGCGGCCCATGCCGGCGCCTACCCGCAGACCCTGTCGGGCGGCGAGCAGCAGCGGGTGGCGCTGGTGCGGGCGCTCGCCCCGGGACCGCGGCTGCTGCTCCTCGACGAGCCGTTCTCCAACCTCGACCGGCGGATGCGCGACCGGGTGCGCGAGGACACGGTGGCGCTCCTGCGCCGCACCGGCACCACCGCCCTGATGGTGACGCACGATCCCGAGGAGGCGCTGGCGGTGGCGACCCGCATCGCGCTGATGCGCCGCGGCCGCATCGTCCAGGTCGCCACCGGGGAGGCGCTCTACCGCCGCCCCGAGAGCCTGTTCGCCGCCCGCTTCCTCGCCGACGCCGCCGAGATCCCGACCCGGATCGCCGGGGGCCGGGCCGGCACGCCGCTCGGCGCGGTGCCCGCCTCCCACCTGCCGGAGGGCGCCCCGGTCCGGGTCTGCCTGCGGCCCGAGGCCCTGCGGGTCGGGGCGCCGGGGGACGGCCTGCCCGCCCAGGTCCTGCGCCGCACCTTCCTGGGGGCGGCGAGCGTGCTCCATCTCGGCTTGCCGGGCCTGTCCCTGCCCCTGCGCGCGCGCCTGCCCGGGCCGGGCCCCTACGGCCCGGGCGACGCCGTCGGGGTGACGCTGGTGCCGGATTCCGTGCTGGTCCTGCCCGACGAGGAAGCCGCGTAGCCCGCAAGACTTACGCGCCGGGTCGAGCAGGCTTACATTGAAACAACTAAAATCTATCGCACTTGCTTTTGTTTCGGGATTGCTTCTCTAGGAGGCGCCACCTTCGGGAGACGCCCCTTGTCCCTGTCACGTATCGCGCTCGGCCTCCTCGGTCTCGTCGCCCTCGCGGGCCCCGCCCGCGCGCAAGGCGCCCCGGAGGGCGCCCGCGAGGTCAACCTCTACACCACCCGCGAGCCCGGCCTGATCCGCCCGCTGCTGGACGCCTTCACCAAGGCGAGCGGCGTCAAGGTCAACACGGTGTTCGTGGACAAGGGCCTGACCGAGCGCGTCGCCGCCGAGGGCGCCCGCTCCGCCGCCGACGTGATGATGACGGTCGACATCGGCAACCTGATCGAGCTCGTCGACCGCGACCTCGCCCAGCCGGTGCGCTCCCCCGCCCTCGAGGCGGCGATCCCCGCCGCCCTGCGCGACCCCGAGGGGCGCTGGTTCGCCCTCTCGACCCGCGCCCGGGTGGCCTATGCCGACCCGGACCTGCGCGACCTCGCCGGGCTGACCTACGAGGATTTCGCCGACCCGAAATGGAAGGGCAAGGTCTGCCTGCGCTCCGGCCAGCACCCCTACAACACCGCGCTGATCGCCGCCTACCTGGTCAAGCACGGCGAGGCCAAGACCGAGGCCTGGCTGCGCGGCCTCAAGGACAACCTCGCCCGCAAGGCGGCCGGCGGCGACCGCGACGTCGCCCGCGACATCGTCGCCGACCTCTGCGACGTCGGGCTCGGCAATTCCTACTACGTCGGCCTGATGCGCAGCGGCCGCGGCGGCCCGGAGCAGCAGAAGTGGGGCGAGGGCATCCAGGTGGTGCTGCCGACGTTCCAGGGCGGCGGCACCCACGTCAACGTCTCGGGCGCCGTGGTGGCGAAGAACGCCCCGCACCGCGACAACGCCGTCAAGCTGCTCGAGTACCTCGCCTCCGACGAGGCGCAAGCGCTCTACGCCAAGGCCGATTACGAGTACCCGGTGAAGCCCGGCGTCGCCGTCGACCCGCTGCTCGCCGCCCTCGGGCCGCTCAAGGTCGATTCCACCCCGCTCGTCGAGATCGCCCGCAACCGCAAGGCGGCGAGCCTGCTCGTCGACAAGGTCGGCTTCGACCGCTGATCCGCGATTCGTCTCCGTCATGCGGGGCGGAGACGGATGAAACTCGGGAAACCTCCTCTCCCCGCGGGCGGGGAGAGGCCTGAGCTCCGAAGGGGCTCGGGGAGCCGCGAACCGTAGGTTCGCTGCGAGGGTGAGGGGGTGGTGCCGGAGCAGTCTCGTCCGGAGATACCCCCTCACCCACGCTCCGGCTTCGCCTGCGCTTGCCGCTGACCCGACAAGGGGTCAGCGGCCCTCTCCCCGCCCGCGGGGAGAGGAGAGCCCTGCGCTCTTCTCGTCTCGAATGGTTCTCCGGACAGGCTCCCGCCGACGGAGGGAGTGCGGTGCGAAGGCGACGGCGCCGGGGGTGATCCCGGGCCCTTCCCCGGTCTCCGCTGCCGCTCCCTGCCTTGACGGAACTTGCCGGTTCCTGGACGAGCGGGGCCGACCGACGCGGCTCCCGCCTGGATTGATCCCATGTCCGACGACCTCCGCCACCCGACCCGACGGACGCTGCTGGGCGGCACCGCCGCCCTGGCGGCCGGCCTCGCCGCGACGGGCGCCGCGGCCCAGGCGCCCGCCCCCGTCCCGCGCCGCTCGCGGCTGATCCTGCTCGGGACGGCCGGCGGCCCGACGCCGAAGCCCAACCGCGCCGCGCCGGCCCAGGCCGTCGTGGTCGACGGGCACACCTACCTGATCGATGCCGGCAACGGGACCGGCCGGCAGATGGTGCTGGCCAAGCTCAAGCTCGGCTCGCTCGATTCGGTGTTCCTCACCCACCAGCACTCGGACCACAACGCCGATTACGGCAACGTGCTGCTGCTCGCCTGGGCGACCGACCTCGCCCACCGCGTCGACACCTACGGGCCGCCGCCGCTCGCCCGGATGACGCGCCAGTTCCTCGACCTGAACGACTACGACATCAAGACCCGGATGGAGGACGAGGGGCGCCCGGCGCTCGCCGATCTGATCGTGCCGCACGAGATCACCGCGCCCGGCCCGGTGATGCGCGACGAGCGCGTCACGGTGACGGCCGCCCTCGTCCAGCACCCGCCGGTCGAGCCGGCCTTCGCCTACCGCTTCGACTGTCCCGACCGGTCGATCGTGATCTCGGGCGACACCCGCTACTCGCCGAACCTGATCGCGCTCGCCAAGGGCGCCGACGTGCTCGTACACGAGGTCATGTACCTGCCTGAACTCGACAAGCTCATCGCCACCGAGCCCAACGCCAAGACCTTGCGCGAGCACCTGATCGCGAGCCACACCACCACCGAGGAGGTCGGGCGCGTCGCGACCGAGGCCGGCGTGAAGACGCTGGTGCTCTCGCATTTCGTGCCCGGCGGCTACCCGTTCATCAAGGACGAGGTCTGGCTCGAGGCGGTGCGGCCGCATTTCAAGGGCGAGATCGTCGTCGGCCGCGACCTGATGGAACTCTGATGCCGCGCGACGTCGCGCCGATCCTGGTCGACCGGCCTCCCGTCGGCAGGGGCCGCTCGTGACGGATCGCGACGGCCTGATCGACCGGGATCTCGACGGTGCGGCCCCGCCCCGGCGGGCCGCCGTTCCGGTGCGGGGCGCTCCCGCCGTCCCGGCGCCCCGGACGCGCGCCCCGCGGGCCGTCACGACCGGCCGGGCGCGGCGTCCCGGGCTCCTGCTCCCGGCCTGGACGCTCGCCGCCGGCCTCACCGCCCTCCTGGTCCTGGCGCCGGTCGCGGCGCTCGGGCTCGAGGCGCTGCAGGGCTCGGGCGGGCTGTGGCCGCACCTCCTCGCCCACGTCCTGCCCCCGGCTCTGCACGACACCGCCCTGCTGCTCGCCGGGGTCGGGATCGTCGTCGTGGTGGTCGGCACCGGGGCGGCCTGGCTCGTCGCGGCCTACGAGTTCCCGGGGCGGCGCCTGCTCGACTGGGCGCTGCTGCTGCCGCTGGCCGTGCCCACCTACATCGCGGCCTACGCCTATCTCGACCTCCTGCACCCGGTCGGTCCGGTGCAGAGCGCGATCCGGGCGCTCCTCGGCTATGCCCGCCCGCGCGACCTGATCCTGCCCGACCTGCGCTCCCTGCCCGGCTGCATCCTGCTCCTCGGCTTCGTGCTCTACCCCTACGTCTACCTGCCGACCCGGGCGCTGTTCCTGATGCAGTCGGCGACGCTGGTCGAGGCCGGGCGCAGCCTCGGGGCCCGGCCGGCCGCCGTGTTCCTGCGGGTCGCCCTGCCGCTCGCCCGCCCGGCCATCGCGCTCGGCGCCAGCCTGGCGCTGCTCGAAGCCCTCAACGACATCGGGGCGGCGGAATTCCTGGGGGTGCGCACCCTCACGGTCTCGATCTACGACACTTGGGTCAACCGCTCCGACCTGCCCGGCGCCGCCGGCCTGGCGCTGGTGATGCTCGCCGCCTGCCTCGGCCTGATCGCGGTCGAGCGCCGGGCCCGGCGCGGGCGCGGCTATGCCGGGGCGGCCCAGCGCCCGCGCCGGATGAGCCGCACGCCGCTCTCCGGCCCCGCGGCCCTCGCGGCGCTCGCCCTCGGCCTCGTCCCGGTCGCCCTCGGCTTCCTGGCGCCGGCGAGCTACCTCGCGGTCGAGGCCTCCCGGCGCCTGCATCGGGCCGGCCTGTCCGGGGCGATCCTGTCGGAGAGCCTCAACACCTTGGTTTACGCGGCCCTCGCGACCGTGGTCGCCACCATCCTCGGCCTCGTCGTGGCGGCGGGGCCGCGGCTCCTCGGCGGGCGCTGGCACGAGGCGCTCCTGCGCTGCGCCACCTTCGGCTACGCGATCCCCGGGGCGATCCTGGCGATCGGCCTGCTGCCGCCGCTCGCCGCCCTCGACGGCCTCCTCGACGGCGCGAGCCGGGCGCTCACCGGCGCGCCGCTCGCCGCCATGGGCCTCGGCACGGGGGCGGCCCTCGTCTACGCCTACGCGGTGCGCTTCCTCGCCGTCACCGCCGGCAGCAGCGAGGCCGGCCTCGCCCGGGTGCCGCGCTCGCTCGGCGATGCCGCCCGGATCCTCGGCCGCGGCCCGGTCGGCGCCCTGGCGAAGGTCCACCTGCCGCTGACCTGGCCGGCACTCCTCGGCGGCGCGCTCCTGGTCTTCGTCGATTGCGTCAAGGAGCTGCCCGCGACCCTGATCCTGCGCCCGCTCAATGTCGAGACCCTGGCGACCCACCTCTACGGCGAGGCCGCCCGCGGCACCTACGAGGACGGCGCGGTCGCCGCCCTGCTCATCGTCGCGGTCGGGCTCCTGCCGGTGGCGCTGCTCCTGCGGGTCTCGACCCCGAAGGTGTCCCCCTAAGCAGATTTCGCCGAAGCGGTTACCGGTTCGGCGCCGAAAATCTGCGACGAAACAAGACCCTAAGCAGACTTGCGTTGGCCTGCCAAATGTACACGACTGGGGCGTGAAGCCGTTCTGCGTCAAGGCTTTCCCATACGCCACCTCATTCTGAGGTGCGGGCGATCGACGATCGACTAACGCCTCAGGATGAGGTCGCGGGTGGGAGAGATAATCATCGCGGATTCACGTCGCTGTCGTGTACCGTGTGGCCTGCCAACGCAAGTCTGCTTAGGCATGATACCGAAGCGCCTTCGAACGGACGCGTTCGAAGGCGCTGGGCAAGCCCGGATGGGCGCCGGCGCCGATGCGACGGCGCGAGGGTAGGACGGGTCAGCCCGCGCGGGCGTGCTCGCGGAAGAACCGCAGCATCTCCGCGCTGGCGTCCGGCCCGCGCGGCTCGGTGTAGGAGCCGTCCGGGCTGCCGCCCGACCAGGCATGGCCGGCCCCGTGCAGCACCCACTTCTCGACGATCCCCCGGCCGGCCGCGTCCGCATGGACGCTGCGGGTCCAGCCGATGCCGCCGGGCGATTCCCCCCGCGTCACGGTCTCGGTCAGGCCCGGGCCCGGCAGCGCCTGGGCGGCCACCCGCTCGCCGTTGAGGGGGTGCACCGTGCGGTCGCCGTCGCCGTGGAAGACGATGGTCGGCACGCGCGCGCCCGCCGGCCGCCGCGGCGCCGCCCCGCCCTGGCCCATCGCGGCGAGCGCCGAGGGCAGGTCCCGGGCCGCCCCGCAGGCGAGCCCCGAATGGATGCCGGCCGCCGCGAACACGTCCGGATAGGCCGCGGCCAGGATCGCCGCCGCCGCGCCGCCGGCCGAGAGCCCGGCGACGTAGACCCGGGCCGGGTCGGCGCCGAATTCCGCCACGACCTCCCGGGCGATGCCGGCGATCAGCGCCGGCTCGCCCGCGCCGCGGCCCTGGTCGCGGGGCTCGAACCAGTTCCAGCATTTCTGGGCGTTGGCCGCCCGCTCCTGGCGCGGATAGACCACGATCAGCCCCTGCTCCTCGGCGAGCGCGTTCATCCGCGTGCCGAGGGCGAAGTCGTCCGAGTCCTGGGTGCAGCCGTGCAGCATCACGACCACCGGCAGGGTCTCCCCGTCCCGGCCGCTCGGCACGAAGACCTTGTAGGTCAGGCCGCCGGCCGGGCCCGCGAAGCGCCGCTCCTCGAACCGGGCGCCCGGCGGCACCGGCACGGGGCGGCGCGCGCCCAGGCCGTGACCGAGGCCCGCGCCAAGACTTGCGCCGAGCCCCGCCTTCAGGCCTGCGCTCAGGTTGGCGCCCAAGGCGGCGCCCGGGCCGGCATCGAGGCCCACCCCGACCCCGCCGGCGCGCAGCAGATCGGCGAGCCCTGCGGCCTGGCCGGCCTTGTGCAGGAAGGACCGCAGAGCCTCGGGCATCTCCGGCAGGCCGGCCGGAGCCGCGGGAGCCTCCCCCGGGGCCGCCGCCGGGGCATCCCCCGGGACGGTCCAGGCGCCCCCCGGCTCGGCGGGGGCGTCGAGGTCGATCGCCTCCAGGACCGCCGCATGCCCCCGCGGCGGCGGGGCCGGCTCGGACGAGGACGGTGCGGAGGGGGTTTCGGCCGTTGCGCGGCCCTGGAGCAGCGCCACCGCCTCGGCGAGGCGGCCGGCCCGGGTGAGGCGGGTCACCTCCGCCATGTCGACGGCGGCGAGGTTCATCGAAGACAGGCCGGCCGGGTTCGGGCCGCCGCGGAACGGATCGAAGGCGCTCATGGGGATCATCCTTGCGGAGTTCGAGGGGGGCGGGTCTAGGGGCCGGAGGTCAGGCGATGCGGTCGGCCAGCGCCGCCTTGACGGCGGCGCTGGCGTGGAAGGCGCCGAGCACCTGGATCGACGCGATGGCGGCCCGGGCGAGTTCCGGCGTGACGTCGTCCGCGATGGTGGCGAGCCCGAGCACCTGGATGCTCAGCGGCGTCCCGGCCGCCCGCGCCGCCTCGAGCTCGGCCCTGGTGATGTGCGTCAGCCCCAGGCTGAGCTGGCGGCGCGCCACCGCCTGGCGCACCGCCTCCTCCTGCCGGTCGAGCTGGTTGCGCACCGCCGTGCGGATGAAGTCGGCGCGGTTGGCGTAGAAGCCGTCGCGCACCATCAGGTCGATGCGGCCGAGGTCGACGAAGCCGAGATTGACCGTGACCTTCTCGCTGTCCGGCACCTTGGGCCGCAGCTCGTGAACGGTGCCCGTCATCCTGTCGCCTTCCTCTTACCATCCCGTTGGATGGTCTGGAGATGGCGATGGGAGGTTCGGCCCGCAAGGGGCGGTGTCCCGGAACGGATCGATCGCCCGTGCCGTTCGGCCCGCGGGAGCGCCGGCGCCGTCCGCTTGCCGGACCATTCGGGGGGAAGGCCCGCCCTCGACGCCCCGGCGGCCCGCGCGTAAGGCTTTGCCCCGCATGACCACACCCGATCGGACCCCGCCGGACCGGGGCGCGGCGCTCCAGCCCGGCAGGCCCCGCCCAGCGGTGCCCCGCCCCGCCGCGGACGAATCCGGCCTCGCCGCGGGCCTGGCGGCCGGCACCGCCACCCGCATGCTGGCGATGCGCCTGGCGATGCTGGGGGTGCTGGCGGTCTCGGCCCATCTCAGCGACGGCGTGCTGCATGCCGGCAGCCACTGGTTCATCCTGGGCGGCTACGCGGTCTCCTCGCTCTGGCTCGCCGCCACGGCGCGGCGGCGGGGCGGGGCGCGGCTCGCCTGGATCGCGACGCTGCTCGACGCGGCGCTCGCCGCCTACATCGTGCTCGAGCACATGGTGGCGGCCGCCGAGGTCGCCGACGAGCCCGGCACGATGGCGAGCCGCCTGCCGGCCTTCCTGCTGCTGCTCGAATCCGGCCTCACCCTCAGGCCGCGCCATACGGCGGTCTTCGCCGCCATCGTCGCGGGGGTGTGGTCGGGCGCCCTCGGCCTCGGGCTCCTCGATCCGCATCTCGGCCTGCCGCCGGCGGCGAACGTCTTCGGGCTCCTGTCCTTCCTGGTCGCGGCCGCCTTCGTGATCGAGGGGGCGCTGCGCCTGCGCCGGGGGGTGGCCACGATGCTGCGCCTCGAGCACGAGCGGGCGACGCTGGCGCGCTTCGTGCCGGCGGGGATCGACCTCGTGCGCCGCGACGGGCCGACGGCGCTCCAGCCGCGCCACGCCTGCCTGCTCGCCCTCGACATCCGGGGCTTCTCGGCGCTGACCCGGCGCTGGGGCGAGGCGCGGGTGCTCGACTGGCTGCTGGCGGTGCGGGCGCTCGCCCACGCGGCGGTGACCGAGCGCGGCGGCCTCGTCGACAAGTACGTCGGCGACGGGGTGCTGGCCCAGTTCGTCGACGGCGCCCCGGCCGAGCAGGCGGCCGCGGCGCTCGCTTGCGTGCGCGAGATCGAGGCGCGGATGCACGCGATGAACGAGGCGCGCCGGCGCGAGGGCCTGCCGGCGCTCGCCCTCACCGCCGCGGTGCATGCCGGCGAGGTCCTGGTCGGCGTCCTCGACGACGGCTGGCGGGCCGAGTTCACCGTGCTCGGGCCGGCGATGAACGCGCTCGCCCGGGTCGAGGCCCGGGCCAAGCGCGAGAACCTGGCGGTCGCGGTCTCGAAGCGGGTGATGCGGCTCCTCGGCCCGGACGCGCCCGCGGGCCGGCGCCTGCCGCGGCGACCGGGCGAGGAGGATTGCCCGGACCTGTTCGGCCTCGATCCCCTGCCCGTCGGCGCCCCGGCCCCTATCTCCCCGGATCTGCCCGTGACGGCGGCGCCGTGAGCGCCGTCGGGCCGGCCCCCTCCTGCCCCGAGTCGCGCGTGCCCGAATCGCCCTCCCTGGAATTCCGCTCGCCGCCGCGTCCCCTGCGGGAGGACGGGACGCCGCGCCGGGTCGGCGTCGAGATCGAGTTCACCGGGCCCTCGGCCCGGATCGCCGCGGCGGCGCTCGCCGCCGGCCTCGGCGGGCGCCTCGCCGAGGAGGACCCGCACGCCTTCCGGCTCGAGGGCACGTCGCTCGGCGACCTGCGGGTCGAGCTCGACCTGCGCGCCGCCCATCCGCAGCGGCGCATGACCGAGCCCGGCGCGCTGCCCCGCCTGCCGGTCCGCGCCGCCGGCCGCTCGCTTGCCGCCCTCCTCGGCCCGGTCGTGCCCCGCGAGCTGATCACCGGCCCCCTCGCCTTCGACCGGCTGCCGGAGGTCGACCGGCTGGCCGCCCTGCTGCACGGCGCCGGCGGCCGGGGCCGCGGCGCGGTGCTCCTCGGCTCGCTCGGGCTGCACTTCAACGTCGAGCCACCGGATCTCACCGCCGCGACCCTGACCGGCCTGCTCAAGGCCTATCTCCGCTCCGAGCCGCAACTGCGCCGGGAGACCGCGGCCGGCGGCTTCCTCGCCGCCCGCGGGCTGCCGCCGCCCTTCCCCGCGCCTTACGCCGCCAAGGTGCTCGATCCCGCCTACCGGCCCGACCTCGACGGCCTCGCCGGCGATTATCTGGCGGCCAACCCGACCCGCCACCGCGGCCTCGACCTCCTGCCGCTCCTCGCCCACCGCGACGAGGCCGGCGTGCGGGCCGCCCTGCCGCCGGACGAGAAGGTGAGCCCCCGGCCGGTGCTGCATTACCGGATGCCCCAGGCCCATGTCGGGCTGGCGGGCTGGAGCCTGGCCCCGGCCTGGAACCTCTGGGTCGGGGTAGAGGAGCTGGCCGAGGGCGCGGCGCCGGCCCGCCAGGCGGCGTCCGATCCCGCTTGAGGGCGGCGGGGACGCCCGCCGGAGAGCTTCACGATCGCAACGCGATCGCGAAGCTCTCCGGGCTTCCGATTTTGCCGCATTTTCCTCGACGAACCGGCATCCACTTCGTCGGAAAATGCTCTAAGCTCGTCCCCGATGACCGACCTCCGCTCCCCCCGCGCGACCGTCTGGTGGCGCTTCCCGTAAGGAAGCGGCCGTCGTCATCCTGTTGCGACCGATGCCGCCGTGCGGTGGCATGGTCGGTCCCCTGAGGCTCTCGGCATCCGTCGGCGCGGCGGCTGTCTTCGAGAAGAGAGCCCGATGTCGTCAAAGCCCGTCATCCTCACCGGCGACCGCACCACCGGTCCGCTGCATCTCGGCCATTACGCCGGCTCGCTGCGCAACCGCGTCGCGCTCCAGCACGACCACCGCCAGTACCTGCTGCTCGCCGACGCCCAGGCACTGACCGACAACGCCCACGATCCGGCCCGCATCGCCCGCAACGTGATCGAGGTCGCGACCGATTACCTCGCGGTCGGCATCGATCCGGCGGTGACGACGCTCTGCGTGCAATCGGCCCTGCCGGCGCTCGCCGAGCTGACCCTGCTCTACCTCAACTTCGTCACGGTGGCCCGGCTCGAGCGCAACCCGACGATCAAGGACGAGATCCAGGCTCGCGGCTTCGGCCGCGACATCCCGGCGGGCTTCCTGTGCTACCCGGCGGCCCAGGCCGCCGACATCACGGCGTTCCGCGCCACCCTGGTCCCGGTCGGCGCGGACCAGGCGCCCCTGATCGAGCAGGCCAACGAGATCGTCCGCCGGATCAACCGGCAGGCCGGGCGCGACCTCCTGCCGGAGGCGACCGCGCTGATCCCGCCGGTCGGGCGCCTGCCCGGGGTCGACGGGCGGGCCAAGATGAGCAAGTCCGGCGGCAACGCCCTGCCGCTCTCGGCCTGCGACGCCGAGATCGCCGCGGCGGTGCAGCGGATGTACACCGATCCCGACCACCTGCGCGCCTCCGATCCCGGCCGGGTCGAGGGCAACGTGGTCTTCACCTATCTCGACGCCTTCGACCCCGACCCGGACGAGGTGGGAGCGCTCAAGGAGCGTTACCGCCGCGGCGGCCTGGGCGATGCCGCCCTCAAGCAGCGCCTCGCCGGCATCCTGCGCGACCTCCTCGGGCCGATCCGCGAGCGGCGCGCCGCGATCGCCCGCGACCCCGACCGGGTGCGGGACGTGCTGCGCACCGGCACCGCGCAGGCCCGCCGCCTCACCGAGGAGACCCGCGACGCGGTGCAGGACGCCCTCGGCCTGTTCCGGCTCTGAACCCTCGTTGTGCGCGGCTGCAAGCCTGCCCTTGCATCGCCGCGCATTTCAAACCGGCCCCGGCGCGTCCATCTTGGGAGCCATGACACAGACCCTGCAATTCGGCCTCGACACGTTCGGGGATGTCACCGCCCGCGACGGCGAGCCCCTCTCCCACGGCCAGGTCCTCCGCGACGTGGTCGCTGAAGGGGTTCTGGCCGACGAGGTCGGGCTCGACTTCTTCGGCGTCGGCGAGCACCACCGCGAGGACTTCGCCGTGTCCTCGCCCGAGATGGTGCTGGCGGCGATCGCGGCGCGCACGACGCGCATCCGCCTCGGCTCGGCCGTGACGGTGCTCAGCTCCGACGACCCGGTCCGGGTCTACCAGCGCTTCTCGACCCTGCAGGGCCTCTCGAACGGCCGCGCCGAGGTGATCCTCGGCCGCGGCTCGTTCACCGAATCCTTCCCGCTCTTCGGCTACCCCCTCGACCAGTACGAGACCCTGTTCGAGGAGAAGCTCGGGCTCTTCTCGGCGCTGCTGGCCGGCGGGCCGGTGACCTGGCAGGGCACCACCCGGGCGCCGCTGTCGAACCAGTCCGTCTTCCCCACCCCGGAGGCGCCGCCCACGACCTGGATCGGGGTCGGCGGCAGCCCGAACTCGGTGGTGCGGGCGGTCCAGCACGACCTCCCCCTGATGCTCGCCATCATCGGCGGCGATCCGCAGCGCTTCCGCCCCTACGTCGACCTCTACCACCGGGCCTGCGCCCAGCTCGGCCGCAAAGTGCGCCCGATCGGCGTCCACTCGCCGGGCTATGTCGGCGAGACCGATGCGGGCGCGCGGGAAGAATTCTTCGCCGACTACAAGCGGATGCGCGACCGCATCGGCGCCGAGCGCGGCTGGCCGCCGATGACGCGCCAGGAATTCGACCGCGAGGCCGATCACGGCTCGCTCTACATCGGCAGCCCCGAGACGGTGGCGAAGAAGATCGCCGCGACGGTGCGGGGCTTGGGCCTCGGCCGGTTCCAGCTCAAGTACAGCGCCGGGCCCCTGCCGCACGAGCGGCTGATGCGCGGCATCGCGCTCTACGGGACCCGGGTGGCGCCCCTGGTGCGCGAGATGCTGGAAGTGGGGTAAGGAGCGCTCGCGCCCGCCGGGCGCGGTACCCCGGGGTGTCCGGCCCGCCCGCCACCGCAAGGAGCCCGCCATCTTCCACCTCGTCTTCGCGGCGCCGTGCCTCCTGGTGATCGCCCGCTGGCTCGCGCCGCTCTCGCTGCCGCTCGCCGCCAAGGCGACGCTCGCGGTGCTGCTGCTCGCCGCCTCGCAGTTCCACCTCTGGAACCGACTCTCCTCCGGCTCCGTCTTCGCCCCGGAATTTCCCCGCGCGGTCGTCCTCGCGCTCAACGGGGCCTTCGGGGCGATCGCGCTGCTCGCGGTCCTGCAGATCGCCCTCGATCTCGGGGCGCTCGCCGCCGCCCTAGTCCAGCGCGGATCCGTCGCGATTCCCGACGGGCTGCGGTTTACCGCCGCCGGGCTCGCGGTGCTGCTCGCCGGGATCGGCGTCGCCCAGGCCGCCCGGGTGCCGCCGATGGTCGAGCGCGAGGTCGTGATCCCCGGCCTGCCGCCGGCCTTCGAGGGCTACCGGCTGCTCCAGCTCACCGACCTGCACCTGAGCCGCCTCTTCCCCGCATCTTGGGCCCGCGCCGTGGTCGCCCGCGCCAACGCGGCGGGCGCCGACGCGATCGTCGTCACCGGCGACTTCATCGACGGCTCGGTGGCGATGCGCCGGGACGACGTGGCGCCGCTCGCCGCGCTTCGCGCCCCGGACGGCGTCTTCGGCATTCCCGGCAACCACGAATATTTCTTCGATTACCCCGCCTGGATGGCCCATCTCGCCGGCCTCGGCCTGCGGATGCTGCCGAACGCCCACGCGGTGCTCGCCCGGGGCGAGGCCGCCCTGGTGCTCGCCGGCGTCACCGACGCCTCGGCGCCCAACGCCGGCCAGCCCGGCCCCGACCTCGCGGCGGCGCTCAAAGGCGCCCCGCCCGGTGCCCCGATCCTCCTCCTCGACCACCAGCCCCGGAACGCCCGGCAGGCGGCGGCGCGGGGCGTGGCGCTCCAGCTCTCCGGCCACACCCATGGCGGCATGATCCGCGGCCTCGACCGGCTGGTGGCCCGGGGCAACGACGGCTTCGTCTCGGGCCCCTACGCGGTCGGCGGTATGACCTTGTTCGTCGGCAACGGCACCGGGATCTGGCCGGGCTTCGCGCTGCGGCTGGGGCGGGATTCGGAGATGACGCTGTTTGTTTTGCGGGGTGGTGGGTGAGCGCGCGGTCTTGGGTTGCGTGACAATCACAAGCGGCCCACGGATACTCTGGACTTAAAATATTGTGAATATAGAGGAATTACGTTCTATCCCTCCCGGTGGCGGCGAGAAGACCGGTCTTGAAAACCGCCGTGGGGGCAACTCCACCGTGGGTTCGAATCCCACCCCTTCCGCCAGAAATTTCAATGACTTAGGTGAGATCGCCCGACGCGGACTTCGTCGGACTCCGCCGTGTCTGTGC
>NZ_JAZFXT010000008.1:0-54545 GCF_036448855.1 Methylobacterium ajmalii
CGACCAACATCCTCCGCGAGCCTCCCGTTCCGAATGCGGGAGGCAGTCTGGATGAAGTATCCTGGGGGTCCCGTTTGGACGCCGATCACCCCGGAAACGGGGTCCTTATTCCACGCCTAATCACAGATCGTCGGCTGGTCGGTCGCGTCAGCCATGGGCGGCCTCCCCGGAACCGGCGCAGGCGGTGCACGTCATGGCGTCGTGCCAGCCGCAGCCCTCCTCGCAGGGGTCCTCCTGGCTGCAGCCACAGGTCAGGCAGACGCGGCCGACCAGGGAAGGGATGCGGATACGCGGCTTTCCGCCCACAACGTCGACCCATTTCCGGTCGATGCCGTCAGCGTTCAGCGCAGCGCTTTCCAGGGCTTTGAGCGCTAGACGCTGGGCCTCGGCGCCAGCCCGCTCGGCCGGTCCCGGGAGATACTCGGCGATGGCGCCTGCGACGGCGAGCTCCAGGGCCACCGCCCCGATGCGTGCCTGCTCCTCGGGAGAAAGCGTTGCCCAGACCGTCGCGCCGTCGAAGGGGGTGGGCGAGATGTTGCTGGCGTCAGCCATGGTCGGCCTCCTTGGGCGCCGGGGCGGCCGCCTCGCCGTCGGCGACGCCGGCGGCGTTCCCGACGATGCCGAGGACGGCCCAGACGAAGACGAAGCCGGAGGCAAACAGGCTGGCGTGCCACGCTGCGGCGAGGAGGTCCCAGCCATGCCCGGCCAGGACGAAGATGATGGCCACGATGGCGGCGGCCGAGACGGAGACCCTCCCGGGGCCTCCGGCGATGAGGGCGAGGACGGCGCGCATCAGGCGGCCGCCTTCGCCGGCTTGGCCGGCAGGTCGAGCGGAGTGTACTCGCAGCCGATGGTCGTGATGTAGTGGTTGAAGCGGACCTCTACCTCATAGGTCACCACGCCGTCCTCGGAATGAAGCCCCCGCACCCCCGGTGACACGCCGACGACGCCCCTCAAGGCGCGGATCATGTCGAGCCTACGTCCGAGGTCCTCTTCCTGCTCGCGGCTCGGCCTGCCCCGCACGGAAGCCGCCAGCACCATCCGCTTCGGAAGCAGGCGGACCTCGCACCACTCGACCGCATCCCCCAGGCTGCGGACCCACGTCGCGATCAGGAAGTCGGTATGGCTTGCGGCGGCAGGCGGGTTCCTGTCGAGGTCCTCGAACGCCATCCGGCCGCGGTCGCGCTTAAGCCGCGCCAGGGCATCCTTCGCGGCCGCGTCTACGCCCGCCTCGGCCTGGCGGGCGGAGCCGTCCTCCAGGACCTGCGCGATCAGCACCGACGCCCAGCGGGCGGCCTTCTCCGTCTCGGTGGGCTCCAGTCGGCCGGGTTCGAGGCGAACCGGATGACCGCGGTAAAGCCCCTCGACGGAAGCGGACCAGGCCTCCTTGTTCTCGGTCGTCAGCTCCTCGACGGTCCGGATGACGAATGCGCCCGGCACGAGCGACCGCGCCCAGGCCATGTAGTCCTTGTCGCTGACGCCGTCCCAGCAGCCGGTGCGGCGCGCGAACTCCACGCGATCATGGGCGGTCGAGCCCGGCAGGGGCTTCGGCACAATCTCGAAGCCACGTCCTGCGAGGCATTCGATGACCTCGACAGCGCGCTCAACGGGTGCCTTGTCCGAATGCAGTTCAGCGTCCCGGTCGAGGGCAATCGTGACGGCCGGGATTGTCTGGGGGTGCTGGCGCACGTTGGCGCTCCTGGGGAAACCGGGGTGGAGGGGGAGGAATCGGGTGCGCCACTGCCGCCTGGCGCGCGACGAAGCCGTCAGGCCGCGGCGGCGAGGGGCTGCTCCGCGGGTCGCGCCGATCCCGGGCCGTCGTAGCCGGGGTGCCGGAGCTCGACCGGGAGCCAGCCCGTCGGCAGGACCGAGGCGACCGCGTAGGCCACCAGGTCGCCCTTCTTCATGCCGGCGGCGCGCCGCCCCTCGGCCTCGCCGAGGACCTCGCCCACGATGGCGACCGCCACCGCCTTGGGCGCGCTCTTGAAGAAGGCCTCCCCGTCGAACCGCTCGCGAAGCTCGGCCTGGAGAACGGACGGGTCAGGCAGTCCCATCAGCGCCTGGACGGACGGACGCTCCGAGGGCGCGCGGGGCTTGGAGCCGTGCTCGCGGTAGAGCGTCTGGACGCCCCGGGCGGCGACGCCGGCCGCGACGACCAGAAGCTCGTCGACCGACATGGCCGCCAGGCGGGCGACCAGGGACGCGAAGGCCTCCTTGTCCCGCAGCGCGGCCTGCGCGCCGCCGACGCCTTCGAGGCGGAGCTTCATGGGCGCCGCGTAGGCGTCCGCCGTCAGGGCCCCGGCCAGAAGCGCGACGAGGCCGGCGGTCGGTGACGAGCCCAGCGTGGCCTGGACGGCCGCGGTCGCGGTATCGCACAGCCTTTCGACCAGGGCGTTGGGAAGGCCGCTGCCCTCGGGCTCGGCCGGCGCGGTCGGGGCGGCCGGCTCGGGCTTCGCCGGGGCGTCCTCGGGGCGGACGACGTACGGCTCGACGGCGACCTTGCCGTCGTAGCCCAGCGTCACGACGAACCCGGACCGGGCACGATCCTCCGCGCCGAGGGGGATGCGGGCGGCGGCCTCGATGGCGGCGACCTCGGCGTGCGCGGCCGCGATGGCCTCGTCCGTCGCGTCGTCGTCGTCGGCATCGAGATAGGCCTGGAGCTCGTCGTATCGGGCCTGCTCCTCAACCGAGAACGCGCGCTGGCCGTCCTTCAGGCGCGGCCAGCTCCAGCGCCATCCAGGATCGAGGTCGCTGCCCTTGGCGACCCAGCCCCAGCCCTCCTTGGCGCGGCGCTCGCACTCGGCGTCCAGACGCTCGTCGACGAGGCGCTGCAGCAGCGCGCGGTCGCTGACGACGTCGCTGCCGCCGAACAGATCCTCGACGACCGTCCCGCCCGCGGCCCTGTAGGCCTTGGCGCCGACGTACGAGAGCATGTGCGCGACGTGGCCGTCGAGGCCGAGGCGCTCCTTGATCTTCCACGCCGAGCCGTCCTTCAGGACCGATCCGAGAACGCGATCCTGGTCGGCGTGGGACGGGGCCAGCGTGAACGTACGGACGCTCTCGACGCTGATCTTGCCGGCG
Source organism: Methylobacterium ajmalii (assembly GCF_036448855.1). Taxonomy (NCBI): domain Bacteria; kingdom Pseudomonadati; phylum Pseudomonadota; class Alphaproteobacteria; order Hyphomicrobiales; family Methylobacteriaceae; genus Methylobacterium; species Methylobacterium ajmalii. Next base: position 3,082 of record NZ_JAZFXT010000008.1, read on the forward strand.
CGCCAGGCGTCGAGCACCGCAGGGCTGACGCCGCCCAGGGCCAGCAGCTTCCGGACCTGCGCAACCGGCTGGCCGAACCTCGCCGAGATCTCCTTCTCCTTCAGGCCGGCGCGCCGGAGCTCGGCGTAGGCCTCGACCTGGTCGGCCTCGTGCATCGGCGACTGGTTGACGTTGGCGGCGAGCCCGGCCTCCCGGGCGGTTTCGACGTCACGCGCGGTCACCGGCACCTCGCTATTCGGGGCGAGCTTCCCGGCGACCACGAGGCTCTCCAGGGCGGCGTGGCGGCGATTGCCGTCCACGACGTAATGGAACCCGTCGCCGCCCGGGACGACGACGAGGGGCTGGATCAGCCCCAAGGCGTCGATGGACGCCGCAAGGGCTTCGAGCCCGGCGTCGCGTCCGGTCTTGCGGACGTTGACGACGCCGGCCGGGGCGTCGGGATGATGGCCGGGACGGAGGGAGGACAGGGCGATCTGCACGGCGGGCACCTGCTGCATTGGAGGGATGGGACCGGGAGGGCTGCGCCACCGTCGCCTGGCGCGTCGACGGAGGCCCTCAGAACGGCATCTCGTCGGGGTCGTCCGAGGTGAAACGGGCCCTGACTTCGGGCACGGGCGTCTCGGCCGGCGGGCGACCGAGGAACTGCGCGAGCTCGGCATGCCACCGCTCCTCGCCGAGCCACCGCTGCAGGTCGGCGGCCTCGACGTAGGCGAAGTGGGGGCCGTCGACGGGGCTTCCGCCGCAGTCGTAAGTCCCGCGCTCGTAGCCGAGGCGGTAAGCCTCGCGGATGGCGTCGATGTCGCTCACGAATCCCTCCCAAGGGCGGCGGCGGCGAGGGCGACCGCCGCGGCCACGCCGGCCTCGCCGGAGGCCTGGACGGCGAGGAACTGGAAGCTGGAAGTCGGCGTGGCGTCGTCGCGGATGACGCCCGTGTGCGGGTCCCGGCGCAGGCCGAGGTAGGCCAGGACGGTGTGGTGGACGGGCCCCCGCCCGAGGAGGCTCCTGCTGACGGCGGTCTGGGCCGCCGATGCCTTGAGCGGCAGCGTGCTCGCGATGGCCTTCTGCGAGCCTGCCGCCTCGATGGCCTTGGCAAGCCGGGCGCGGGCTTGGCGTTCGGTGAGCGTCACGAGGGCCTCCCGGGCAGGACGCGGGGAAGGCGAGCGCCGCGGACCGGCAAGGTCGGGCGGGTCGACGCAGCCGGGGCGGGCTCCGGTTCCGCCGCGGGCAAGTCCTCGGCGGCCTTGGCGGCGGCGCGCTCCCTCGCCGCGGCGTAGGGGTCGTACGGCGGGGGCGCCGGCGGCGGGCCCGAGCGGAACTCGGCCAGCATCCCCGCGAGGCGCTCGATCTCCGACTTCACGACCTTGAGGATCGCGCGCTCGGTCTGCGAGGCCTGATCGCGCAGGCCCTGCCCCTGGTAGAACTCCAGGCCCTGGGACACGAACCGGCATTCGGCGAGGAGGTCGGCGAGGCGCTTGCGCGTCTGCACCGCGTCGAGGTCCTTAAGACCCGCGGTCCACTTATCCATGTGCCGCCTCCTTGAACCGGTAGGTCGCGTCCGCCTTCTCGACGCCGAGCGCCTCCAGGATCGCCGGACCCGGCCCGCGGCGCCCCGCCAGGGCATCCAGGACGTATGCCGTGCTGACGCCGTGGCGGCGCGACCACGCCAGCGCGCTCCCCTCCGTATCCACGCGCTGCCGTAGCAGCGCCCGCACTTCCTCGGCCGTCACCGGCGCCTCCGTTGGCTATTGACGCTTTATAGCGTTCCAGCTTCTATTTGAGTCGTCAAGGCCAATTCGGCATTGGGAACAATCTGCACGCACGATGCCCTTCTGCGTGCAAATCGTTCCCGGGGTAGATGCTTCGAGTTTCGAAGGATTACACCATGAATTCTTGGTGGCGATCGAAGGACGGAATGGCCAGTCCTTCAAGGACAGCGACGCCAGTCCTTGCCATCCCGGCCTGGGAGCAGGCCTACGAGGCCGTCCTGACCAAGGATTGCCTCGCGCTGGGTGCGCGCTTTTGTCCTGTGGAGAAGGCCGCCGGCGACGACCGGGCCCGCTACGAGCTGGCGCCCGGGACGGTCGTCGCCGTCGCGTCGGCGCGGTCCAGCAGCCCGAGCCGGGCCTACGTCGCGAGGGCGGACGGCAACGTCGAGGAGATCAGCGCCGCGGCGGCCGAGGACCGAATCGATCCCGCGGGGGCGGCCCGGCGCGCATGGCGGAGACGCTGCTCCCGCTGCGGGCTGACGGAGACGCCCTGCCGTTTCCCCGTCCCCGCCGGCCACGGCTACGAGGCCGACGTCGTCTACGACTGGGCCGGGGAGGAGCATGTGGCCGCCTGCGTGAGGGCGACCGCCAAGTGCGTCTGGCTCCGTGCCGTGACGTACGAGGAGGCCGTCGAGCTCGGTCTAGCGTGACGTACCGAGGGCGGCGCGTGTCGTATGCGTCGCCCCGCTGCAGGATGTTTGGGTCAGTCCACGGAGGGGATGATGAGGGGAATAGTTCTAGCCATCGCCAGGGCGCTCGCCGCTGCCGGGCGCCTCAGTTGGGTCACGGTCTGGGAGGGCGGCAAGCTCGTCTCCCGCCTCGTCCGCACGGCCCTGACGCCGCCCGATCCCGTCGGCGAGGCCGAGGCCGAGCTCGCTCACGAGCTGACGGCGCCGGTCGAACAGGAGCCGTCCCCGGCCGAGGCCTGGGGCCGCGCCGCGATGCATTATATGGCCGGCGAACCCGCCTCCGCCGGTGACCTCGACGACGCGGCGCGGGCCTATCTCGACGGCCTGACAGTCGATCAGCAAGTGGCGCTGTCGCAGAACGACCCCGCCGTGATCGGCAAGCACCTCCTCGGCGAGCGTCTGCTGCCCTCCCTGCCGCGGCCCCCGACGCCTGCGGAGTTCCGCGCCATCGAGGCTGCCCGCGCCGCCGCCGCGGCCGCCGAGGCGCACCAGCGTCTCGTGGGCGACGAGTTCAAGCTGTCTCACTTCCGCGAGGTTCTCGACGACTTGATCGACGAGTCGCTCCCCATGGCCGCCTGACCGCGCCATCGCCGGAACAACGAAGCCCGCCCCGGGCGACCAGGGCGGGCTTTTTCGTGCCTGAAATAAACCCGCGAGACTGTCGTCTTTCTTGCTTGAAGGCCTTGCTTCTTGCTGCGTGCGCACAAAAAAGCATGCCGTGCGCCCGCGATGGCATTTCGTGCGCCCTTCTCAGCCCCGCGTGCGCTTCGCCAGGATGGCCTTCCTGAGGATCGCGTCCCGGAGGCGGTCGTCACCAGCGCGGACCTCGGCGATGGCGACGGCGGCCGCGACCCGCCGGGCCCGAACGACCGCAGCCTGCCGACGGATGCTGGCGGCCTCGCGGTAGGCCGCGTCGCGGTCGAGCTTCTGCGAGATCAGGACCGACCCGAGGCCCAGGGCGCCCGTCGTCAGGACGTTGTCGAAGCTCTCGGCCACGTCGCGGGCGGAGGTATGGTAAGACGGCATCGGGGCGACCTCCTCGTTTCGGGCGCGTCCAGGAGATCGGGATCCCGGAATCGATGTCCAGAGCCCGCGTTCGGTCGTGGTTACCGAACCGCCTGGGCCCTGTGGATGGCTCCGTTTCCCCGCCGTGTTCGTACGCCCCCGAAGACAGCGCCTTTGGAGCCTAGCGTTCGTTCGCGTGGTCTAGGCCCCCGTTACCTCCGCACCGCGTAACGCCGAAGCGTCAGACTGTAACGGAAGATCAAACCGATTTTGGCCGTCCCGGCGAGATTTCCGGGACGGCGCGACCGCCCTCACTGGAGGGCGATGTAGCCGATCTGATCGGCCAGGGCGGCGTCCTACGTCGAGGGGGCCACGAGGGTGACGACGTCGCCCTGATTGACGAGGAAGGACTGCCCGCCGGTCGTCGTGAACGTGGTCACCGGCTTGCCGGCGCCGTAGACGACCGTGCCGACCGTCGACGGCCAGCGTCAGGACGGTCTGCGCGGCGACCTCGGTGCTCGCCTTGCCGGCCGAACCCAGGCGCGCCGAGAGACCGCCGGACTGGTTCAGGCCGAGGTAGCCAGCTGGGCTCCCTCTGCAATCGATGTACGAGCTTTTGACCCAAAGCGGCTCCTCGCAAGCTCTGTCGGGAATGTCCGGTCGCGAGTATTTACCAGACATTTGATTTCATGACACGGCTTCCTGACATTCGCTGCGTCGCCGGGCTCTCACGCCAACTGCGTCACCGCCGAAGGATTTTCTGGCTGTCAGGAACGGGTCGTTTTTCTTACATGCCAGTTCATGTGGTGGAATGATCGCTGGGGGGAATGAGCCGTACGAAGGCCCGCCATTCCCTTAGCTGTTCACGCGCTCACTATGCTCCTACCAAAGCCATCAAGCAGTTGACGGAGCGGGCATGCAGCGCATCACGATCACCATCGACGACGAACTGCTGGCGGCGGTGGATCGTCTCTGTACCGAACGCGGCTATGGTAGCCGCTCGGAGGCCGTGCGTGACCTCGTCCGCGATGCGGTCGCCCCATCCCAGGGCGATCAGGCGGGCGCTGCGTCCTACTACGGGACGCTGAGCTACGTCTACAATCATGGCACCCGCGACCTGGCGCGCCGTCTCACCGATGAAGGTCACCACCACGGGGTGTCCATCGCCAGCATGCATGTGCATCTGACCAGAGACGATTGCCTGGAAGTTGCAGTGCTGCATGGATCTGTGCCGGCCATGCAGGCTTACGCCGATCGCATCATCACTCAGCGGGGTGTGCGCTACGGCCACCTGCACCTCATTCCCGAGAACAGCGCCGAGCCGGCCAACCACCCGCACCCGCACGATGACAACGCTGGCTCCTGAGGACCGCCGGCCACAGCCTTCGGTGTGAACTTTGCGTAGATTTCTCATACGCGGGACGTGCGAGGGGCACGCCTCGATGCCGCTTTTGGAACGCCGTTGGTCCGCTCTACCTTGTCATCTGCCCTCGGGGTACGTCGATACAGCCTGTTCAGCTCCGCCAGCGTCCTGCTGGTCGCCTCCCACGCCTGGGCCGCGCCGGCGGTGACCGAGACCGCAGATACCATCGCGCTCTCCGAGATCACGGTCGCACCGGAAGCACCGGCCGCCACGTCATCGGGCACACCTAACGCCAGCGCCGGCTATGTCGGCGGCGTCACCGGCATCGGCGGCGCGCTTCGACCGTTTGATGCTGCAAGTGCCGGTATCATCACGGGGGCGCAGATCAACAGCCGCCCGGTGACCCGACCCGGCGAGGTGCTGGAGGAAGTGCCGGGCCTCATCATCACGCAGCACTCGGGTGAGGGCAAAGCCAACCAGTACTTCCTGCGTGGCTTCAACCTCGACCACGGCACCGACATCGCCATCAACGTCGACGGCATGCCGGTGAACATGCGCACCCATGCCCACGGCCAGGGCTACGCCGATCTCAACTTCCTGATCCCCGAGCTCGTCGGCGCGGTCGAGTTCCACAAGGGCCCGTACTTCGTGCGCGACGGTGACTTCGCCTCGGCCGGCTCGGTGCGGATCGACTATCTCGACAAGCTCAACCGCAACATCGCGCTGACGACGTTGGGCAGCTTCGGTCTTAAGCGAGCCCTCTCGGCCGCGTCGGCACCGCTCGGCGCGGGCAACCTGCTCGTGGCGGGCGAGGCGCAGACCTATGACGGCCCGTGGGTGGTGCCTGATACCCTCCGCAAGTTCAACGGCGTGGTGCGCTACAGCCAGGGTACGCCGCTCGACGGCTTTGCGGTCACCGGCATGGCCTACTGGGCCAAGTGGAATGCCACCAATCAGATTCCCGAGCGGGCGGTGGCGGAGGGGATCATCGGTCGCTACGGCACCCTCGACCCGAGCGATGGCGGCGATACCGGGCGCTTCTCGCTGTCGGGGCGCTGGAGCCAGTCGGATGACAGCGGCATCACGCGGGCCTCGGCCTACGTGATCCGATACCAGATGAACCTCTGGAACAACTTCACGTATTTCCTAAACGATCCGGTCAACGGCGACCAATTCCGCCAGCGCGACAGCCGCGTGCTCGGCGGCGGCGAAATCTCGCGCGTGTTCCAGGGCGACCTGTTCGGGCTCGCCATAGAGAACGAGTTCGGCGTGCAGACCCGCACCGACGACATCCGGGTCGGCCTGTTCAACACGACGGCGCGGCAGTATCGCTCGACGGTACTGGACGACCGGGTGCTGGAGGCCAGCGCCGCGTTCTACTATGAGAACCGGGTGCGCTGGACCGACTGGCTGCGCACCAGCGTCGGCTTCCGGGCCGACGGCTACTATGCCGATGTCCGCTCCGACACACCGGCGAATTCGGGTCGCGCCCGCGACGGCATCGTCAATCCGAAGCTCGGGGCGGTGTTCGGGCCGTGGCGCGACACCGAGCTGTACGTGAACTATGGCGGCGGCTTCCATTCGAACGATGCCCGCGGCGTCACGGCCACCGTCGATCCGGTCAGTCCGCTGTTCAACGTGTCCCGCTCGCCGTTCCTGGTCCCCTCGACCGGCTACGAAGTCGGGATCCGCAACCGCTCGATCACAGGGCTGGAAACCTCCCTGGCGCTGTTCCGGCTCGATTTCGCGTCCGAGAACCTGTTCCAGGGCGACACCGGCACCACCGAGCCGAGCCGGCCGACACGGCGGTTCGGTATCGAGTGGAGCAACCATTACGCCGTCACGCCCTGGCTGGCCCTGGAGGGCGACCTGACGATCACCAACGCCCGCTTCGCCGACCGCGACCCGGTCGGCCGGCGGGTGCCCGAGGCGCCGACCACGATCGCGTCGGCGGGCATCACCTTCGGCGAAGGCCAGGGCTGGTTCGGCTCCCTCCGCTTCCGCTATTTCGGGCCGCGCCCTCTGATCGAGGACAACTCGGTGCGCTCGAAGCCGACCGCGCTTCTCAACGGCCGGGTCGGGTACAACTTCGACAACGGGGTCAGCCTCTCCCTCGACGTGCTGAACTTGACCAATGCCAAGGCGGATCAGATCACCTACTACTACGTGTCACGCCTGCCGGGCGAAGACGCGGCCGGCGTCGCCGATCGCCACTTCCACCCGGTCGAGCCGACAGCCGTGCGGCTGACCCTCGCCGGCCGGTTCTGAGACCCGATTTCCCTACCTGATAAGGATTTTCGCATGCGCACCCTCGCTGTCTCGATCGGATTGCTGACGGCTCTTTGGATCGGCCCTGCCGCGGCGCATGGCTGCCATCATGGCTGGCAGCAGGCCCCCGCGGAGGGTTGGCACAGCCACGGCCTCAAGTGCGATGCCCGCAAGGGCCTCGGCGTGTCGCGCCGCGGCAAGGGGCACGCCCGCCGGGCGGCGTAGCATCGAGGTTCGAGGCGCGTGACCGTGCGGGCATCGGGTTCTCCGATGCCCGTCGGTCGTTTCTAGAGCCGAGCAGCTTCGCCGCTTCGAGAGCCGCTCGACGCGTCGAGCAAACAGTGCAACGGGCCCGGACCGGCACGGTCCCGGGGGTGCTTGGGCCTTGGACTCAAAGCAGATCTCTGCCCCGTCCGAACCCGGGCAGACTGGATGCCGCCTGATGTGCGACGTCGGCCGGCCGCGGCGCTCATGCGTGCATCGCCAGCATCCAGACCGCCATGGCGACCATCATCAGGTTCTCGGTCAGCGACACGAAGCCGAGCGGCACCTTGCTTGACCCGCCGACGCAGGCGCACTTGATCTCGCGCTTGTCGACATAGACCGCCTTGAACACCGAGACGGCCCCGATCGTCCCGATGAACAGGGCAACTGGGATCGACAGCCAGTTCAGGGCTCCCGCGACCATGAGGATGCCGGCGAGGCCTTCCAGGAACGGATAGGCGTAGGCGTAGCGGACCCAGCGTTGGCCGAGCAGGTCGTAGCCCAGAAACATCGACGAGAAGCTCTCGACGTCCTGCAGCTTGAGGAGGGCGAGCACACACATGCTGAAGGCGATGAACCACTCGGCCGCGCGCATCGTGAACGGCGTGCCGGTGACGGCGTAGCTGGCCGCCAGCGCCATTAGCGCCGTCATGGAGAACACCGCAACGACCGGCGTGTAGGTCGTCGCGTTCGGGTCGTTCGCCGTTGTGCCGAAGCGACGGCGCAGGTCGTCGTACCCCCCGACGCGCGCGCCGTCGATGAAGGTCTGGGGCGTCGACTTGACGTCGTGCTCGGCCTTGAAGCGGTCGGTCTCCTCGCGCGTGGTGAGCCAGTGATCCTCAACCGCGAAACCCTGGCGTTCGAGCAGGTCCTTGGCCTTCAGCCCATACGGGCAGAGGTGCTTCTCCATCACCATGCGGTAGAGGACGGCCTTCTTTGCGGTGGCTGGCATGCGAATTTCCTCAAGCAGTCTGTCGATATCGGGGGAAGCGGACCGGGATGAGCCCGGCCCGTGCGGTGCCTACCGGCCGTGCCGCTTCAGCCACGCCTCCATGTCGGCGATCTCCTTTTCCTGATCGTCGATGATCTTCTGCGCCATCGCCTGGGTCTCGGGGTCTTTGGCGTGCGTCAGCGCGACCTTCGCCATGGCGACAGCACCCCTGTGGTGCGGGATCATGTGCGTGCGGAAGTCGACGTCCGGGTCGCCCGTATACGCGACGTCCATCTCCTTCATCATCGCCGCGTCGGCGGCCTTGAACGCGACGGTAGAGACGGTGTCCTTCGGGTCCGGCTTCGTCTTGCCCATCCCGTGCCCGGGCATGGAGCGATGGTCGTGCGACGCCTGCGCGAGGGCGGGACCGGCTAGGCCGGCCGAGATGAGGACGATGGCGGCGAAGGTGCGAGGGGAGGTCATGGATCGGTCTCTGTTTCGAATGGGAATCAAATCGAACGGGCCGCCCGGGACGGCCCCGGGTGAGGCCGGGGCGTGCGCGGACTTCGCCTAGGAGGCGGGTCGGCCGCACCCAGGGCGGCGAGAGGCGGGATCGACAGCCACGAGATCTCCCCGTGCCGGTAGGGCCGGAGGTGCACCGTCGATGCGGGCACAACTCGGGCGTTGCGCGCCTTCAGGCGCGCCTCATCTCACGCGCGGGCTCGGGGAGGCCTGGGCAGGGCTTCGGGTCCGGCGCCGGTGCGAACGGGAGCATCGCGCGGGACCAGCCTGACGGCCCGGAACGGGATCGGCGCCAGGGCGGGCGGGCCGGGCAGAATGCCGGCGGCACAGCAGGCCATCGTTCCGCAGCAGCGCACCCGGCAGGGGCCGGGGCAGCAACTATCGTCCCGGACAGGCCCGACAGCAGTGATCCGGAGCGTGGTCTCCAGGTAGGCCGGAGGCTCGCCCCGGGCGACATGCCCGGCAGGGTTCACGGCCGGAACCGCTGCCACCGAGGCGGTCCGCATGTGCGTCGCGGGCCCGTTGCCGGCGTGCTGCGCGTGTCCCTCATGGGCCTGGCCTGCCGACGGTACGAGGGAGGCGAGGATCACGAGGATCACCGCCGCCAGCAGGCGCACGATCGGCCGATCGGGGATCATGAGGCTGGCTCGCACCTGCTCCGGTTGCATAATCATGCCCGTCTGCCGGGCGTGACCGTTCGCCAGGAAGTTTGGTCGTGGGCTCGGAGTTTCAAGAGCAGGCGAACCTATCCACCCGACGACCGGCATCGTCGTCGGCAACGGTCGCAATGATCGATAATGACGAACAAAATCATCGTAACGTTCTGTTGGATCGAATGCTCGTGGATCGGCACGGTGGGGACAGATCCAAGCGACCCCGCGAGACCGTCATGACCACCGCGACCCTCATCGTATCCCCCCTCGCCCCCCTGCGCCGCATCCTGCCCGGCCTCCTCCTGTGCCTCGCGGTGACCGGCGCCGCCCTCGCGCTCGAATCGGCCGAGGAGCACCTGTTCGGCCGCGCCTGGCTCGAGGCCCTGGTGCTCGCCATCGTGCTCGGCACGGCCCTGCGCACCGCGTGGAACCCGGGTGCGCGCTTCTTCCCCGGCATCGCCTTCGGCGCCAAGACGGTCCTCGAAGTCGCCGTCGTCCTGCTCGGCGCTTCGCTCAGCCTCGCAACCCTGCTGGCGGCCGGACCCGGCCTGCTCGTCGGCATCGCCGTGGTGGTGATGGCGGCGATCGCGGCGAGCTACGGCATCGGCCGCGCCCTGGGTCTGCACCCCCGGCTCGCGATCCTCGTCGCCTGCGGCAACTCGATCTGCGGCAACTCGGCGATCGCCGCGACCGCCCCGGTGATCGGTGCGGACGGCGAGGACGTCGCCTCCTCCATCGCCTTCACGGCGGTGCTCGGGGTGCTGGTCGTGCTCGGCCTGCCCTTGCTCGTGCCGCTCCTCGGCCTGTCGCCGATGCAGTACGGCGTGCTCGCCGGCCTCACCGTCTACGCCGTGCCGCAGGTGCTCGCCGCGACGGCGCCGGTGGCGGCGCTGAGCGTGCAGGTCGGCACCCTGGTCAAGCTGGTCCGCGTGCTGATGCTCGGCCCGGTGGTGCTGGCGCTCTCCCTCGGCGCGAGCCGGCTGCGCGAGGAGACGGACGAGCCGGCCCCGCACGTCACCGCGGGGGAGCGTCCGAAGCCCGGCCGCGTCGCGATCCACCGCCTCGTACCGTGGTTCATCCTGGCGTTCCTGGCGATGGCCGGCCTGCGCTCGGGCGGTCTGATCCCGCAGGCCGCCCTGCCGCCGATCGCCGCGACCGCCAACGTGCTCACCATCGTGTCGATGGCCGCGCTCGGGCTCGGGGTCGACGTGCGCAGCGTCGCCGGCGCGGGGCTGCGGGTCACGCTGGCGGTGGTCGCCTCCCTGATCGCCCTCACCGCGGTCAGCCTCTGCCTGATCCATATCCTCGGCATCGTCTGACCGAGCGTCCTCGGAGCGACCGTTCCCCAGCACGCCGGAGGGAAAACGATCTCTCCAATCGATCGGAACGAGCAGGACTTTCCATTGGAAACCCTGTCTCGTGGAAGATACTTTCCATCAGCCAAGGGAGAGCGCGAGACGCTCGGCCCGGACCCGGAGGAACACCCTTGAGCCATCCTGCCATTCCCCGCCGCGCGATGCTTGCCGGTCTCGGCCTCGGCGGCCTCGCGGCCGCGGTGCCGGCCTGGGCTGCGGGCACGGTCAAGCTCCCGCTGCCCGGCGGTCCCGACCTGCGCGACCTGACCACTGCCTTCCCCGGCAAGGGGCCGATGATCCTGCAGCGGACGCGCCCGCCGCTCCTGGAGACGCCGTTCGAGGTGTTCGAACAGGGCGTGTTCACCCCCAACGACCGCTTCTACGTGCGTTGGCACTGGGCCTCGATCCCCACTGAGGTCGACGCGAACGCCTACCGGCTGAAGGTGCACGGGCATGTCGACCGAGAGCTGTCGCTGTCGCTCGACGAGCTCGCCCGGCTGCCGCGCTTCGAGATCGCCGCCGTCAACCAGTGCTCGGGCAATTCCCGCGGCCTGTTCGAGCCGCGGGTGCCGGGCGCGCAGTGGGCCAACGGCTCGATGGGCAACGCGCGCTGGACGGGCGTGCGCCTGAAGGACGTGCTCGACCGCGCCGGGGTAAAGGGTGGAGCGGTGCAGGTCCGCTTCAGCGGCCTCGACGAACCGGTCGTGGACGACGCGCCCGACTTCAAGAAGTCGCTTGACCTCGACCATGCCCGCAACGGCGAGGTCATGCTGGCTTACGCGATGAACGGCGAGCAGCTGCCGCTGCTCAACGGCTTTCCGCTGCGCCTGGTGGTGCCGGGCTGGTACTCGACCTACTGGGTCAAGATGCTGTCCGACATCGAGGTGCTGGACAAGCCCGACGACCAGTACTGGATGAAGACCGCCTACCGCATCCCGGACGTGCCGGGGGCAAACATCAAGCCCGGTCAGACCGGGTTCAAGACGGTGCCGATCAACCGCATGGTCCCGCGCGCCTTCGTCACCAACCTGCGCGACGGCGCACGGGCGGCGGCCGGTTCGCCGGTGGCGGTTCGCGGCATCGCCTTCGGGGGCGATTGCGGGGTCAGGACGGTGGAGATCTCCGCCGACGGTGGCGCGACGTGGTCTCCGGCGAAGCTCGGAGCCGACGAGGGCACCTACAGCTTCCGGCGGTTCGAGGGCGACCTGCCGGCCTTCGCGGCCGGCACCCACGCGATCAAGGTCCGCTGCACCAACACGAACGGGCTGGCCCAGCCGATGGAGCGGGTCTGGAACGGGGCCGGGTTCATGCAGAACGGCGTCGAGACCGTGTCGCTTCACGTCGCCTGAGGGAGAGAGCCATGGTCACATCCCGCACCGCCGCATCCCGCACCGCGTTCCTGCTCGCCGCGCTCGCGCTGGCCTCCACCCCGACATTCGCCGCCGAGGCGACCGAGCCGATGCGCTTCACCTCGCAGCAGGTCGAGCTGCCCACCTCCGACCGCTTCTTCCCGGAGGGCCCCGGGGCGGAGGCCGCCAACAACAATTGCCTTGCCTGCCATTCGGCCGGAATGGTGCTGACCCAGCCCAAGTTGTCGAAGGCGCAGTGGACCGAGACCGTCAACAAGATGGTCCACGTCTACAAGGCACCGATCGACGAGGCCGACGTGAAGGCCATCGTCGACTACCTCGCGGCAATGAAGCCGCAGCCCTGACGGTGACGTGCCCGGCCCGCCGTCGCGACGGCGAAGCCGGGGAAGCACGCCGGGACCGATCCGGTCCCGGCACGTTGTCCCGCGATCCACCAGCCTGGAGACCCGCATGTCGAGCTTGGCCGAGCGCAGGGCGCGCCTGATCGTCCATGGGGAGGCGCCGTACAATGCCGAGCCGCCCCTCGCGCGGCTGCGCGCCTCCTATCGCACGGCAGCCGACGACTTCTACGTGCGCTCGCACGGCGACCTGCCGGAGATCGATGCGGACGGCTACCGCCTCCGCCTCGACGGCGCGATCCCGACAGCGCTGGAGCTGTCGCTGGAGAGCTTGCGGTCGCGCCATGCCGAGGCCACCGTCACGGCGACGATGCAGTGCGCGGGCAACCGCCGTGCGGACATGCGGGCGGTGGCGCCGGTCTCCGGCGACCCATGGGACGGCGGCGCGATCGGCACGGCCGACTGGACCGGTGTCCGCTTGGGCGACGTGCTGCGCGAGGCCGGGATCGCCGAGGGTGCGGACCTGCACGTCGCCTTCGAGAGCCACGACCTCGTCGAGGGCCGGCCCTACGGAGCCTCGATTCCGTTGGCCAAGGCGCTCGCGCCCGAGACCCTGCTGGCCTTCGCAATGAACGGCGCGCCGCTGCTGCCGGAGCATGGCTTCCCGCTGCGCGTCGTCGTGCCGGGCTTCGCCGGGGTGCGCAGCCCGAAATGGCTGAAGCGCATCACGGTGCAGGACCACCCATCGGACAACCCGATCCAGGCCGAGGACTACAAGCTGTTCCCGCCCGACGTAACGGCGGAGACGGCCGACCCCGCCCGGGGTCACACCATCAACACGATGCCGCTGAACGCGGCGATCTGCGAGCCGGCACGCGGGGCACGGCTGGCAGCCGGGGCAAACACCGTCCGCGGCTACGCGGTGTCGGGCGACCGCACCGTCGTACGCGTCGACGTCTCCGGCAATGGCGGGCGGACCTGGGCGCAGGCGGCGCTCGAGCACGATGCGCGGGCGCGCTTCGCCTGGACGTTCTGGACGATCGACCTCGATCTCCCCCCGGGCGAGCATGAGCTGGCGGTGCGCGCCTGGGACGAGGCCGGGCAGACCCAGCCTGCGCTGCCGGACGACACCTGGAACTACAAGGGCTACCTCAGCGCCGCGTGGCACCGCGTGCGCGTGACTGTGGCGTGAGGGCCGGGAGGTCCTCAGACCTGCCAAAGCGTCACGGCCGCGAGGCTCGCGACGGCGGAGAGCAGGAGCGCGATGCCGAGGGTCAGGGCGCGGGGCATCATCCGCATCGGTGCCGACGCGAGGGATCGCCTCACGGCGTGATCGCGCCAGGCCGCCGCACAAAAACATCCGAATGCGCAAGCGACGAGCGCCAGGGCCATGATCCGCAGCGGCCAGCCGGGCAGCACCTCCGACAGGAAGCGTTGCGCGGCCAAACCGACGCTCAGGAACGCGAGCCCGGTGCGCAGCCACGCGGCGTAGGTGCGTTCCGCGGCGAGCACCGTCCGGTCTTCTGCCAGCCGCACGCGCGGATCGTCGGGGTCGACGTTGCTCACGGCTCGGCCCCCCGGATCAGGTCGAGCAGCGCGTCCGCGGCCCGGCTGCGGTATCGCTCCTTGTGGCGTAGGACCCGGAAGGTGCGTGCCGGCAGACCGAGCGGCACGGCGACGAGTGTCCCGGTCCGCAGGGAGGGGGCGACCACCGCCTCCGACAGGACGCTCGCGCCGGCCCCCGCCGCGACGGCGGCGAGCACCGCCTCGTTCGAGGGCAGTTCCAGCGCCACGGTGAGCGCGTCGGGTGCGAGGCCGGCGGCCGCGACGGCGGATTCGAGGGCCGAGCGCGTCCCGGATCCGGGTTCGCGCAGCACCCAGGCGATTGCGGCGAGGTCCGAGGGGCCCGGCTGCGAGCAGCCGGCCAGTTCGTGCCCGGGGCGGACCACGAGGACGAGCCGATCCTCCGCGACCGGAAGGCTCGCGAGGCCGTCATCCTCGACGGCGCCCTCCACGAAGCCGAGCTCCGCCATTCCCGAGCGGACCGCTTCGGCTGCCTGCGCGGTATTGCCGATGCCGAGCCGCAGGATGATGTCCGGATAGGCCGCCCGGAACGCGACGAGGTGGCGAGGCAGCCAATGACCGGCGATGGTCTGGCTCGCGCGGATGGCGAGGGTGCCGCGGCGCAGGCCGCTCAGGTCGGCGAGCACCTGCTCGGCCGCCTCGGCGCGGGCGAGCACCGCGCGTGCCTCCGCGAGGAACAGGCGGCCGGCCTCGGTCAGCTCGATGCCCCGCCCGACCCGGTGGAACAGCTTGACGGCGTGCCGGCCCTCCAGGGCGGCGATGGCCGCGCTGACCGCCGACTGGACGAGGTTGAGCGCCTCGGCGGCCCGGGTGACGTGCTGGCGCTCGGCCACCGCCACGAAGATGCGCAGCTGGTCGAGGGTCACGGCTTGCCGGGCTCGCCGAGAGCCTTGGCGAACAGGTCGCCGATCACCCGGTAGCCCGCATCCGACGGGTGGAGGTCGCGGGCCGGCGTGCAGTACAGCGTCAGGTCACAGAGCCGTGCGCGAGCCTCGCCGGTGCGGTTGAAGGCTGGGAAGACGTCCACGAGACCGGCGCCCGCCTCCGTGACCGCTGCAGCGATCGTGCGGTTCAGGGCCTCGACGAAGCGGTCGGTGTCGGGATCGGTGACGGCGAGCCAGTTGTAGTAGGTGCCGACCAGAATACGCGCCTTGGGCGCCGCCGCGCGCAGGGCGGACAGGATGCGCCGCAGGTTGGTCGCTGTGCGCTCCAGGGCGGGCGGTAAGCCAGCTGCGACGCAGTCCTTGAACCCGTGCCCCTCCGGGCAGCCCACCTGCACGGCCCTGAGGTCGTTGATGCCGATATCGAGGGTGATCAAACCGACCGCGCCCGGATGGGCGGCGAGGTAGGCCGTCGCCGCCGAGAGCTGCGCGCCGGCATAGGGCACGTGCAGCGGCAGCGGCAGCGGCGTGGTGTCGAACGGCTTGCCGGTCGTCGCGAAACCGCACGGCCCGTCGACGAACGAGGTCGAAGATTCGCCGGGGCATCCGAGGTCGACCAGCGTCAGGTCATGGGCCCGCTCGCGCAGATACGAGGCCAGCACCATGGCGTAGCCGGTGTCGAAGCTCCCAGGCCGGACGGTGCCTGCCGCGATCTGCTCCTTGAGCTTGCCGACCTGTAGGCCGTAGGCGAGGGAGTCGCCCAACGCTAGGTAGGTTTTGCCAGCTGGCTCCGCCCGCGCCGCAGAGCCGAGGAACAGCGCGCAGGCGGCGGCTCCCAGAATCCGCAAGAGCCCGCTCTGCACCAGCCCGCTCTGTGTCCGTCGTTCACGCGCCACACCGTGCCTTAACGTCATGACCGTCTCACCCTTCGCTCTTATGCTCGACGTAGGATGCAGGACCTTCCGGGCCCGGCGTTACTGCAGCCCGCTTCCCCGTCCGCTCGCTTGAGCGTCGACCGCCTCGGCGACCCGCAGCAGCCGCGCTTCGTCCGTGCGCGCGGTCACCACGTAGGCCATCCCGGCATCGATCCACGAGAAGGCGGCGACGTCGCCCTCGCGGGCGTAGCGGAAGACGCCGCGTCCCCCGGCCGCGCCGGCGCGGCTGTAGAGCGTCAGGCGGGTGCCGCGGTCGTCGTCGTACATCAGCATCGCCGCCGGCTCGTCGCCGGCCGGCAGCAGGCGCCCGCCCATCAGGCGGAACCCTTGGGACTGCAAATCCGGCGCCCTGACCGGCCGGCCGACGCGCCGCGAGAGCCACTGCTCCAGATGCGGCGTCCCGTCGGCGCGGACCTCGACCGGGTGGACGGCCTCGACCACGTAGGTGCGGAAGGCCGAAACCGCCGCCTGCGTCATCGGCTCGACCGGCGCCGCCGCGGGCGGTACCGCCCCGCGCCCGACCCAACCCACCGCCCCGCCGAAGGCGAGGCAGACCATCGCCGCCGCGGCGCTCGGCAGCCAGCGGCTGCTTCGGGCGGGACGCGGGCGCGCCAGATGGGCGACCCGCAGCCGGGCCGGGATCGGCTCGTCGGCGATCGGGGCGAGGCGGGCGCGCAGGCGGGCGCGGGCCTGCCCGTCGGCGGCGACCCGGGCCGCCGCGTCCATGTGCTCGGCGAGCCAGGCCTCGACGGTGGCGCGGCGGCCGGGATCGAGCTGGCCGTCCACGAAGGCGTGAAGATCGTCCTCGCCGACGGGCCGGGGGTTGGACGCGGTCATTTCACCCTCCGCAGGTGTCCGGTGACGACGGTCGGTGCGAGGTCCAGGAAGGCGCGCATCCGGCCCCGCGCCCGGCTCAGGCGCGACATCACCGTGCCGATCGGCACGGCGAGCACCGCGGCGGCCTCGGCATAGGACATGTCCTCGACCGCGACGAGGAGCAGGACCGAGCGTTGATCCTCGGGCAGGCCGGCGAGCCCGTCGAGCACGTCCCGGACGCCGAGGGCGGCCCCGGGATCGGCGGAGGCGTCCGCGACGTCGTCGACCAGGTCCGGGCCGACCTCGACGCCGCGGCGGCCGCGCACGCCTTCGAGGTAGCGGTTGCGCAGGATCGCGAACAGCCAGGCGCGCAGGTCGCCGTCCCGGCGGCGCTGCGGCCAGGCCCGGATCGCGCGTTCGAGGGCGTCCTGGACGAGGTCGTCGGCCGCCTCGCGCTCGCGCAGGAGCGCGACGGCGTAGCGCCGCAACGCCGGGATCTGCGGCTCGATCAGGGCGGCGAGGTCGTCCAAGGCGTTCTCCACAATGGCGCTCTTCGGGGCGGGCGGTGGCGGATGGATGCCGCGGCCTGCAACGAAAGATGCCGGATGAGGCCGCGGTATTCCCCCGGCCGGTCGGAAAATCGCATCACGCAGCCGTGATCGGCGCGCCTCACGTGGTTGGGGAATATCCGGTGCTCCCCGGCATCTCTCCCGGCGTGACCTTCGAGAAACGGGAGAGACGATGCGCGGCGCACCGACGGCGATCCTGATCGCCACCCTGATGGCCGGCGGCCTGGCGGGCGGCGGCATGATGATGATGCGGACCGGGCACGCCGAGAGCGCGCCGGACGGCTTCGACGCGCTGATGGCCCAGTCGATGACCCGGATGCACGCCGACATGGCGGTACCGCCCTCCGGCGATCCGGACCGGGACTTCACCGCCATGATGATCCCGCACCACCAGGGCGCGATCGACATGGCGAAGGCCGAGCTCGCCTACGGTCGCGACCCCGTCCTGCGCCGGCTCGCGCAGGGAATCATCGTCGAGCAGGCCCAGGAGATCGAGGTCATGCGGCGCGCGCTCGCCGAGCGCCCGCCCGCCGTTCCCGCCACGCCGAAAGCTCCGGCCCCGCACCATCACTGAGCCGGCCGGCCCACACACCCAGCGAGACGACATCCGATGCGACACCTCATTCCGGCGACCCTTGTGCTCGCCCTTCTCGGCGGAACCGCGCTCGCGGGCCAGGCGCCTGGCCCCGCCTCGGCACCCGACGTGCCGGTCGGGCCCCGCGACCGCTTCTATACCTCGGACCAGTTCTCCAATACGGTCTCGGTGATCGACCCCGCCGCCAATACTCTCCTCGGCGTCATCCGCCTCGGCGACACCACGCCCGCGAACCTGAGCCCGCTCTATCGCGGCCAGCTCCTCGTCCACGGCATGGGTTTCTCGCCCGACCGCAAGACCCTGCTGGCGGTCTCGATCGGCTCGAACTCGGTCAGCTTCATCGACACCGCCACCAATACCGTGCGGCACACGACCTATGTCGGCCGCTCGCCGCACGAGGCGTTCTTCACGCCGGACGGGCGCGAGGTCTGGGTCAGCGTGCGCGGCGAGGATTACGTGGCGATCCTCGACGCCGAGACGGGCAAGGAGACGGGCCGGATTACAGTGCCGAACGGGCCCGGCATGACGATCTTCTCGCCCGACGGCCGGTACGGCTACGTCTGCTCCAGCTTCAGCCCCGAGACTGTCGCTATCGAGGTCGGGACCCGGCAGATCGTCGGGCGGATCAAGCAGGAGAGCCCGTTCTGCCCCGACATCGCGGCGACGCCCGACGGCCGCCAGGTCTGGTTCACCCTGAAGGATGTCGGCCGGGTCCAGGTCTTCGAGGCCGCGCCGCCGTTCAAGGCGCTCAAGACCATCGAGACGGGGCCGATCACTAACCACGTTAACATCGCCCGCACCAGGGCCGGCCAGTTCGCCTACGTGACGGTCGGCGGGCTCAACCAGGTCAAGGTGTTCCGCACCGACGACTTCTCGCAGGTCGCGACGATCCCGACCGGCGCGCTCCCGCACGGCCTCTGGCCCTCGGGCGACGGATCGCGGGTCTATGTCGGCCTGGAGAATGCCGATGCGGTCGCGGTGATCGACACCGGCACCAACGCCGTCACCGCAACGATCCCGATCGGCCAGGGCCCGCAAGGCGTGGCCTACCTGCCCGCGGCGGTCCCGGAGAGCGCGGGCGCCCCGAACCTGCAGCCCCTCGGCGCGGCCGGCCAGTCGAGCCGGCTGACCCTCGACGGGCCGGACGGCAAGCCGGCGACGCAGGTGACGCTGTTCGACCAGGGCGTGCTGCAGACGCTGCAGGCCGCGGTCACCGGGCTGACGCCGAAGAGCCCCTACCTGCTCGCTCTCTCCGCAGACCCGAAGGGCGCCGGGCCGCTGGAGCCGCTCGCCGCCTTCATGACGAACCCTGCGGGCGCCGCCATCGTCAACGCGGTCGGACCGATCCGCCAGGTGACGCAGAACCCGAACGCCGCGGCGCGGCGCATCCTCGTGATCGTCGAGGGCAAGCCCGGCGAGACCGGCGCGACGGTCCAGGTCCAGGCCGTGCAGTAACGGTGCCGAGGGGGCGGTCGTCGGATCGCCCCCTTCCGTTTGTGCGCCCAGCATGGGCGCGTTCTTGAGGGTGGAAGTCCCTCCGTGAGCTGGTCACGGCGAGCGAAGTGAAGCGCAACTGCGGAAGGGCGACCGACCGTGGAGAGGAAGCGTGGAGCGCACCTGTGGGCCGATGAACAAGAACCGGATAGAAGGCGACGCTGAGCAGGGCGAGCGGGCAAACAGCCGCGAAGCTCTCGTGATCAAGGCGAGGCGGCGTAGATCCGGCGGTCGTGCAGGGACGGAACGCGGTCTTACCTGGGGAGATCTCGCCTCATGCCTGAAAGGGTGACGGCGTCGAGCCGGAGCGAGAAGTCAGCCGAGGTCGTAGTAGGGGGCGATCTGCTCCCGAAGGACCGAACGAGGAGGAGTGGCCGCGGCCGTGACGATGCAGTCGGCAAGGCGTCAGATGCCCGCGCGAGCGGGGCGGTCGGAGCCGGTGCGGGGTGAAGCCTCGCGCCTGCCCGGCAGCGACGAAGCTGGCGGCCCGCGTCATGCACCGGGTGCCATGGGGCCGGGGCTGCTGGACGCGGCCCTGGCGCGCGAGAACGTTCAGCGTGCCTGGAGGCGTGTGAAGGCCAACAAGGGCGCGGCGGGGGTCGACGGTCTGGACATCGCCCAGACGGCGGCTCTCCTGCGCACGGCGTGGCCCGAGATCCGCGACCAGGTGCTGTCGGGGACGTACCGGCCCCAGCCGGTGCGTTGTGTGGCGATCCCCAAGCCGGGGGGCGGCGAGCGCGAGCTCGGCATCCCGACGGTGACGGATCGGCTGATCCAGCAGGCGCTGCTGCAGGTGCTGCAGCCGCTTCTGGACCCCCACTTCAGCGAGCACTCCTACGGCTACCGTCCGGGCCGCGGCGCACAGGATGCGGTCCTGGCCGCGCAAGCCTGCGTGCAGGCGGGCCGGCGGGTGGTGGTGGACGTGGACCTGGCGCAGTTCTTCGACCGGGTGAACCACGACATCCTGATCGACCGGTTGCAGAAGCGGATCGGGGATGCCGGGGTAATCCGGCTGATCCGGGCGTACCTGACGAGCGGGATCATGAAGGGGGGCGTGGTGCGGGAACGCGGCTCGGGGACGCCGCAGGGTGGACCTCTGTCGCCGCTCCTGGCCAACGTGCTGCTGGACGAGGTGGACCGGGAGTTGGAGCAACGCGGCCATCACTTCGTGCGCTATACGGACGACGTGACCGTCTACGTGCGCAGCCGCAAGGCGGGGGCGCGGGTGATGGATGTGCTGCGGGGTCTGTTGGGCCGGCTGAAGCTGTCGCTGAACGAGGCCAAGAGCGCGGTGCGCAGTGCGTTCGGCTGCGTGGTCCTGGGCTTCACCTTCTGGGTGGCCCCGGGCGGCGTCGTCAAGCGGCGGGTCGCATCGGCGTCGCTGGGCCGGTTCAAGCGGCGGGTGCGGGACCTGACGCGTCGCTCGGGCGGGCGCAGCCTGCCGGCGGTGGTGGGTCGGCTGCGGACCTACCTGCTGGGCTGGAAGGGCTACTACCGGTTGGCGCAGACACCCAAGGTCTGGCGCGAACTGGATGGGTGGGTGCGTCATCGGGTGCGAGCGATCCAGCTCAAGCAGTGGAAGCGCGGCCCGACCATCTACCGGGCCTTGCTGGCGCTGGGCGCCAAACCCGAGGTCGCTCTGCCGGTGGCGGCCAACAGCCGCCGCTGGTGGCGCAACAGCGGCATGGCGCTCAACGGCGTGCTGACCCTGGCCTGGATGGACAAGCTCGGCCTGCCCCGTCTCGCCTGACCTCAACTCCTCGAACCGCCCGGTGCGGACCCGCATGCCGGGTGGTGTGGGAGGGGAGCGATCCGTAAGGAACGCCCCCTATCCCGATCGGGGGGCCATCCTCACGCCCGGTAGGCGACCAGCACGGCGCCGGCGGCGATGAGCGCGATGCCGAGCCAGTTCGGGGCGGCCAGCCGCTCGCCCAGGAACAGCCCAAAATATACCCCCTAATACGCTCGGGCACCTGCTAAGCAATCACGGCCCTCTGAAGTCCGCTGTCGGACGGCGAGCGACCATTCGAACAGCCAATGGCGAAGGTCTGGAAATGGCGCACAACCGAACGAACCAAGGTGTGACTTCGATATCATGCGGGCGGTTAGGTCGACGCCTTCGAAGAGCTGAGCCGGATCTAGGCTCCTGCTCCGCCGCGACATCGTCACGACCCTGCGTGTGGCGGCCGGATACCGGCTGGGGCAGGGAGGGGACCGATGACGACGAGAGTGTCCGGCAGACAGTGACCCTTTGCAGACATTAAAGTCTGCGGGCTGAAATGGCCGCTTGGTAGGAAGAAGCGGATCTTGTTACTGCGGTTACGTTGTCAGCAGCTTGCAGCACATAGGCGCTTGCTCGAGGGAGTGCTGGCCATGTCAGACGTATGTCGACAGGTGAAGCCTACGGCGCCAGGATGGGCGCCAACCACGGCCACGGTCTGGGCATGAAAGGCGGTGGTCCACGAGGCGACCCCAAGAGGGCAGCGGCATACGCATAAGACCGTGTGTTAGGGCAGAAGCCCGTTGTCAGATGTAGCACTGAGACATGCGCCTGGACGGCGCAAACCAGCGGGGGCGGGTCGCCTTCGAATTTTGCGCAACTTGTCAGGTATTGGACATCTTCGCACCAAAAAGTCCGCTACTGGACAAGCCGACCTCCGCGCCTCGACCGCACCCCGTGAACAAGCACGCTCCCCTCTCCCTCGACGGCAACCTGCTGCTCGAAGCCCTCGATCCCGGTGACCGGGCGCTGCTCGAACCGTACGCCGAACGTCGCGACGTCCGGCGCAGTGACGTACTGTTCCGTGCCGGCGACGACGTCAGCCATGTCACCTTCCCCGCGCACCGCTGCGTCGTCACGCTGATCGTGCCGCTCCTGGACGGGAAGTCGGTCGAGACGGCGACGATAGGCCGGGAGGGTGCTATGGGCGGGGTCGTCAGCCACGGTTACCTGCCGGCCTTCGGCCAGGCGGTGGTGCAGGTCGGCGGGCCGGTCATCAGGATCGATGCCGCCCGCCTGTCCGAGGCCAAGCAGGCCTCGAAGGGCGTCCGCGACCTGTTCGTGCGCTACGCCGACTGCCTGCTCGCGCAGGTGCTGCAGTCGGTCGCCTGCAACGCCGCCCACACCATCGAGCGGCGCTGCCTGCGCTGGCTCCTGACACTGCAGGACCGGATCGGCACGCCCGAACTGCCGGTCACCCACGAGCTCCTCGCCGACATGCTCGGGGTGCGCCGCGCCTACCTGACCGAGGTGCTCGGACGCATGCAGCGAGACGGCCTGATCGGCATCGGTCACGGGCGCATCACGCTGCCGGACCGGGCGCGCGCCGAGGCAGGTTCGTGCGAGTGCCACGCCGCCGTGCGGAGGCACTTCGAGGAGGTGATGGGTGCGATCTACGCCCCCGGCGGTCGCATCGTCGCCGTCGACGTGGCCGAGCCCGAGCGGCTCAGGGCCCCGTCCGCGCTCGTGAAGGACGGCAGCCTGTGAACAAGGTCATGCAGCCCGACTTGGTCGCGGAGGATGCGCGGCTGACCGCGCTCGCCGCGTTCGACATCCTCGACACGCCTCCCGAGCGCGGCTTCGACGACATCGTCAACCTCGCGCGCCGCCTCTGCGCCGCACCCGTCGCCCTGGTCAGCCTGGTCGACCGCGACCGTCAGTGGTTCAAGGCGCGCGCCGGCCTCCCGCCCTGCGAGACCGACCTCGCCCGTTCGGTGTGCAAGTTCGTGCTCGCGGAGCCGGGCGTCCTGCAGATCGCGGACCTGACGTGCGACCCCCGTACCCGGGAAAACCCGCTGGTGACCGGCGAGCCGCACCTGCGCTTCTACGCCGGCGCGCCGCTGCGCACGGCCGAGGGCCAGGTGCTCGGCAGCCTGTGCGTGATCGACCACGTCCCGCGCCCGGGTGGCCTCGACCCCGAGCAGATCGAGGATCTGGAGGCGCTCGCCCGGCAGGTCATGGACCAGCTCGTGTTGCGCCGGTCGCTCGCTGACCGCGACCGCGCAGGGCGCCAGGGCGAGGCGGTCTCGGCGACCCTGGCCGAGGTCGCGGCGGCCGGTGGCGACCTCGATGCGAGCTTCCGGGCCGTGCTCGCCGGCGCGATGCGCGCCGTCCCCGCCGCCGAGGCCGGCACGGTCGAGATCCGCGAGGGGGCTTCCCTGGTCTACCGCGCCGTAACGGACGGCCTTGCACCGCATCTCGGCCTGCGCCTCCCGATCCAGGGGAGCCTCGCGGGTGCCTGCTACGTAGAAAATGCTCCGATTGGCGTTCGCGACGTGCTGCAGGATCCGAGGGTCAAGCGGGATCTCGTGGAAAGCTTGCGCCTGCGCTCGTGCCTGCTGGTGCCGGTGCGCCGCGGAGGCGCCGTCGTCGGCGTGCTCAAGCTGCAATCGAGCCGCCCGGACGCCTTCGCCGAGGATGACCTGCAGGTGCTCGGCGTCCTCGCCGGCTCCGCCGCCTCCGGGCTCGCCGAGGCGGGCGAGCTCGCCGCGACGAGGGCGGCCGCTCGGACGGAGTACCGGCGCCGCGCCGTGTTCGACAGCGCTCACGACTACGCCATCGTCCTGCTCGACCTCGCCGGCATCGTGACGGACTGGAACGCCGGGGCGACCAAGATCCTCGGTTGGCGCCCGGAGGAGATGTGCGGAAAGCCAGCCGACGCGTTCTTCACGCCCGAGGACCGGCGCGACGGCATCCCGGCCATGGAGATGCGGTCCGCGCTGGAGGAGGGTCGGGGCATCGACGAGCGCTGGCACCTGCGCAAGGACGGCAGCCGCTTCTGGGCCAACGGCGAGATGATGGTGCTGCGTGACGAGGCCGGCGCCGCCATCGGCTTCGTGAAGATCCTGCGCGACCGGACGGAGCAGAAGCAAAGCGCCGCCCGCCTGCAGGAGAGCCAGGACCGCTACCGGCTTGCGGCCCGGGCGACCAACGACGCAATCTGGGACTGGAACCTTCCCGCCGACCACGTGCTCTGGAACGAGGCCCTCACCGAGGCCTACGGCCATGCCCCAGAGATCGTGGAGCCGACCGGCGACTGGTGGATCGCGCAGATCCACCCCGACGACCGGGCACGGGTCGACGCCTCGATCCACGCGGTCATCGACGGCGCAGGCACGGCGTGGTCGGACGAGTACCGCTTCCGACGTGCGGACGGCTCCTACGCGCACGTGCTCGACCGGGGCTACGTCCTGCGCGACGAGGCAGGCCGGGCCGTCCGGATGATCGGTGCCATGCTCGACCTGACCGGCCGCAAGCAGGCCGAGGACGCCCTGCGCGAGAGCGAGCGGCGGTTCGGGCTTGAGCGCGGCCTGCTGGAGGCGATCTTCCGGCAGGCGCCGGTCGGCATCTCCATCGCCGGGGCCGAGGCCGGCATGCCATCGTCGCTCAACGCCAAGGCCGAGGAGATCCTCGGCCACGGGCTCGGGACGGAGGGCGACGCCCGCTACGTCTCCTACGGTGCCATGCACCCGGACGGTCGCCGCTACGAACCCGCGGAATACCCGACCCTGCGCGCCCTGCGGAAGGGCGAGACGGTCCGGGGCGAGGAGATGCGCTATCGCAACCCCGTGACGGGGGAGATGCGCCTCCTGGAGGTATCGAGCGGTCCCGTGCGCGACGCCGAGGGCGCGATCCAGGCCGCGGTGACCGTGCTGGTCGATGTCGGAGACCAGCGCCGGGCGGATGCGGAGACGCGCCGCCTCGCCGCCCTGGTCGAGCAGAGCCAGGACTTCATCGGCCTGGCGGCCCCCGACGGGAGCGTCGACTTCGTCAACGAGGCCGGCCGGCGCCTCATCGGCCTTGCCGACCCCGCCGCGGCCCGGGCCATGCCGATCGTGGACTACTTCGTGCCGGAGGAGCGCGCGCGTGTCCTCGACGAGGTGCTTCCAGCGGTCGAGCGGAACGGCTTCTGGGAGGGCGAGCTGAACTTCCGGCACGTGGTCACCGGGGCGGCGGTGCCGGTCCTCTACAACCTCTTTCCCGTTCGCGGCGCCGACGGGCGCAGGCTCGGCTACGGCACCGTCACGCGCGATCTCACGGAACAGAAGCTGGCGCGCCAGGCGCTTCAAGCCAGCGAGGCGACGCTGAGGGCCGTTCTTGACACGGTGCCGGTCGGCATCCTGTTCGCGGAGGCGCCCTCCGGCCGCATCGTCGGCGGCAACCGGCGGTTGGAAGAGATCCTCCGCCATCCCGTCCTGCCCTCACCCAACGCCGACAGCTACGGCGAGTGGGTCGCCTTCCACGAGGACGGGCGCCGGGTCGAGCCGCACGAGTATCCGCTCAGCCGGATCGTTCGCGAGGGTGCGGAGCACGCCGCGCTCGAATGCCACTACCAGCGTGGCGACGGCACCCGGGTCTGGATCGAGATCGTGGGCGTGCCGATGCGGGACGTCAAGGGCGAGCTGACCGGGGGTGTCGTCGCGGTCGCGGATGTGGACGACCGGCGGAAGGCGGAGGCCCAACAGGAACTCCTCAACCACGAACTCTCCCACCGGATGAAGAACCTGCTGGCGATGGTGCAGGCCATCGCCGCCTCGACGCTGCGCGGTGCCACCGACATGGATGCGGCACGCGAGGTTCTGGGCAGCCGGCTGGTCGCGCTCGGTAAGGCGCATGACATGCTCCTCGGCGGCGCCGCGGAGAGCGCCCCCCTGTCGGCCGTGGTCCGGGAGGGCGTCGGCGTCCAGGAAGAGGCCGGCCGGCGCGTCACGTTCACGGGGCCGGACGTCGAGATTGGCGGCAAGGCCGCATTGTCCCTGGCGCTGACCCTGCACGAGCTGACGACGAATGCGGTCAAGTACGGCTCGCTGTCGGTGCCGGACGGCGAGGTCGCGGTCAACGCCTCCCTGGTCGGGAACGAGGACGCGCCGCGGCTGCGTATCGCCTGGACCGAGCGCGGCGGCCCGCCGGTGGTGCCGCCCTCCCGAAAAGGGTTCGGATCGCGCCTGATCGAGCGTGGCCTGACGGCGCAGGTCAACGCCAGCCTCGCCCTCGATTACCGGCCCGAGGGGGTGAGTTGTGTCGTCGAGGCCTCGTTGGCCGATTTCCAGGCGGTCGCATGAAGGTCGTGCGCAACGAAGGCGCGGGCGGCCCGTTGCCGCTTGCCATGACGGATGACGCGAACCCGATGACGGCCCTAGTGGTCGAGGACGAGATGCTCTGCCGCCTGGAGATCCGCGATCTCCTGGAGGCCGACGGCTACGCCGTGGTCGAGGCCGGAAGCGCCGCCCAGGCGCTCGACAGGCTCGACGGATCGGTCGTGCTGGTGGTCACCGACGTCCGCATGCCGGGACCGATGGACGGGCTGGCCCTCGCGCGCGAGGTGATGCGCCGCCGCCCGGACATGGCCGTCGTGGTCGTCTCGGCGCTGGTGGCCCCGCGGCCCGGGGATCTGCCCGAAGGCGTTCCCTTCGTCGCCCGCCCCTACTTGGAGAGTCGTCTGCACCAGGCCATCGGCCAAGCGTTGGCGGCCAGGGACGCGCACGAATGACGTCGGCGGTCCCCTCATCCGCGGTGCGGCGCAACGGCATGGCCGGACCAAGGGCCGCAACCGATCTTCGTCCCGGCGCGCCGGAAGACGTTGGTCCCCGCACTCGCGCCGGGTAGGGACCAGCGCCATGAGCATCAAGGATCTTCGAGAGGAGGTCGAACGGCTCCGCCGGCGCGAACGCGCGCTTGTGGAGGAGAACGCCCGCCTGCGCGCCGGTCGGGACATGGGGGGGCCCGCCGCCGCCGCCGGGGTCGGCGTCGGGACCGCGCGCGCCGACCTGCTGTTCACTGCCGCCGACAAGACCCGGATGGCGATGATCGTCACCGACCCCAACCTGCCGGACAACCCCATCGTCTTCGCCAACCGCGCCTTCCTGGAGCTCTCCGGCTACGCGGCCGAGGAGCTCGTCGGGCGCAACTGCCGCTTCCTCCAGGGTCCCGGGACCGACCCGGCCCACGTCGCCCGCATCCGCGACGCCATCGCCGCACGGCGTGACGTGGTGGTGGAGTTGCTGAACTACCGGCGCGACGGCAGCACCTTCGTCAACGAGCTCTACGTGAGCCCCGTCTTCGGCCCGCACGGGGAGCTCCTGTTCTTCTTCGGCAGCCAGCTCGACCTCACGCGCTTCCGCGAGCCGGAGAGGCGGGCCGCCCGGCGGAGCGCCTCGTTCCACAGCTTGCTGGAGGATGGCGAGGCTGGTTTCTGCATCGTCGAGGTTCGCTTCGACGCGGAGGGCCGGGCCGAGGACTGCCGCTTCGTCGAGGTCAACGCCGCCTTCGAGCGCCAGTCCGGCCTACCGGCCGCGGCGGGACGCTGGATGAGCGACCTTGAGCCGGGGCACGGGCGACACTGGGTCGAGGCCTTCGGCGACGTTGTCATGACGGGGCGCGACGCGCGGTTCAGGGGCGCGACGTCGGAGTTCGGACGCGTGTTCGACATGCATGCGGTCCGTATCGGCGACCAGGCGCAGAACCGCGTTGCGGTGCTGTTCGAGGACGCTGTCGCCCGCCAGGAGGGCGAGGAGCGTCGGGAGGCGCGGGACCGCGACCGGATGGTCGAGCGTGACCTGGTCTGGCGGACGAGCCGGGACCTCCTCGTCGTCTGCGGCCTCGACGGCACCTGCCGGGCGGTCAACCCGGCCTGGACGGCGACCCTCGGCTGGCCGGCCGGCAGCCTGGTCGGCACCCGCATCGTCGAGCTGCTGCACCCAGACGACCGCGTGGCCGCGTCGCGGGCCTTCGAGAGGCTACGGACCGGCCGGCCCCTCGCCGACCTCGACGTCAGGTTCAGGACCGCCGATGGCGGCCATCGATGGATCTCGTGGAACGCCATCCCGCAGGGTGACCGCTTCCACGCTACAGGCCGGGACGTGACCGAGCGCCGGGCGCTTGAGGAGCAGTTGCGCCAGTCGCAGAAGATGGAGGCGGTCGGGCAGCTCACCGGCGGCGTCGCGCATGATTTCAACAACCTGCTGACCGTCATCAAGTCGTCGACCGACCTGCTGAAGCGACCGAGCCTGAGCGAGGAGCGCAAGGTGCGCTACGTCGACGCCATCTCGGACACAGTCGACCGCGCCGCCCGGCTCACCAGCCAGCTCCTGGCGTTCGCGCGCCGGCAGGCCCTGCGTCCGGCCGTGTTCGACGCCGCGCAGTCGGTGGCCGCCATCGCCGACATGGTCCGCACGCTGACCGGCGCGCGGATTCGCGTCGAGACCGACACGGACGCCGGCACGGACGCGGGCGGCCGCGGGCTGCCCTGCCACGTCGACGCCGATCCAAGCCAGTTCGACACGGCGCTCGTGAACCTGGTCGTGAACGCCCGCGACGCCATGCAGGGGGAGGGACGCCTGCGCATCTCGGTCAGACGGGCTGACCGTATCCCAGCCCTGCGCGCCCATCCGGCGGTCCCGGGCGACTTCGTCGCCGTGTCGGTGTCGGACACGGGTTCGGGCATCGAGGCGGACGTGCTCGACCGCATCTTCGAGCCGTTCTTCACGACGAAAGGTGTCGGGCACGGCACGGGGCTCGGCCTCAGCCAGGTGTTCGGCTTCGCCAAGCAGTCCGGCGGCGACGTCGCGGTCGACAGCGAGGTCGGCGTCGGGACCACGTTCACGTTGTTCCTGCCGCGCTCGACCCATGCGGAAACCCGGGACGTGGCCGAGGAAGGTCCGGAGCCGTTCGCCGACGGACACGGTACGCCGGTCCTCGTCGTCGAGGACAACGTGGAGGTCGGCGCCTTCGCGACCCAGGCCCTGATGGAACTCGGGTACCATGCCGCCTGGGTGAAGGACGCGAAGTCCGCCCTGGCCGAGATCGAGGCGTCGGGCCAGCGTTTCGAGGTGGTGTTCTCGGACGTGGTGATGCCGGGCATGAACGGGGTCGACCTCGCGAGGGAGATCCGGCGGCGGTGGCCCTACCTCCCGGTCGTGCTGACCTCCGGCTACAGCCACGTCCTGGCGTCGGAAGGGACCGACGGTTTCCCGCTCCTGGGCAAGCCCTACTCGGTCGCGGACCTCAGCCGAGCCCTGCGCAAAGCCCTGCGGGAGCGGTCCTCGCTGACTTTCGGATGATGTCATCCGCGTCGTTCCGTGCCGTGACCTTCGGGCAGCCCGCGCGTTGACGGCCGGTTCCCGCTAGGAAAATGGAGGGGAGACATACGATGTCCGACACGCCGCGCCCCGGTGACGACCCGTTGCCGCCCATCGGCGACCCGCCGCCCGACACTGGCCCGCCGGAGGGCGACCCGCCGGGCGAGCCGCCGGCGCCGCAACCGCCCGGCCCCATCAACGGCCGCTAGGTCCGTTCCCCGCCATCCCCGCCATTGGCGCCCCTCGGACCGGGGCGGCGTCACAGACGCCCGGCCAATCTCGTGCTTGCGTAGGCCGGGCGTCTCGACCACGAGGGACCCGTTCGGGGCCGCAATACCCGGTTCGAGGCGACCGTCGCCGGCGACTTCGTTCGCTGCAAGAGCCGACGGCAGGACGATGCCACCCGGTCGGACCGGGGTGGTACCCTGGCCTCCGGGCGACCGGGGGCACGATTGCGTAAGGGAGGGGTGCGGCCGGTGCAGACGACGCGGCCGCACCCCTCCCGTAGTATTCAGCCGACCGATTCCCCCCCTCCGCCCCTTCCTTCGGTTACCCAGTTTGATCACTTCCGCCTTCGTCAGTCCTCCGCGCTGCCGCCAGAACCCATGCCTTCCTCGCCAGGCGGCTCGCCCATTCCTCGCTCCGTCGACCAGGGAAGCGCGTCGGTGAGCGAGCTTGAGATCGAGTGGCTCCGGCGGCGCGAGCGCGAACTGGAGGCGGAGGTGGCGCGGCTGCGCGAGGAGCGCGCCGCACTCCAGGCGGGACACTACCGGGAGATCTTCGACAGCGCCGTCGCCTTCGCCATCATCACCAGCGACCGCGAGGGGCGGATCACCGCCTGGAACCCGGGTGCAGAGCGCATTCTGGGCTGGTCGGCCGGGGAAATGCTCGGTCGGCCAGCCGCGACCTTCTTCACGCCTGAGGACCGGGCGGCCGACCGTCCCGCCACCGAGATGCGGTGCGCCGCCGAGACCGGGCGCGCGTCCGACGAGCGCTGGCACTTGCGCAAGGACGGGTCCCAGTTCTGGGCCAGTGGCGAGATGATGCCCCTCCGCTCCTCTGAAGGTGTCGCGATGGGCTTCCTCAAGATCCTGCGCGACCGGACCGAGGCGACGGCGGCGGAAGGCGAGACCTGGCGCGTCCGGGACGAGCTTCAGGTCGTCACCGACGCCCTGCCGGTGCTGATCTCGTTCATCGACCGGGACCATGTCTACCGCTTCGTGAACCGGTGCTACGAGAACTGGTTCGGGCGGCCGGCGAACGAGATCCTCGGGCGTCGGGTGGAGGATGTCGTCGGTGCGAAGACGTACGCGGACCGGCTCCCGTTCATGGCCCGTGCGCTCGCCGGCGAGGACCTCATCTTCGACGCCGAGATGCCGTTCCGGGGAAGCGAGTGGCGGCAGTCGGAGATCCGCTACATCCCGCGCCGGACCGCCGGCGGGGCGGTGGACGGCTTCTTCGTCATGGTCACCGACATCGCCGAGCGCGAGAGCGCCCAGGCCGCCCTGCGCGAGGCCGAGGACCGCCTCAGGCTGGCGCTGGAGAGTTCCGGGACCGGCATCTACGACTACGACCTCATCACCGGCGCGTTGACCTGGGACGCACGCACCCGGGCGCTCTTCGGCCTGTTCCCGGACGACCCGGTCTCCTACGAGGGCGCCTTCCTGCCGGGCCTGCACCCGGACGACCGTGAGCGGACGGACCGTACGGTCCAGGCCGCCATCGGCGCGGTCGAAGGCTTCGACACCGAGTACCGCGTGGTCGGGCTGCGCGACGGCGTCGAGCGGGTGCTCGCCGCCAAGGGCAACACCGTCTTCCGGGACGGCGAGCCCGTACGCTTCGTCGGCACCGTGCGCGACATCACCGAGGCCCGCGCGGCGGAGGCGCGGGCGCGGCGCCTCGCGGCGCTCGTGGAGCAATCGAACGACTTCATCGGCATCGCCGACGCGGCGGGCATGCCCGAGTTCGTCAACGAGGCCGGCCGCCGGCTGGTCGGGCTGGCGAGCCTCGACGAGGCCTGCGCCCACAACCTCGTGGACTACTTCGACCCGGAGGATCGGGCGACCGTTCTGGAACAGGCGCTCCCGGCCGTGCGGGAGACCGACTTCTGGGGTGGGGACCTCGCGTTCCGCCATTTCGGCACCGGGGCGGCGGTCCCGGTCCACTACACCATCTTCCCGATCCGCGACGCGCAGGGGGCGCTCGCCGGCTACGGGACGGTGACGCGCGACCTGACCGAGCGCCGGCGCCAGGAGGCGTTCCGTACCGCCCTGATCGAGCTCGGCGACAGCTTCCAGGCTTGCGGCGACACCGCCGGGATGGCCTACGCCGCCGCCGAGGTCATGGCCCGCACCCTCGGCCTCGACCGGGCCGGGTACGGCTCCATCGACGAGACCCTGGACACCGTCGAGATTGAGCGGGACTGGACGGCGCCTGGCGTCGTCAGCGTCGCGGGCCGCCACCGCCTCAGCGACTACGGTGAGGTCAGAACCGGCCTCACGGAGGGTCGTGAGGTGGTGATCGCGGACGTGACCGTCGACCGGCGGACCGCGGGCGCACCAGAGCTTCTCCTGAGCATCGGCGTGCGGGCGCTGATCAACGTGCCGGTGATGGAGCGCGGCCGCGTGGTGGCGCTGTTCTTCCTGCATGACCGCCAAGCGCGGGACTGGCGGCCGGACAAGCTCGCCTTCGTGCGCGACGTCGCCGAGCGCACCCGGGCCGCCATCGAGCGCCTGCGCGCCGAGACGAGCCGGCGCGAGAGCGAGGCGCAGTTCCGCGCCTTCGCCCAGGCGATGCCGAACCACGTCTGGGCCGCGGCCGCGGACGGGCAGCTCTACTGGCTCAACGCCCAGCTCTACGCCTATACCGGCGCCCAACCAGGCGAACTCGTTGGCACGGCCTGGACGACCGTCGTCCATCCCGATGACGCCGAAGCGGCCGGACGCGCCTGGGCCGACTCGCTCGCGACCGGCACTAGCTACGAGACCGAATTCCGCATCCGCAGGGCCGACGGGGCCTACCGGTGGTTCCTGGTGCGCGCGGAGCCGATCCACGCGGACGACGGCACCGTCGTCCGCTGGGTCGGCGCGAACGCCGACATCGAGGACCGGAAGCGTGCGGCGGCGCAGCTCCAGACCCTCAACGAGACCCTTGAGCAGCAGGTCGAGGAGCGCACCCGCGACCGCGACCGGATGTGGCGCCTGTCGACCGACGTGATGCTGGTGGCGCGCTTCGACGCGACCATCGTGGCGGTCAACCCGGCCTGGACGACCCTGTTCGGCTGGTCCGAGGGCGAGCTCGTCGGGCGCTCGTTCATGGACCTCGTGCATCCTGAAGACGCCGCCTCGACCGCGGCGGCGGCGGGCGACCTCTCGGCCGGCTCGGTGATCCCGCGCTTCGAGAACCGCTACCGGCACAAGGACGGCAGCTACCGCTGGCTGTCTTGGACGGCGGTGCCGGACGAGAGCTTCATTCACGCGGTGGGCCGCGATTTCACCGCCGAGAAGGAGGCCGCGGAAGCCCTCGCGAAGACCGAGGATGCCCTGCGGCAATCGCAGAAGATGGAGGCGGTCGGGCAGCTCACCGGCGGGCTCGCGCACGATTTCAACAACCTGCTCGCCGGCATCTCGGGCTCGCTGGAACTGATGCAGACCCGCATGTCGCAGGGGCGGATAAGCGACCTCGACCGCTACATGACCGTGGCGCAGGGTGCGGCCAAGCGTGCCGCGGCCCTGACGCACCGCCTGCTGGCCTTCTCGCGGCGTCAGACCCTCGATCCGAAGCCCACCAACGTGAACCGCCTGGTCCATGACATGGAGGAACTGGTCCGGCGCACGGTCGGACCCGGCATCCACCTGGAGGTCGTCGGCCTCGCAGGAGTCTGGCCGGCCCTGATCGACCCCGGCCAGCTTGAGAACGCGCTGCTGAACCTCTGCATCAACGCCCGCGACGCCATGCCGGACGGCGGCCGCATCACCATCGAGACCGCCAACAAGTGGATCGACGACGCCGGCTCGCGCCGGCATGACCTGCCGCCGGGCCAGTACCTCAGCGTCTGCGTGACCGACACCGGCACCGGCATGACGCCGGACATCATCGACAAGGTGTTCGAGCCGTTCTTCACGACCAAGCCCACGGGCCAGGGGACGGGCCTCGGCCTGTCGATGGTCTACGGTTTCGCGCGCCAGTCCGGCGGCCAGGTGCGGATCTACTCCGAGGTCGGCCAGGGTACCACGGTCTGCCTCTACCTGCCGCGTCACTACGGCGAGGCGGACGAGGACGACGTCGCGCGCAAGCTCGCGGAGGCCGGGCGTGCAGGCCAGGGTGAGACCGTGCTCATCGTCGACGACGAGCCCTCGGTGCGCATGCTGGTGACCGAGGTGCTGGAGGATCTCGGCTACACCGCCATCGAGGCGGCCGACAGCGTGGCCGGCCTGAAGGTGCTGCAATCGGACGTGCGCATCGACCTGCTGGTGACCGACGTCGGTCTGCCCGGGGGCATGAACGGCCGGCAGATGGCGGATGCTGGGCGCGAGCGCCGGCCTGACCTGAAGGTGCTGTTCATCACCGGCTACGCCGAGAACGCGGTGCTCGGGAACGGGCACCTGCACCCAGGCATGCAGGTCCTGACGAAGCCGTTCGTGCTGGAGACGCTCGCGACTCGCATCAAGGACCTGATCGCCGGGAACTGACCACCGGCGGGAAGCGGTCTTCCCGCCGGCCCGACGGTCCTACGCCGTGCCGTTGCCGCCGGTCGCGCCGTAGACCTCGCCCGTCACGTAGCTCGCCTCCTGGCTTGCCAGGAACACATAGACCGGCGCGAGTTCCACCGGCTGGCCGGGTCGCCCCAGCGGCACCTCCGAGCCGAACTTCTCGACGTTCTCCTGCGGCTGGCCGCCCGACGGCTGCAACGCCGTCCAGAACGGGCCTGGTGCCACCGCGTTCACCCGGATGCCCTTGGCGACCTGTTGCTTGGCCAGCGCCTTCGAGAAGGCGACGATCCCAGCCTTCGTGGTCGCGTAGTCGACCAGGATCTGGGGAGGGTTGTAGGCCACGACCGAGGCGGTGTTGATGATGGAGGCACCCGCCGGCATATGCGGCAGGGCCGCCTTGGTGATCCAGAACATGGCGTAGAGGTTGGTCTTCAGTGTACGGTCGAACTGTTCGTCCGTGATGTCGCCGATGTCTTTCTGGTTCGTCTGCTTGCCGGCGTTGTTGACCAAAATATCGAGGCCGCCGAGATCGGCCACTGCCTTCCGGACGAGCGTCTCGCAGAACGCCTTGTCGGTGATGTCGCCCGGCAGGAGCATCGCCTTGCGGCCCTCGGCCTCGATCAGCTTGGCGACCTCCTGCGCGTCCGGCATCTCCTCCTCGACGAAGCTGAGCGCCACGTCGGCACCCTCGCGCGCGAAGGCGATGGCGACCGCCCGCCCGATGCCGGAATCTGCGCCCGTCACCAAGGCCTTCCGACCGGCCAAACGCCCGTACCCCTTGTAGCTGGCCTCGCCGTGGTCCGGCTTCGGATCCATCGCTCGCGCCAAGCCCGGGGCCTCCTGCGGCTGCCGCTTGAACGGCGGCTGCGGGTACTGCGTGCGAGGGTCCTGCATCATGAGGCGGCGGTCGTGTGCATCGGTCATCAGGCTGTCCCGTGGCGTTGCCGGAGATCGGGGTGGGGCGCGGCAATCCAGACCGGCGCACCGCTCCCAGCCTCCGGCAAGCTGCCGCCGGTCCCGCGGGTTCCGAGGTCTCCGTTCACGCTCCCGGCACGGAGCTAACCCCGTTGCTCGCACGCCGACGACCGGCCCTCCCGGGTGGAAAGGTCGGAAGGCCTGGCTGTTGGGTCGGGAACGCCGGGCGCGGCCGCGTCCGGCCCACGCCATCAGCACTACCGGATGAGCGAATGGGTCGGCCGAGATGATGACGTCAGCTGACTGATGCGTGACCGAGCCGCTTCACGCCACCGAACGGGGGCTACGCGGCGGCGTCCGTGAAGGCGTAGGTTCGCATGACCTCGATGGCGTGCTCCCGAGCACGAAGGAGGGCGAGCCCGTCCAGGACGCGGTACATCTCCCGCTCCGCTTCGCCGCCGTCGCGGCCGGTCCCGAGCAGGGACTTCACCGTCACGGCCAGGTCGTTGGCGCGGAGCTGTTCCGAGGTGGTCTCGGCGCGGATGGCACGCAGCATCGTGTCCAGGGGCATCGCATGGTCGTCCGGCAGGCGCCCACGAACTCGGGCGTGCGTCAACGCGCACTAACGGCCAAGGTTGCTCGGGCGTAGCCTGGGCGCGTCATGACGACCTGCCGCGGGATACCTCGCGGGGGCATGGGGGTTGTCGACGACACCGTCTCGCGGAGCCTCCATGTTGAACCCCTTCCTCCCCGCGCTCCTGCTCGCCTTCGAGGCCCAGAAGGTCATCGAGTTGCGGCTAGTGCGGATCGCCTGGGGCGGGGCCGAGGCCCAGGCCGAGGTGGTGTCGATGGTCGGCGAGAAGGTCGTGGCCGCGATGGAGGCTGCCAACACGCTGATGACGGGCGGTAGCCACGGTGAGGTCGTCGCGCGCTACCGGGAACTGGTCGCGGACAACACGCGGCGCCTCTCGGCCTGAAACGGAAGCGCCAAGGCCGTCCGGGCCTCCTGCCCTCAGCCGACCCGGCGGGCGTAGCGGCCCTCGTCGCAGGATTTGAAGTAGCGCCCGAACGCGACCCGGACGTCCATCTTCTTCTTGAGCGTGCCCGGCGTCAGAGGCTCCTTGTGCAGGGCGGCGCCCCGGAGCGTCACCCTCCTGAGTTCCGGCAGGATCTCGGTCGGCGTTAGGGGCCCGCGTCGGTCGAGGATCTTGAATACCCAAACCTTAGTATATTGTATCCGCCGGACCCAACATTCACATCCCAACGGTAGCTGTCGGGCTCTAAGCGGTCATTCCATTGGTCTCGGCAAAAGGTCCGCTAATGGCGCATACCCGACCAGGTGGCATGCAAACATCCGCCCCGAATGCTGCACTTTCCCCTTCCCGACGAACGACGCGGTCAGCCGATGATGGCCGACCTCGGCAGGACGACGGCGCCGAAAACGGCGGCGGCTCCTTCGGGAACCCGAGCATTCTGCGCCACCCTCCATTGGCGATGTCTTTAGGCCTCGCCTGGGGGCGGGAGGAACTGCTGGAGGCGCTCTAGGACGCGGCGCCGGGCTGCGTCGTAGGCTACCTGCCCCGCGGACCGGCCGCCGCAGCGGATGTATGCGGCGACGGCGATGACGTCGGCGGTGGCGACCTGAGCATGGGCGATAGAGAGCGGGCCGGCAGCGGACCGGCGCAGCCCAGCCATCTTGACGACGGCCCGCGCCAAGTCCTCGTCAATGCCTGAGACGGCACTAGCGTGCCCGAGGGCGGCCAGCAGTCGGTCGCGCTCGGCCCGTAGGGAGGCGACCTCGGCCTTCGAGGCGACGAGCTCTGCGACACGGGCAGCTTCGGTCTCACGCTGGCGCTCGCGCCATTCACGTGCACGGTCGGCGGCGGCGACGCGACGGCGGGCGGCGGACGTCTCACGGGAACGGACGATGTCGGTCATGGCGGAAGAGTGTCAGTCCGGCCAGCAAGCCACCAGGGGTGGTTCGAGGATCGGATGGCCTTTCCGGCGCGCAACCGGTCCTCGCGGTTCGCAGAGGGAAACGCGCCCATTTCACACAATTCGTAACGGACAACGCCCCCCCCGGCCCCGCAGGGGCCATAGAGGGAGGTCGCGGTCGGCCAGCCCCGGGTTGGCGGCGAAACCCGACATGGGCCTGGAAGGCACAGCGGAGCCCGCCGGGCAGGGGTGTTCGCGATGACCCTGTAGGACACGGGAGCTCTCCGGGGCGGCGTGTAGCCCCCGTTTCCGTGCCACCTTCGGGCAAGTATTGGTTCCCGGCTCTGCCGTTAATGATGGACGCTGGAAGCCCGTTGACCTTCTCGTGGTCGAGGTCAATCCTTGTCGTGCCCGTAGTCGGGCTGTCCCTCCTGAACATCCCAAAACCCGGTCCTTGTCGGTGCAGAGGTGCCCCCGGCGAGGTCCCCCAACCGGAGACCACCGTGACCACCCTGAACGAGATCCGGGGCAATGCCGTGCCCCCAGAGGCATGGGCTAGGCGCGCCCTGCCGGTAGAGACGCGCGACTTCACCGCCCTCGACTACCTCCGCTTCATCCATCCGGTCGGCAGCCACGGCGTCGTTCGCATCGGGGCGCGGGTGAACATCGGCACCGGTCGGCAGAAGCGGTACGTGTTCCGCGAGCGCCGGTTCAGCGTGAAGCGCATCCGCGACGGGCACGCCTCGGTCGTGAGCGCCCTGACGGAACTGGCGTTCCACACGTTCTGCACGTTCCCCTACCCGAAGCCGGGCGAGGCCGTCCCGGAGGCGTCTGACGCCAACCTTACCTCGATCTGCGCCAACTGGATCGACCTCGACTACTACGGCGTCCAGGGCCTCGCGGGGCTGTCCAAGGGCGACGTGCTCGATATCGTCCTCCGCCGCTGCGAGGAGAAGCGCTGGCCGGCTCCGAGCTACGTCATGTCGTCCGGAAGGGGTATGCTCATCGTCTGGCTCTACGAGGTGGCGCCCCGGGAGGTCCTGCCCCGGTGGCGCGCCGTCCAGCGAACTTTGAACCGCGCGTTCGAGGACCTCGGGCACGATGCCACCGGCCTGTCGCCGACGCACCTCTACCGGTACTCGGGCAGCTACAACCCCAACGCCAAGTCCAAGGCGTACATGCTTTGGCCGTTCTACACCGCCGACGTCCGCCGGGGGACGTTCGACGAGCTCGCCGCCGCGGTCATGCCGGTCTCGCGCCGCAAGGCGAAGCTGTTCGTCGCCGAGAAGCTCGACGGCATCGCCAAGCGGGCTGCCAAGCGGGCCGGGCGTGACCGGGCTCGGCGGGAGGAGGAGGTGGCCTCGACGACCGCCCCTGCTGCGCCGGAACCCAAGAAGCGCCGCGAGCGGGTGGGCGGGCACCTGACCGGCCGTTCGTACTGGCAGGCCATCGCCGCCGACATCGAGCGCCTGCGCGCCCACCGGTTCGGCGGGAAGCGGATGGCCGAGGAGACCGGCCGCTCGACGATGGCCTTCGCGGCGACGATGGTGCAGGCCTGGGTCATGCCGGCGTGCGACCTCGACGGGTGGGTCCGGGACCAGGCGCATGCCTGGGGGCTCGACGAGGAGGAGGCCCTGTCCTGCACTAGCGGCATCCGCAAGGCCGCTCGGGACGCGGCCAACGGAGGGCGGAAGTTCTGGCTGGGGAAGGAGGTCGACCCCCGCTACCGGCCGGGCCCGAAGCGGCTGATCGAGCTCCTCAAAGTCCAGCCACACGAGATGGGGGACGCCGACATGCGCATCCTGGTGAACGCCGAGCGGCGCAAGAGCGTCGTCGCCTCCCGCCAGGCCACCCTGCGCCGAACCCGCGGGGCAAAGGCCCGGACGGACCAGCAGAGCGCCCGGCTCGCCGTCGGGGCCGAGGCCCTGCGCCTTCGCCGCGACGAGGGGCTCGACCGCCCCGCCATCGCCGCCCGGCTCGGCGTCACCACCCGCTACCTCGACACCGCCCTGCGCGACGCCAAGGCCATCGAGGCCATCGGCACGGTTACCGCCCCGGACACGCCGATCAAGCCGCGCCGTTCACACGGTTCGTCACGGGGTACTTCACGCGCGAAGGTCGGAAATACTTCCGTCGAGGCACCTGTCGCGCTTGTGGCGCCCGAGGGGGAGGCCTATACTGGCGTCGTCACGGTGAAGGGCACCTACCTCCCAGACGACGCCCGCTGCGCGCCTCACGGCCCGGCGGGCGTTTCCGTTCCCGAGGAGGTGTCGGCATGACCCGCCCCATCGTCATCGACTAGCCGCACCCGAAGGTTGTCCGCGCGGGCGAGCTCAAGGCGCTGCGGACCCGCGCCCTAGACGCCTGGTACGGCGGCGCCCGTCCGGTCAGCCCGCACGGTCGCCGGCAGTACCGCTACGGGCGCGTCGTCTACCTCACGGAGAACCACGCGCCGCTCCCGGCCCCGCCCGCCGCGGCCGCCGGCCAGGCCGCTCTGCGCGCGATCCTACAGGGATGGCGGACGGGCGAGTACGCGCTCCTGGGGGCGGACGACGCCGAGCGGGGCGGCGCCGTCCGGCGGGCCCTCGTCGCGGCCGGAATGCTCCTCGCCGGCGACCCCGACGACGACGCCCGGGAGCGGGCGGACTGGCTCGTGATACTCGCGTTGGGCCCGCGGACCCAGGACCTCGACGGGGCGCGCGAGCGGCTTCTGGCCCTGCCGGCGCCGGCCCCGTGGTCGTGGGAGGCCGCGGCCCGCGTCTGGGGCTGACGTCCCCGGGGACGGGCTGCCAAGGTTAGCCCGTCCCGTCCTTGCCATGACTGCATGGTTTCGACCGCGCAAAGCGACGCGGTTGCGCGCGTTCCGGTTGCACTCCCCTATGCGAATCCGGGTCGCGCACGCAGCGTTCCTGCATGGAACAAACCGCTGCCCTTGGCGCTAGATAGCCCCCCAGCCGGTTGGACGACCCGCGCAAGCGCCGGTCCCCGTCGAGCCTGCTGGCGCGCTCCGCGATGGTCAACGCCATCGCCCCGGTCGTCAGCCGCATGACGACCGAGCAGGTCCGCCAGGCCCTCGGCGACAGCCAGGGCAACGTCGGCCAGCTCCGCCGGGACCTCTCGGACATCAAGAGCCGCTGCCCGGACCGCCTGCGCCGGCTGGGCTTCGAGCGCCTGTTCTGGATGTGCGACCGCCTCGGGCTGAACCCGATCCTCGCCATGCAGGGCCCGGTCGTCCCCAAGGTCGAGGCGGTGCACTGATGGGCGCGCCCCGGGCTCCCCACCGCGACGCCGTGCTCGACGCCTGGTCGTCCCGGCCCGACGCGTCCGTCACCGCCATCGGCGCCGTTCTCGGCCTCTCGCGGAAGGCGGTCTACTGCTGCGTCTCCACCGCCTGCGCCGAGGGCGACCACCGCGCCGTCGTCCGCGGCAAGGGCTACCAAGCCTCCTAGCCTCCGCGGGGAGATGCCTGATGCGCCCCGCTTCCCGCCTCGACTACAGCCTCGTCCGGATCGACCCCGAAGTTTGTCGGGTCGTCCCCGGCGGGCACGAGCTGATGGCGTCGGCCTATGCGGAAGCTCCCCCTGGAGCTCATCCCCCGCGTCGCCCTGGTGCAGGAGGCGGCGGTGCTCGGCCTTGGCGCCGATTGCCCGGCCAAGGCGTACGGGCGCTGGAACTGGCGGGACGACCCGGTCGACGCCGAGACCTACGTCGGCGCCATCGAGCGGCACCTGACGCTATGGGCCGCGGGGGAGGACCTCGACGAGCAATCCGGCGTCTCCCACCTGGCGCACATCCGCGCCTGCTGCGCGATCCTGCTCGATGCCATCGACGTCGGCGCCTTCCTCGACGGGCGCAAGGCGAGCGCCGAGACCATCCGCATCCTCAAGGCCTACGACGCGAGCTCGATGCCGGTCGTGCCGGCCGCTTAGCGAACCCCCAACGGCGGACGCCATTTCAACAACGCCTTCGCCACCACCCTGTTGGTGAAATGGTTGGGGGTGGGTGCGTCAGCGCGCCGCTGCCCGGGTGACGAAGAAAGTGACGCTGGGGTCGCTTTCGGGGTTGTGCCGTGCGGGCTGCACCCGCGGGAGCATCACTGCATGCTGCGTGATGCTAACCCCGACACGCGGCGTGCGCACGGCGGCCCACGTCGTCACCGCCAGCCCCAGGGCGCACAGGGCCCATGTCGTCGCGCACGTCCGGTCCATGACGAGGTCCTCCGCCCGGCATGATCGCGGATCCCGGGCATACCGCCAGCGCACGAGGGCCTCAGTCGCCCGACGAGACGTCGCCCGCGCCGGAGGGGCACGGCCCGGACATGGCGACCTCGACGTCGAGGCCGCCCTGGCGCGTGACGGACCAGACGCGCATCTGCCCCCCGGACAGGGGCGTCCACGTGCCGGTGAACGAGGTCCGGTCGCGGTAGGCGTTCCCGGGGGCCTGGAGCAAGATCTTCTCGCGGCCGCGCTGGTCGATGGTCCCGCACGTCACGGTGGTCGTCCAGCCGTCCCGGCCGACGGGCGTGGCGTAGACCCTCGCGAATCCCGCGCGGCCGCCCTCGGTCGGGCCGCGGACGCTAAGGAGGAAGCGGTCGCCGTGCTGGGGGAACGGCGGCTCCTTCGGCGGGCTGGTGGCGACGTAGCCCGCGGCCAGGGTGGGGATCAGGACGGTGCGGACGAGGACGTGGTCGAGGAAGGCGCTGATCACGACAGGGTCTCCATGGAAGGGATGGGGGATGCCGCCCAGGCGGTGCCGTCGGGCTCGAACCAGACGGCGGCGGCAGCGGTGACGACGGCGCCGGTGTCGCGGCGCCGGAAGCCCTGCTCGGTCGGCCTGTACCCGATGCGGACGGCGTCGGCCGGCCGGGCGCCGTCGGCGAGGATGCCTTCGATGGTCGCCACGACTTCGCGGCGCGCAGCGGCCAGGCACCGGAGGCGACCCGCCTCGCTCGCGCGCATGATGCACCCGGTGAGGACCAGTGAGGGCGCGTGTCCGATGAGGCGGCGCTTGCGAAGGATCGACCACATCTTAAGACGGCGGTGA
This sequence comes from Methylobacterium ajmalii, assembly GCF_036448855.1. Lineage (NCBI taxonomy): Bacteria > Pseudomonadati > Pseudomonadota > Alphaproteobacteria > Hyphomicrobiales > Methylobacteriaceae > Methylobacterium > Methylobacterium ajmalii. The sequence goes on from NZ_JAZFXT010000008.1 coordinate 45,162, forward strand.
AAATGCACGTGGACGGGGGGCTGCTCGGTCATGGAGGGCGTTCCGGGAGGATGACGACGGCGGCGCGAGGGGACGCGCCGGGACGGGGCATGCCGGGCTGGCCGGGTCGGGGCGCGCACGAACGCGCGCCCGGGATCGGCCGCCGTATTCGGGCGGCCGCGGCGGAGGCGTCAGGCATTGCGGGCCTCCCTGGCCTTCCTGACGGCGGCCCAATCCTCGGGCGTGTCGTGGAGGTCCATGGGCAGGATCACCGGCGGGTTGGGGTCGTAGGGGAGGACGACGGGATCGCCAGGCTCCCACTCTTCGCCCGACGACGCCGTGGCGGTCGCGACCGACAGGGAGGCGTCCTGGGCCGCCATCTCGGCGCGCAGGATCTCCAGCGCCGCGTCGGCCGGGCAGAGCAGCCCCGCCTGGCAGCGGCGGAGCGCTCCGAAGACGTGCGCCCGGGCCTCCAGACCGGCCTCGCGGGAGATCCGGCCGTTGGCGACGTCGTCCGCGAGCCTCGGGAAGGCCGCCCGGGCGGCGCGGTTGATCAGGTCGACGTCGGGGTCGTGCTGCGCGTCGGGCTCAGAGGAAGGACGAGTTGCGTACATCGCGGTTCTCCTGGCGGGGGCGGTAAGGGGTGGAAAGGGCGGCGCCGAGCAGGACGCCGGCGTCGCGGATGACGTCGTCCTCGCGGGCCCGGCCGGCGCGGACGTCGGCCTGCATGCGCTGGATCTCGATGCCGACGGCGGAGATCACGAGGAGGGAGGCGCGGCGCTCGCGCGCAGCCGTGCGGAGGCGGTCCTGGACATGGTCCAGGCCGGGTGTCGTCGTCGACATGGTGGTCTCCGGAGGGCTAGTGGCGCGAGATGCCGGGGGCGAGGTCCCTCGCCTGGAGGATCGTGCGGCAGAGCTTCTGCAGCGTCCGCAGAGAGCCCCCCTGGCCCCATGCCTCCTCCAGGGCCCGGTACTCGACGTCGTCGAGCACGCCCCACGCCTCGTCGAGGCCCAGGTCCCGGCAGGCCGCGCGGGCGAACTGAGGGGCGAGGATCGGCAGGTGTTCGGGCAGCGGCGTGCCGACCGGGATGATCCTGCACCTGTCCTGAAGGACGTGGGGCACCCGATTGATGTCGTTCACCGTGATGATGAACTGCACCGGCGTCAGGTCGATGGGAGCCTGGACATAGCTGTCGTACCAGGCCGAGGCCGTGCTCCTCTCCAGCATCGAGGTTAACGCGTCGGTAAGCTTCCCCGTGTTGCTGTCCCTGGACCCGCCGGCCTTATCGAGCTCGTCGACGTGGCAGATGATGCTCGCGACCGACGAGCGCAGCAGGCTCGCCAAGACGTAGGACGGGTGAGCGGTGCTGTAGCGCGATGACGTCGAGCCGAAGCTGGCGTCCTGGGCCGCGTCGGCGTTGAAGCGGAAAACCGGCCGCCCGGTCTCCTGCCCGAGCACGCGGACGTACTCGGTCTTGGCCGTGCCCGGGTCCCCCCACAGGATCACGGGGTCCCAGCCCCAGTGCCCCCTCGCGGCATACGTGACCATAGCCTTCGCCGCGACGTGCATGTGCGGCAGGCGCGCCAGGATGCGCTCGACGATGGGTCGCCTGTCGTCGGGCACCGCGACGAGCGGCAGGTCCTTGTTCAGGATGGGTTCGACCGTGCGCTCGACGTCGCGGCGCATGTCCGACCGGCCGACCTCGCCGACCCTCCGCAGGACGATGACGTGGCCGGGCTTGGCCGCGCGGTCCGGATCGGCCGCGGCGGCCTTGGCGACCGGCTCGGCCCTGGGGCGCGGCCGCGGCAGGGGAGCCTGGCGCCAGCGCACGATGCCGGCACGGTCCTCCTCCAGGTCGAGCCGCTCCTCCTCGTCGAGGGGCGCGACCGCCGTCTTCGCGGCCGGCACGATCCCGGGCAGGTGCTCCAGCCCGAGCGCGAGCGCGTGGCTCATGGCGAGGCACGGGCCGCGCCGCGGGCCGCGCCGTGAGAGCTCAGAGGCCAGGAAACAGGGGTGCTGCGGCGTCAGCAGGCTCAGGCCGTGCGCGACGTAGTGCAGCGCGTCGCCGGGCTCGGCGTGCCGGGCCTGCTCGATGGCGTAGTCCTGGGCGTACGGGAGCGCCTCGCGCCGGCCGAGCGCGAGAGCGTAGAAGGCGAGGCGCCCGAGGATTTCCGGCAGGAGGGGCCGGTCGAATCCGTCCTCGTCGCACAGGACCTGCTCGCCCACGTAGAGGGCGGTGACGAGCTGGTCGCCGAGGCGCCCGCGGGCCTCCGCCGTATCGCCGGCGCGGACGCAGTCGCGGTGCGACCGCTCCAGCCCCGTCACGTATTCGAACTCGACGCGGTCGGGCGACGTCGCTCCGGCCGCGATGACGATCTCGGCGACGAGCATGTGGCGGAACCACGCGGCTCCGTCCTGGGCGACGCTGTCGTTGATGAGGGATGCGGTGCAGGCGTACAGCTCGCGCGTCGGCGCGAAAGCCGCCCTGGGGGGCTTCTTCATATTGGTACACTCCAATGCGCCTGGGAGACATACGCCGCCCTTGGCCGTCTTCGGTGTAGCCGCGACCTCTTAACGGAGTCTAACCGCTCGAAGGAATCTCACTCCAATCCTTCGCGGTGCTTGAACGTCGGGCTCCGGCGGACCTGTCGGAGCAGGAAGAGGGCTTCTTTCGCGGCCCGTTCGGCATCGTCCAGTGAGACGTTCTTGTCGCCCCGGCCATGCTCGTCGGCGTAGCGGGCCAGGGCGGTCAGAACGTAGCCCATGCCTTCCGCGTCGTCCCCGTACGCGGCGGTTCCGAGCGTCGCCAGTACCTGGGGATGGACGCCGTTCCTCTCGATGCGGTCGCGGGCCAAGGTGCGCCGGTTGATGCCGAACGCTAGCGGCAGCGCGTGGGACCACCCGCCCGGCCAGAGGCGCGTCCCGGCGCGGTCGACGGCGTCCACCAGCGCGGCGTTGACCGCGACCGGATCGAGCGGCTGCGGCTCGCCATCGCCGACGAGGTAGGGCTGCCGCTCGGGGTCGAAGGCGAGCGCCAGGCGCCCGACGAGCCCGACGGCGATCCACCCGTCGGGGCGCGGCCACGTCTCGGCCGACACGTATTGAAGCACGATATCCATGGGCTCGGGATAGCACGGCCCGGGCGGCGCGCCAGCGGCTCGGGCGCGTCCCTATACGAATCGAGGGATCCCCGTACCCTCCCTGATGGGAAGGGACCGGGACATGCTGACGGACACTGAACTGGACGAGCTCGCGCGCGCCGTCGCCGCGCTCGGGGACGAGGATGCCGGGCGCCTCGACGAGGCGGTCCGGGAGCGCCGCCGGGCCGAGGCGCCCGGCGTCATGATGGTCGAGACGACAACCAGCGCCGACGGCACGGTGCAGACCCGGACCGCGGTGTCGCGGCGGGTGAGATACCTGCAGCCCCAGGTCGCCACGGTCCCGCTGAGGCTCGACGCCAGGCTGTCGAGAGCACGCCCCGGTTCGGACCCGCTCGATGACCGCGGCCCGTTCATGGTGGCCACGGCATCCAGGCTGGAGGACCAAGGACGCCTGGAGGTGCTGGTCTACGCCTACCAGCGCGACGTCGCCCTGATGGATCTCTCGTTCCTCCACCTCGCTGGCGGTCCTTGCGAGGTTGGGCCCTGGAAGCGCTGGGATGGCCGCGATGGCATCAACGGCCCGATCATACGGCCCGAGTTCGCCCTGGTCCCGGGACCGCACGGCTACGAGGTCGAGCTCAACCGCTTCATGCCGGTGGTCGCCGAGCGCACCGTCACGAGGGTGGCCTGACCATGGCCGATCCGCACGTCACGCCCTCGGGCATCGTCGTCGAGTTCCGGCAGCACGACTTCATCCCGGGCTTCGCGGCCTACCTGCACGAGGAGGGCAAGCCGTTCCCGGACGGGAAGGCGTTCTGCGCCTTCAACCTGTCCGCCTTCCTCCAGGCGCACGTCGAGCTCGGCGAGACGCCGGCCGCGCTCGCCGAGAGCCTCGCCGACACGATGGTCCACGAGGTGGTGCACGTCATCGAGGCGTGGGCCGGCGTCGAGTTCAGCGAGGCCCGGGTCGAGCGCCTGATCGCGGACTACCGGGGCCACGCCGCGACGGGCTACGGGGACGAGGACGCCGGGATGGACTTCTCGTCGGCCCTCTACCTGGCGCGCCACGAGGGGCGGCGCATCCGCCGGAAGGGGTGGGAGTCGTGGATCGAGGTGATCCCGCGCAGCGAGGGCGGCGCCCCCATCGTGGCCTGGTTCAGCCCCGGCCGTCCCGGCTGGCTCGCCTACCACATGAACTCGGACGACATGCTCGCCGAGGACTGGGAGGTCGTGCCCGTCGAGGCCGAGACCCCGGCGCCGCCGTGGCGCGCCCGGGGCGCCGACCTTCCGCAGGTGGGGACCTTTCATGCTTGAGCCCTACGCCCGCCTCGGCGACGACGTCGTGGTCTGCGACTTCGACTGGGACAACCCGTCGATCGGTTGGCCGGGCACCTGGCTGTTCCACGACGTCAAGCGCGGCCGCCACCTGTTTCAAGCCCGCAAGCGCGACATCGGCGATGACCCGCCCGTCGAGGTCCTCGTCGCCCTGCTGCTGGCGTTCGCGGCGGGCGAGCGCGCGGGCCGGGAGGACGGCCGGGCGGAGGGGCGCGCCGCGCTCGCCGGCGAGATGCGGAAGCTGATGGGGGTGGAGGAGAGCCATGCCTGACGCGACCTACGAGGGCTTCGTGCGGGCACAGCTCGCGAACCTCGTCTCGATCATGGACCAGCCCTACGAGGAGGCCGCCGAGGACCTGCGGCGGGGGGAGTCCCTCTACGCCCGCTTCATAGATGCGGAGCGGGAGCGCCACAGGCGCGAGATGGATGCCTGGCGCACCGAGTTCCTCCGCCCGGTCCGGAACGCATGGGTCGACGTGCTGGTCGACATGGAGGCGGCGAAGGCGTCCCGGCCGGCAATCGGCAAGCCCCTGTCCCGCCGGGCCCGGCGCCGGAACCGGGGGCGCGTCAGCGCGGCGAGGGTCGCGTTGGCGAGGGTGTACCACGAGCCGGTCACGTGGGCGTGGCCTTCCCCCGGAGAGAGGTAGGCAACGGCCTACTGAAGTAGGCATGCAACGGGGAGGCACGGAGGCAATTCTTGCCTGGTAACTAGTGCGCCATCGCGTCAAATCTGACGCGCCATCCCCAAGACAGGGTGTGCATTACTGACGAATCCCGCTTCGAGGCCCTAGCGAATACCCGCCGTTCACGCTATGTTGCACCTTCGCTGAAACTGGAGTGTGCGTACTTGGCGTATCTGCCCCCGCCCTCGAAATCCTCGGCCGGCACTTACTGGAGCACCAAAACCGACGACGAACTTCTCTCCACGCAACTGACGACCGACGACCCGGAAAGCCTCGAAGACCTTTCCGAAGATCAGCCTCCAGTTGAGGAGGCACTAGTTGAAATGGCGTACAACGTTTCCGGCCGCGAGCGCGGTATGGTTCGATGCGTATTCTGTAAGCATCCAAACCACTTCAACGGCGTTGTCATGCGCTACAAGTCCGGCACTAGGCGCTTGGTTGGCCGGGACTGCGCTGGAAAGCATTACGGCGTCACCTTTGATCTCCTAGCCCGCGACTTCGATGCCGCCAGGGACCGCCGGGATTACGTCGAGCAGCAACGGCTCGTCATGGCCCGTGACCGCGACATCCTCGGCATGATGGCCGCCATGCGCGCTGACCCGTCCGTCGCGGAATTCGGGGAGGTGCGTCGGCGGTTGCGCGAGTTCGTCGGCGAGAAGCTTTGGCCCAAGCTCGTCCGCATCGCCGACGGTGACGGACGTCTCGTCGTCGAACGACGCGTCGTCAACTACGCTGCAATGGAAACCGGGCGCGGCCGTCAGTCCATCTTCGCGCTAGTGGGCGATAGATACCTGCGCGGCGCCGAGCTTGTCCGCTCTGGCCCTACGGTCGCAGAACGCCTTCAAGACATTGAGGAGCGTCTAACGGGTGTAGTCGCCACACTGCGTCGCAAGGACGCCAGTACGACTACCTTGCGACAGAACATCGTGATGCTGTCCGACTTGTTGCGTGAGGTCGAACGTGAACGAGTGAGGATGCGAGCAGTCAACACGTTCTTCGACGGGAGCAACGGGGGAGGCCTTTGCGACTTCGCTTCCTGGTTGTTTAATAACGGCAAGCAAGGCGTATCTGTCCTTTCGCTTCCCTATCGGCTCTACGACCAGGGTCGGTCGAACGGGCACCTGGAACTCTGTCCGTCCCCTCATTATCGGATACCAGGTGCCGACCTGATCGAGGTGATGCGCGACACCACGGCCCGACCTGCGAAGCGGCGCAAGGCGTCCCGGTAAGCCGGCCGAGGGAGGCTACCAGCTTCCCTAGCGCCACCCCGGTGGGCGTGCCTTGCTGGGCGCGGGAACCGGGGGACGACATGGGCTGGCGGGCGGCGGACGAATACGACCGGGAGGAGCGCGAGCGGCTCCGGAGGCTGCCCCTCCGGGAGCGGTACGCATGGGTCAGGCTCGCCGTCGTCGGCGGCGGCCTGGCGGTCGCCGTGGCGTGGTTCTGGTGGCGGCACGGATGAGGCCTACGCCGCCACCGCCTCGCCCCCGGCCGCGGCCAGGGCGGCCGCCTCGGCCTTAACCTTCTGCGCCTCTTCTTCCGCCGCCTTCCGCGCGGCGGTCTTGAGCTTGCCCTCTGCCTCGCGCTCCCGGCGCCGGCGCGCGATCTCGGCGCGCAGTTCCGAGAGGGGAGGCAGCGCGGCCGCCGCGGCCTGCCCGTCGACCCAGGCGACGTAGCGCTCCATCAGCGGCGCCTTCAAATCGAGCCGGTCGTCGTCCGTGTAGTGCCCCTCCAGGACGTCGTCCGAGCGGATGCCCTCGTTGTGGTCGGTGACGAGCTTCACGTCGGACCGCGCAATCCGGAGCTTCGTCTGGCAGATGTTCGTCAGGCAGCGCCGGATGTCGTGGGGGCTCGCGCGCAGGTCCATGTCGAACAGGCGATGGTTGATGTTCGCCGCGTTCATGTGGCCGTCGACCTTCCCGCCCTTCCTCGCGGCCTTGTACTGCGGGAACAGGTAAGGCGACTTCGCCGCCTTGGCCCGCTCCATCTGGGCCTGGACGCGCCGCCAGAGGGCCGGGGGGAGCGGGACGCAGTGCCGGTGCCGATCCTCGCGCCTGTCCGCCGTCTTCCGGTGCGCCGGCCCCATCGACCACACGCCCCAGCCGGGCGTCTCGACCCAGGGGACGAAATCCTCGACCAGGGCCGACGAGATCGGGCGCCGGCGCTGCCCGGTCATGACGAGGAGCTCCATCGCGACCGCCAGGCCGCCCTCGATGGCGCCGGCGCGCGACGCGGCGACGAGGAATCCCACCTCGGCCCCGGTCGCGATGTAGGTCCCCGGGATCTTGCCGTTCGCCCGCGGCTTGACGCCGGCCGAGCGCTCCGGGGCCCGCAGGCCCGCCATCGTCTGCTTCTCGTCGAGGCCAGACCTCGGCCGGACGTGGTCCTGGCACAGGTAGTTCCACATCGGGCGCAGGACCGACGCCAGGTGCTCGGCGTGCCGTTCCCGGCCGCTCTCGTGGATCTCCGCGACGATGACGGAGAGCTCGCTCCGGACGATGCGCCGGACCTTCCGCCCGCCCAGGGGGGCGAGCTCCTTGACGTGCAGCATGGCCCGGTAGTCGTTCCAGGTGTCCGGCCGCTTCGTCCGCTTGACCTCGGCGAGGTAGGCTGTGCGCGCCTCATCCCAGTACCAGTAGTTCATGTCCTCCAGCGCCCGCTCGAAGGCCGCGACTTTGTCCGGGTGGCGCTCCGGCGGCGGGGGCGTCGGCTCGGCCAGGCCGAGCGCGATGAACTCCTTGTGGAGCCATGCGTCGCCATCGAAGACGGCGACCCGGTTCTCGACGTCGCGACGGGCGGCCGCCGCCATCGTGCGGGCCTGGGCCAGGGAGAGCATCGCCGGGGTGCCAAGCTTGATCCGCCGCTCCTCGCCGCCGCGGACCATCTTGAACGACCACGTCGCTCCACGGGGCCGCAGGCGCAGCGCCAGGCCGACGCAGCCGCGGTCGACGACGTCCCTCGGCTTCTTCATGCCGGGCAAGCATTCGGCCGAGAGCTTGGTGACGAGTTCCGGGGTAAGGAGGAGGGAAGGCACGACGAGAACAATCCATGCACTGGGTCGGTTCTGGGTCGGCACCCTGGGTCGGCGGCCCTAGAGGGGGCAAGCGGAACGACGGTCCATGATTAACGTCCGCAGAGGGGAAACGGGGTTCCGGAAGGCCTCCAAACTGGGTCGGCAAGTCCGACACTCGGAATCATAATCCTTGTGTCGGGGGTTCAAATCCCTCCTCCGCTACCAAAGTTTTTCAACCCCGCTAAGCACTTAGCGGGGTTTTTCATTGCCTTGCCCTTGCGCCAGAACGGCAATATTCCCTAGCGCAGTGCTAGCGCAGCCCAAAAAATTGCCCTGCTCCCGTAACGGTTTGCTGGGGGGTCAGACAGCACTCTAGCGCACTTCTAGCGCAGTCATCTGCACCGCAGTAACCAGACAGGGCCGCCCCTTGAGACCCCCTGGCAACGTCCCCGACGAGCGCTTCCAGCTGTTCCAGCGCAAGGGCAGCGCCAAGTGGCAAATGCGCTTCAGCATCCGCGGGCAGGGGCAGCTCAAACGCTCCCTCGACACCGACGATCTCCGAGAGGCACAGCGCCGGGCCGAGGCCATCTGGTACGAAGCGACGTATCGGGCCCAGCAGGGCCTCACCGCCCGCGCCCATACGTTCGAGAGCGTGGCCGAGGAGTACATCGGGCAGATCCTGCGCGAGGTGGAGCGCGGCGAACGCCGGGCGGACCAGGGCAAGAGCGAGCCTGCGGTGATCCGCCGATACTTCGTGGGCTACTTCGGTCAGAAGCCCGTGGATGCGGTCAGTGAGGCCGATCTGGAGCGCTATGCGGAGTGGCGGCGCACCTACTGGACCGAGGGCCCTGGCAAGCTCATCACGCACATCGAGTACGAGAGGGGAGGCCACCGGCTACGCCGGCCCGTACGCCGCTCAGCGCCCTCTCTGAGCCGCCAGCGGGGCGAGCTGGTGGTGCTGCGGCAGCTGCTTGTCAAACGGCATCGGAACGGGACCCCTGATCGGCGTCCAATCGGGCCCCCTTGTTGAGCATGCGCGACGCCCCTGCTCAGCCCGGCGAAGCGGGTCGGGGTGGCGCAGCCGGGCTGAGCAGGGGGCCAGGATGAGCCGCGCACAGGCCGCCCTCACGCCCGGTTCTTGAAGCGCCAGCTCTCGTTGCCGGTCTCGACGATCTCGCAGTGGTGGGTCAGCCGATCGAGCAGTGCCGTCGTCATCTTGGCGTCGCCGGCAAACACGCTCGGCCACTCCCCGAACGCCAGGTTGGTCGTCAC
>NZ_JAZFXT010000009.1:0-121503 GCF_036448855.1 Methylobacterium ajmalii
GCGCGCAGGGTCGCGTCGGTGGCGTCGGTGCGCTCGGCGACGAGTCGGCCGGCCTCGTCGGCGGCCTTCGCGAAGGCGGTCGCCGCCGCCAGCGTACGGGCATCGAACTGCCCGGTCGCCTGCTCGGCGGCCCCGGCGATCGCGGCTGCGAGCGCCTCGGCCCGCTCGGTCAAGCCGCCGACCGCGCTCCGCAGGGTCGCGTCGAGCGTCTGGGCGCGCAGGGCGACGACCTCGCCGGCCGCCTCGGCGGCACGGGCGAAGGCCGTGGCGGCCTCCTCGGTCTGGTCGCCGACATGGAGCGTGGCGGCCTCCGCCGCCTTGCGGAAGTGCTCGGAGAGCGCCACGGCGCGGGCGTCGAGGTCGGTCGCGATCTCGTCGGCGGTGCGGCGCAGGGCCTCGCCGGCGCCGGCGGTACGGTCCGCGAAGCGATCCTGGAGGGTGTCGGCGGCGACGGACAGGGCCGCCTCGGTCTCCTGGGTGCGCCGGTCGAGCCCCTCGATGAGGTCGCGGCTCTTGGCGTCGAAGGCCGCGGCGAGGCCGCCGAGCGCCTGCTCGATGCGGCCCTCGGCCTCGGCGGTGCGCTCGCTCACCAGGGCGGCGACGCGCTCGCCGGTCCGGTCGAGGTTGCGCTCCAGGCTGCCGCCGTGGCCGATCAGCACCTCCTCGACGCGCCCGATCGTCTCCTCGAGGCGGGCGGTGAGGTCGGCGCCGCGCACGCCGAGCGCCTGCGCCGCGTCCTCGACCAGGGTCGAGAGGTCGTCGCGCACCCGGATCGCCCGGTCGCCGAAGGCGGTGATGACGCCGTCGCTGGCGCGGGCGAGCCCGGCCTCGGCCTCGGCCGCGCGGGCGCCGATCGCCGCGGCGACGCCGGTGCCGGCCTGCTCGATCTCCTCGCGCAGCGCGATGCCGCGATCGGCGATATGGGCCGCGATGGCGCTGCCGGAGGCGGCGAAGCGCTCGGTGATGCCGGCGCCGGTCTCGGCGAAGCGCTCGGTGAGATCGGTGCCGCGGGCGAGGAAGCGCTCCTCGAGGCTGACGGCCGAGCGCTCGAAGGTCTCGCGGACCTGCGTGCCTTCGCGGTTGAGGGCCTCGATCACGCCGGCACCGGTCTCCGCGAGCGTGCGGGCGACCTCGCCGGCATTCTCGGCAAGCGTCCGGGTCAGCAGGCCGCCGGTGCGCTCGAACGCCTCCGTCACCTCGACCGCGCGACTCTCGAGGGCGCGGCTCAGGGATTCTCCGACGCCGTCGAGATCGGCCTTCACGCCCTCGCTGGTGGAGACGAGCCGCTGGACGAGGTCGTCGCCGCGGCCGGCCACGGCCTCGACCACCCGCTCGCCCGCGGCGGCGAGCGCCACCGTGACCGCGTCGCCCCGCTCGCCGAGCGCGGCGGTGATCGCCTCGCCGCGGGCCCCGAGGGCGTGCGTCACCCGCTCGCCCGCGCCGTCGACCGCGGTGACGATCCGCTCGGCCGCGGTGTCGAGCTCCTGGGTCAGGTTCTGGTGCGACCCCTGGATCGCGCCGCGCACCCGCTCGGCGTTGGCGACGATCGACTCGCGCTGGGCCACCAGCTCGTCGACAAGGGTGCGGATGCGGATCTCGTTGTCCGAGTAGGCGCGCTCCAGGGTCGAGATCTCGCCGCGGACCAGGGTCTCGAGCTCGCCGGCCCGCGCCAGCGCCCGCTCGACGCCGTCGCCGACCGCCGCGACCTCGCGGCGGACCGCCTGGGACATGGTCAGGACCGCATCGGTGGAAAAACCCTCCGGCTCGGCGAGGCGGATCGCCACCTCGCCGACGGCGCGGGCGACGAGGCGCATCTCCTGGGCGCGCACCGCCAGCATCGCGGCGATGTAGAACAGCATCACGGGGGCGAGCACCGCCGCGGCGCCGATGGCGCCCTGGAGGCCGGTCAGCCCGGCGGTAAGGCCGCGCAGGTCCCCGCCCGACTGCGCCCAGGCGAGCGCGGCGAAGCCCGAGAGCCAGAGGAGGGCGGCGAGGCTGGCGATGGCGTAGGGGGCGCGGGAGGGCTCGACCCGCAGGGTCTGCTGCAGGGCACCGACGCTGCGGCGGTCGTCGTTGGCGACGAGCGAGCGGTCGGGCGGCAGCAGCCCGCCGTCGCGGCGGCCGTCGCGCGGGCCGGGCAGGGCGCTGCCGTCGAAGGCCGGCTCGCGCCCGGCGGCGGCGAGGGGGTCGGCATCGTGCACGTCGGGCAGGCGCGGCTCGACCCGGCTCCCCTCCAGGGTCCCGTCGAGGACGCGGGCGTCCGGCGACCGGGATTCCTGACCCCCGGCCGGATGGTCCAGGTTCAGGGCCTGCTCAATCGCCGACAGCGCCGCTTCCGCCGGATCCTTGAGCTTCTTTTCCGTCGCCATCGAACGCCCCGTTACGCCGTGAACGCCGCCGGGCAGCCCTCACGAGCCGCCGCGCCGCATCATCCCCGAGATCCCGCGAAACCCGCGCCGTGCCGCCAGCCGACGCGATCTCAGCGGTTTACCACGAGAACCTTAGACGCAAGGAGTACCAGCGGGATACCCGGACGGGGCGAACCCTCCCAAAAAGCTTAAGGGAATGGTTACCATGCCTCCGGGCGCGCTCCCGCGCCGCCGCTATCCTGCCGCAGAATCTGGGGTTTGACCGCCGCACGGAGAGCCCCGCCGGGCCCGCATCCGGCTGTGGACAGGCCTCCACCGCCTTGCCGGGAACAGATCGCGGGGAGGGCCGTCCGCCCTCGGGCGCCGCGCCGCGGGTCTTGCGCGCGGCGCGTCCTTGCGGAATCCGACGCGTCGCGACCCCGCTGGCCTCAACGAGACGCCCCGATGGAGCCCCTCCTCGACCGCGCGCACCTGGCGCGCCAGACCTTCGACGACGACGACCTCGCCCGGGAGGTGCTGGCGCTGTTCTCCGGGCAATGCGGGCGGCTCCTGCCCGGCATCCTCGATGCCGCCCTCTCCCCCGCGGCGCGGGCGGACCTAGCCCATACGCTGAAGGGCTCCGCTCTCGGAGTCGGCGCCGCTCGGGTCGCCGCTCTCGCCGGACGGATCGAGACGGCCGTGCGGGACGGCGATGCCGGAGCCGCCGACTCCCTCGCGCCGGCCCTGGCGGAGGCCGTGCGCGAGACCCTGGCCTTGATCTGACGGCCTGCGGGCGGCGAAGGCGCGACCGGAGTGCCGCGCGACGCACGGCGCGCTTGCTTTCCGGTGCGCCAGCCGCCAATCAGGCCCCGCCGCGTCCTCGTCCGATCCGCGGCCGCGCTCGAGGCTTCCGGAGTCACAGATGGTCCAGATCACCTACGTCGATGCCGCCGGCACGGCCCGCTCCGTGAAGGGCGAGGTCGGCTCGACCGTGATGGAGACCGCGATCCGCAACAACGTGCCGGGCATCGACGCGGAATGCGGCGGTGCCTGCGCCTGCGCCACCTGCCACGTCTATGTCGGCGAGGACTGGGCCGAGGCCGTCGGCCCGGCCGAGCCGATGGAGCAGGACATGCTCGACTTCGCCTCGGACGTGCGGCCGACCTCGCGCCTGTCGTGCCAGATCCGTCTCAAGCCCGAGCTCGACGGCCTGACGGTCACGACCCCGGCCCGCCAGGGCTGACGAATCGCGGCCCGCGGTCCGGATTCCTGAGGACGGATCGTTCAGGGCCGGCCCTCCCCATCCGCTCGATCCGGCCTCGTGATCGAGCCGATGCCGATGGAACGGTACGAGAAGCGTCGCAAGAGGCGAGTCGTTTGCGAGGTGCAAGTCTCGCGTGCGGACGCAACGGCAAGACCGCCGGCAAGACTGTCGCGATATTTGGGCGCTGCGCGCCGATCTTATGACTTATTAAGCGTCTTTGCCCGATCATCGTCCCCGTTCCCGGCATCGCCGGGCGGGGAGGCGCGTGTGACGAATCTGGCCCCTGCAACGGTCGACGATCGGGCCCGCGAGGCGTGCTCCCTCGCGGGTATCGCCACCGCGGCGACGACCCTTCGGAAGGCCGCCCACGACAAGACGCAGCGCATCCGCCGGATCACCAGCCAGGTGAAGATGCTGGCCCTCAACGCCCGGATCGAGAGCAGCCGGGCGGGCGAGCACGGCCGCGGCTTCACGGTAGTGGCCAACGAGGTCGGCGCGGTCGGCGACGCGATCGCCGGACTGGCCCGGGAACTGGAGGCGGATGTCGACGGGCAGATCGTCGGGCTCCAGGATCAGGTCGCCCGTCTGGTGACCCGGGCCCAGGGCGAGCGCCTGGTCGACCTCGCTCTCAACGCGGTGGAGCTGATCGACCGCAACCTCTACGAGCGGACTTGCGACGTGCGCTGGTGGGCGACCGACGCGGCCCTGGTGGCCTGCGCGGCGGAGCCGAACGAGGCGGCGGCCGCCTATGCCGGGAAGCGCCTCGGCGTCATCCTGTCCGCCTACACGGTCTATCTCGACATCTGGCTGTGCGATCTCGACGGCCGCATCCTCGCCACCGGCCGTCCCGACCGGTTCCCCGGCTTGCGCGGCCAGAGCGTGGCGCAGGAGCCCTGGTTCCGTCAGGCCGCGTCCCTTTCGGGCGACGCGTACGCGGCCGCCGACATCCGGGCCGAGCCCCGCCTCGGCGGTGCCCAGGTGGCGACCTACGGCGCCGCCTTGCGCGAGGGCGGCGAGGCGTCGGGCCGGCCGATCGGGGTGCTGGCGGTGCATTTCGACTGGGCGCCGCAGGCGCGGGCGATCGTCGAGGGCGTGCGGGTGGCGCCCGAGGACCGGGCCCGCACGCGGGTGCTGCTTGTCGACGCCGCGCACCGGGTGATCGCGGCGAGCGACGGCAGGGGCCTCCTGAGCGAGCGGCTGCGGCTCGACGTGGACGACCCGGTCAGCGGGGTGGTGCCGGCGCCCGGCGGCGAGGGCCGCGTCGCCTACCACCGCACTCCCGGCTACGAGACCTACCGGGGTCTCGGCTGGTACGGGGTGATCGTGCAGGCGGCGGGCTGAGGCCCGGGCGCCGTCAGCGCAGCAGCGCCCGCGTCGCCTGATCGATGCCCTCCAGCGTCAGCGGGTACATCCGGTCGGAAAAAATCTGCCGGATCATCGCGTTCGACTGGGTGTAGCCCCACTGCGCCTGTGGCACCGGGTTCAGCCAGGCGACCTTCGGGAAGTGGTCGAGGACCCGGTTCAACCAGACCTGGCCGGCCTCCTCGTTCCAGTGCTCGACCGAGCCGCCCGCCATGGCGATCTCGTAGGGCGACATCGCGGCATCGCCGACGAAGACCACGCGATAATCCGACGGATAGGTGCGGATCACGTCGAGGAGCGGCGTCGCCTCGGTGTGGCGGCGCCGGTTCTCCTTCCACACCTTCTCGTACAGGCAGTTGTGGAAGTAGAAATGCTCGAAGTGCTTGAACTCCGAGCGCGCCGCCGAGAAGAGCTGTTCGGCCAGCTCGACGTGCCAGTCCATCGAGCCGCCGACATCGAGGAACAGCAGCACCTTGACGGCGTTGCGGCGCTCCGGCCGCAGGCGCAGGTCGAGCATGCCGTGGCGCGCCGTCTCCCGGATCGTACCGTCGAGGTCGAGTTCCTCCGCCGCCCCGGTGCGGGCGAAGCGGCGCAGGCGCCGTAGCGCCAGCCGGATGGTGCGCGCGCCGAGCTCCGCCGAGTCGTCGAGGTCCTTGAAGGTGCGCTGGTCCCAGACCTTCACCGCCCGGAAGTTGCGGTTGCCGTCCTGGCCGATGCGGATGCCTTCCGGGTTGTAGCCGTAGGCGCCGAACGGCGAGGTGCCCCCGGTGCCGATCCATTTCGAGCCGCCCTGGTGGCGCTCCTTCTGCTCGGCCAGCCGCTGCTTGAGCGTCTCGAACAGCTTGTCCCAGCCGAGCGCCTGGAGCTGCGCCCGCTCCTCCTCGGTGAGGTGTTTCTCGGCGAGCTTGCGCAGCCATTCCTCGGGGATCGCCTGCGGCTCCACCGCCTCGCCCAGGCTGACGACGCCCTTGAAGACCTGGCCGAACACCCGGTCGAACTTGTCGAGGTTGCGCTCGTCCTTCACCAGGGCGGTGCGGGCGAGGTAGTAGAAATCCTCCACCCGCTTGTCGGCGAGGTCGCGGTCGAGGGCGTCGAGCAGGGTCAGGTATTCGCGCAGCGAGACCGGGACCTTGGCGGCGCGAAGCGCGGTGAAGAAGGACAGCAGCATGGCGCCGATCAACGCGCGAGCGCCGTCCCCGGGTCAAGCCCCCTTCGCCGCCTCCTCGGCGACCGGCGCCGGGGCCTGACGCCGCGCCTCCGCGGCGAGGTTCCAGACGATGCCGCCGACGATCAGCCCGGCGCCGACGAACAGCCACGGGTCGAGGGTCTCGCCGTAGAGCTGCCAGCCCAGCACCGCGATGAGCGGGATGCGCAGGAAGTCGAGCGGCATGACCAGGATCGCGTCGCCGCGCCGGTAGGCGCTGGTCAGGCACCAATGCGAGGTAAGGCCGGCGATGCAGAGGACCGCCAGCGCCAGGGCGTGGTGCCCCTCGAAGGGGTGGGCCGGCACCCCGGGCAGGAGCCGGCCGGCCACGAGGTTGAGGGGCAGCTGGATCAGGTTCATCCAGAACAGGATCGACAGCACGCTCTCGGTCCGGGTCAGCGCCTTGGTGGCGACCGCGGTCAGCGCGAACATCACCGCGGAGAGCAGCACCACGAGGCTCGCCGGCTGCAGGGCGGCGAGGCCCGGCCGCAGCACCACCAGCACGCCGAGGAAGCCGAGAACGACCGCGGCGAGCCGGCTCGCGGTCAGCCGCTCGCGCAGGATCACGACCGCGAGCAGCGTCACCCAGGCCGGCGTGGTGAATTCGAGGGCGAAGACGACGGCGAGCGGCAGGAGCGTGACGCCGTACGACCAGGCGTAGTTGCCGCCCCAATGGACGAGGTTGCGGGCGAGGTGCAGGCGCATCCGCCGCGCCGGCAGCGGCCGGCGGCGCAGGAACGCGACCGTCCCGACGATCGCGACGCCTGCCGCCGCCCGGGCCGCCAAGATGTCGAACAGCCCGAGCGCCGGCGCCACCTCACGGACCGCGATGGCGGTGGCCGAGAACGACAGGAGCGCGCCCGCCATCCACAGGACGACGGCGACGAGGTCGGGGAGGGGCTTCACCGAGAGCCTTAAGGCCACCGCACCGTCGGCGGCATCGACGACAGGATCGACGCGACGTTGCCGCCGGTCTTCAGGCCGAAGATCGTGCCGCGGTCGTAGAGCAGGTTGAACTCGACGTAGCGGCCGCGCCGGACCTGCTGCTCGTGGCGGTCGGCCTCGGTCCAGGGGGTGGCGAGGTTGCGCCGCACGATCCTGGGATACACGCCGAGGAAGGCCTGCCCGACCTCGCGGGTGAGGGCGAGGTCGGCCTCGGTGTCGCCGGTCCAATGGTAGTCGTAGAAGATGCCGCCGATGCCGCGCGGCTCGTTGCGGTGCTTGAGGTGGAAGTACTCGTCGCACCAGGCCTTGTAGCGGGCGTAGTCGGCCGCCGGGTGCTTGGCGCAGGCCGCCTCGAAGGCGGCGTGGAACGCCACCGTGTCGGGATCGTCCTGGGTGCGGCGCCGGTCGAGGACCGGGGTTAGGTCGGCGCCGCCGCCGAACCATGTCTTGGTGGTGGCGACGAACCGGGTGTTCATGTGCACGGTCGGGACGTGCGGGTTCCACGGATGGGCGATGAGCGAGATGCCGGTGGCGAAGAAGCGGGGATCCTCCGCGGCGCCCGGGATCTGGCCGCGGAACTCCGGGGCGAATTCGCCGTGCACCGCCGAGACGTGGACGCCGCACTTCTCGAACACCCGGCCGCGCAGCATCGCCATGGTGCCGCCGCCGCCGGCCGCGCCGGAATGGTCGGTGCGCTCCCAGGGCGTACGCTCGAACCGCCCCGGCCCGCCGGCCTCGGGGGCGAAGGGACCGGTCGCCTCCGCCTCGATCTCCTCGAAGGCGGCGCAGATCCGGTCGCGCAGGGTGGAGAACCAGGTGGTCGCCGTAGCCTTGAGCGCGGCGAGGTCGGGAGCGGGCTCGGTCATGGCTGGTGTCATCCCACAGCGCCGGGCCCGGGCCAAGGCCCCGCGAGGCCGCCTGTCTGCCTCAAGGCCTCCCCCAGCATCATCCCGGCCGCCACCGCGACGTTGAGCGAGCGCAGGCCCGCCCGCATCGGGATCGCCACGCGGGCGTCGGCGTCCGCGTGGACCGCCTCGGGCACGCCGGCCGATTCGCGCCCGACCATCAGGCAGTCGCCGTCCGCGAAGGCATGCGTCGTGTAGGGCACCGAGCCGGCGGTGGTGGCGAGCACCAGCCGGATCCCGGCCTCCCGCCGCCAGGCGTCGAAGGCGGCGTAGGAGCGGTGGCGGGTGATGGCGACGTGGTCGAGGTAGTCGAGGCCGGAGCGGCGCAGGTGCCGGTCGGAGACGTCGAACCCCGCCGGCTCGATGATCTCGACGGCGACGCCGAGGCAGGCGGCGAGGCGCAGCATCGTGCCGGTGTTCTGCGGGATGTCGGGCTGGTAGAGGGCGAGGCGCAGCATGGGTCCGGGGGGTGTCGGGTCGTGTCCCCGACATAGCCCGGCGCGCCGCCTGCGGCATCACCCCCCGGTTGGCGGGCGGTGCCCACCGCATAGCTGAAGGCCCTGATCCTCACGGGAGCCCGCATGTTCCTCGACTGGCTCGAGCGCCGCATCGATCCCTTCGCGCCCTTCGACGAGGCCGAGCGCCCGCCCGGCACGGTGGCGGGCTTCGCCTGGTTCTACCTGCGGCCGGTGCGCAAGCCCCTCGCGGTGCTGTTCGTGACGGCGCTCACCGCCGGCAGCGTCGAGGCCTCGCTCTACCTGCTGATGGGCTGGTTCGTCGACATCCTGGCCCGGTCGGGCCCGGAGACCCTGTGGCGCGACCATGGCACCGGCCTGATGCTCGCCGCCGCCCTGATCCTGGTGGTCCGGCCGCTCCTCGCCTGGGCGCACGAGGCGATCTCGAACCAGCTCGTGGTGCCGCAGACCACCGGTCTCATTCGCTGGCGCACCCACCTCTACACCCTGGGCCACGCCCTGTCGTACTTCCAGGCCGATTTCGCCGGGCGCCTCGCCAACCGGGTGACGCAGGTCGGGGTCGCGGTGCGCGAACTCGCGGTCGTGGTCATCGACACGCTGCTCTACGTCGCGATCTTCGCCGTCACGGCGGTGAGCCTGTTCGGCTCGATCAGCCCGTGGCTGGTCCTGCCCGTGCTGGTCTGGATCCTGGCCTATGCGGGGCTCACGGCCTACTTCGTGCCCCGCGCCCGGGCGCGCTCGCTCCAGGTCGCCGATACCCGCTCGGCCCTCGTCGGCCGCATCGTCGACAGCTACACCAACATCCTCACCGTCAAGCTCTTCGCCCGCGACCGCGAGGAGCGCTCGGCGGTGCGCAACGCCACGGTCGAGCACACCGACGCCTACCTGCACTCGTTCCGGCTCATCACGGCGGTGACCGGCACGCTCTCGCTCCTCAACAGCATCCTCATCGTGGTCACCGCCGGCGTGGTGCTGGCGCTTTGGTCGCGCGGCCAGATGACGACCGGGGAGGGGGCTGCGGGTCTCGCCCTGGTGCTGCGGCTGATCGCGATGTCGGGCTGGGTGATGCAGACCGTGCGCGGCCTGTTCGAGCATATCGGCACGGTCCAGGAGAGCATGCAGACCATCGCCCGGCCCCACGCGCTCACCGATCGCCCGGGCGCCCGCGACCTCGCGGTCACCGGGGGCGAGGTTCGCTTCGAGGGCGCGAGCTTCCACTACGGCAAGGCCGAAGGCGGGATCATCGAGGACCTGACCCTGCGCATCGCGCCCGGCGAGAAGGTCGGCCTCGTCGGCCCGAGCGGGGCGGGCAAGACCACGCTCACCTCGCTGCTGCTGCGCCTGCACGACCTCGAGGGCGGGCGCATCCTGATCGACGGGCAGGACATCGCGGCGGTGACGCAAGCCTCGCTGCGCCGCCAGATCGCCGTGGTGACGCAGGACACCTCGCTCCTCCACCGCACCATCCGTGACAACATCGCGTATGGCCGCGAGGACGCCACCGAGGCCGAGATCGTCGCGGCGGCGCGTGCCGCACACGCCGACGCCTTCATCCGCGACCTCTCCGACCACAAGGGCCGCGGCGGCTACGACGCCCAGGTCGGCGAGCGCGGCGTCAAGCTGTCGGGCGGCCAGCGCCAGCGCATCGCCATCGCCCGGGTGATCTTGAAGGACGCGCCGATCCTGATCCTCGACGAGGCGACCTCGGCCCTCGATTCCGAGGTCGAGGCGGCGATCCAGGGCTCCCTCGACCGGCTGATGCAGGGCAAGACCGTGCTCGCCATCGCGCACCGGCTCTCGACCATCGCGGCGCTCGACCGGCTGGTCGTCCTGGATCAAGGGCGCATCGTCGAGGAAGGGCGCCACGCCGACCTCGTCAAGGCCGGGGGGCTCTATGCGCGGCTCTGGGCGCGCCAGTCCGGCGGGTTCCTGGGGGACGACGCGGAGCGGGCGGCGGCGGAGTAGGGGGAAATCTCCTCTCCCCGCGAGCGGGGAGAGGGCTGACGACCCCTTGTCGGGTCGGCAGCAAGCCTGCAGGGCGAGGGTGAGGGGGTAGTGCCGGGGGGAGCCTCATCCGTTGAGACCCCCTCACCCTCGCTCCGGTCTTCGCCTCCGCTTGCTGTGCTTACTGAGCGGAAGCACAGCCCTCTTTCCGCCCGCGGGGAGAGGGGGAAACCCGCGCTCGATCTCCGAAGGGATCGTTCTTGCCTCGAACCCGGACCTGCGACGCGGTTCGCCTCCTGCCCGGTCCCGCGTCATCCCCAGACAAACGAAAGGCCGGGCGACACGCCCGGCCCGCCGCGCAAAGATCCGAGGATTACCGAGCGTTGCCGAAAGGCTCGAACTTGGTCAGGCCGCGCATCAGCTGGCCGAGGAAGGCCTGCTCGCCGCCGCTGGTCGGCGTGGTGCGGGAGATGAAGTCGAACACGCGGCCGTCCTGCTCGCCGTAGAGGGCGACGCGCTCGACCTTGAAGCCGGCGTTGAAGTAGACGGCCAGGACGCGCTGGTCCCTCGGGCGCTCGCCCAGGAACATGACCGTGCGCTGGGTGTTCTGGCTG
Organism: Methylobacterium ajmalii; assembly: GCF_036448855.1. Lineage (NCBI taxonomy): Bacteria > Pseudomonadati > Pseudomonadota > Alphaproteobacteria > Hyphomicrobiales > Methylobacteriaceae > Methylobacterium > Methylobacterium ajmalii. The sequence goes on from NZ_JAZFXT010000009.1 coordinate 11,063, forward strand.
ATGTAGTACCAGGACTTGTTGCCGACGGTCGACACGGTGGTCGGCGTGCCGAGGAGCTGGAGCACCTGCTCGGCGCTGGCGCCGGGGCGGACCTGGGCGACGGCGGCATCGTCGATGATGTAGCCGTGCCGGAACTCTTCGCCGATCACGCAGCCCGCGGCCGACAGACCGATCAGACCGGCCGCGGCGAGGCGGAGAAGCGACGGTGTGAAGCGGCGCGGCATCGAGACCTCGGGGAAACGTGTACGGGACGGTGTATCGGCCGGCCGGTTGGCGACCTTGCGCGAGAAGCGACCGTTGCCGTACCCCGGGGTTGTGGCGTTGGCAAGGCACGGCCAAGGTTCCGCCACGGGTGTTCGGCCAGGGGTGTGACGACCCGGTGCGGCGGGCGGGGCGTGCCCGGCTCCGTCCCCGTCGGGGTGCGCGCGGGACAATCGAGAGCTTGAGATGATTCGCAATCCCTTCCGCCGCGAGGATTCCCGCGAGCGCGCCATCCGGGCGCTGCACAGCCGGGTCAATGCGGGCGCCCGCGTCCCGGCGCTCTACCTCGACCTCGGCGTGCCCGACACGGTCGAGGGCCGGTTCGAGGCCCTGTGCCTGCACGTCGTCCTGGTGCTGCGCCACCTGCGCCGCCTGCCGGCCCCGGCGGCCGACATCGCCCAGGACCTCGTCAACTCGGTGTTCGAGCAGCTCGATTCGTCCCTGCGCGAGCTCGGCGTCGGCGACATGGGCGTGTCGAAGCGGATGAAGAAGCTGGCCCAGGCCTTCTACGGCCGGGCCGCCGCCTACGACGCCGCCCTCGACGCGGGCGATGCGGACGCGCTCGCGGCGTCGCTCGCCCGCAATGTGCTCGCCCGGGACGAGCCGGAGGCGGCCCGCGGCCTCGCCACCTATGTCGGGGCGGCGGATGCGGGGCTCGCCGCGACCGACCTCGACGCGCTGATGGCCGAGGGCCCCGTCCTGCCCGACCCGGCGCGCTTCGCCGGCACCGCCGCACGGTCCTGACGGTACGGCCGCGCCGAGCGTCCGGTAGAGTGGCCGCCCGTTTCCGGGCCCCTTGCGCCGGGACCGCGCGCGACGCATCTCGGGCGAAGCCGCGAAGCGCGCGCCCCCGCTGCGGCGCCGGCGCGGCGCCCCACCACCCCAGGATCCCCAAAGGAGCCAGCATGACCCCCGACAGCGTCGGCCCGTTCTCCCGTCCGATCCTGGTCGAGCGCACCCTGCGGACGGGCCAGCCCGTCACCGTCGAGGCCGGCGAGGAGGAGCGTGCCGCGCTCGCCCGAGATTTCGGCCTGCCGGGGATCGCCCGGCTCGTCGCGACCTTCCGGCTCTCGGGCTCGCTCCACCGGCTTCAGGTCACCGGCACCGTCGAATCGGCGCTGACTCAGACCTGCGTCGTCACGCTGGAGCCTTTCGACACGACCGTGTCCGAGGAGGTCGACGTCGATTTCGCCGACCAGGACGCCTTCGCGGGCACCGCCGCGGAAGATGCCGAGATCCCCGACCCGATCGTGAACGGCCGCATCGACCTCGGCAGCCTCGCGGCGGAGTTCCTGGCGCTCGGCCTCGATCCCTATCCGCGCAAGCCCGGCGTCGCCTTCGAGGCTCCGGCGGATGCCGGGAAGGAGACGCCCTTCGCGGCGCTCCAGACTCTTAAGGGCGACGAGGCCTGACGGAGCGCCCGGCCGCGAGCGCGGCGGGGCTGCGGCCGGGATCCTCGCGCCGGTCCCGGACGCTTGGTGCGAGAAAGCCTTCAGAATTCGTTTGCGGCCCGGCGCGGTGTCGCTATTTTCCGCCGCGCTGCGGACCCCCTGGACGGCATCCGGCCGTTAGTCCCAAATCCGGTGGCGCTCTGCCCGCGGCGGATCCGAGAGGCTGTTCGACACCCCCATGTCCCAGAGAGTGCGCATCTCGCTCGACGCGATGGGCGGCGATCACGGCCCCTCGACGGTCGTGCCCGGTGCGGGGCTCGCCCGCGAGCGCCACCCCGAGACGACGTTCCTGATGTTCGGCGACGAGGCGGTGCTCGCTCCCCTGGTCGCGGCCGAGCCGCGCCTGAAGGGCGCGGTCGAGATCCGCCACACCGCCGTGTCGGTGGCGATGGACGAGAAGCCGAGCCAGGCGGTGCGCTCCGGCCGCGGCAAGTCGTCGATGTGGAAGGCGATCCAGGCGGTGCGCGACGGCGAGGCCGACGCCGCGGTGTCGGCCGGCAATACCGGCGCCCTGATGGCGATGTCGAAGATCTGCCTCAAGACGATGTCGCACATCGAGCGGCCGGCGATCGCCTGCCTGTGGCCGACGGTGCGCGGCGAGAGCGTGGTGCTGGACGTCGGCGCGACGATCGGCACAGACGCCAACCACCTCGTCGACATGGCGGTGATGGGCGCCGCGATGGCCCGCATCGTGTTCGACCTCGACCGGCCGACGGTCGGGCTCCTCAACGTCGGCACCGAGGAGATGAAGGGCAACGAGGCGGTCAAGGAAGCCGCCCGGATGCTGCGCGAAGCCGACCTGGCGGGGCTGGCCTACCACGGCTTCGTCGAGGGCACGGATCTCGGCCGCGGCACCGTCGACGTGGTGGTGACCGAGGGCTTCACCGGCAACATCGCGCTCAAGACCGCCGAGGGCACGGCCAAGCAGATCGCCGCCTACCTCAAGGGCGCGATGGGCCGGACCCTGATGGCGAAGATCGGCTACCTGTTCGCCCGCGGCGCCTTCCGGGCCTTGCGCGAGAAGATGAACCCGAGCCGGGCCAATGGCGGCGTGTTCCTCGGCCTCGAGGGCATCGTCATCAAGAGCCACGGCGCCGCCGACGCCGAGGGCTTCGCCGCGGCGATCGATCTGGCCTACGACATGGCCCGTCACGACCTGATGCGGACGATCCGGGAGCGCCTCGACGCGACGCCGGCCCAGGCGTCGGCGTGACGACCGCCTCGGCTCAAGGAGAACGCATCATGACCCGCCTTCGCTCGGTGGTGCGGGGCTGCGGCTCCTACCTGCCGCGGACCACCGTCACCAACGACGACCTCGCCGCCCGGGTCGACACCTCGGACGACTGGATCGTCCAGCGCACCGGCATCCGCCAGCGCCACATCGCCCAACCCGACGAAACGACCTCGGTGCTCGGCATCAAGGCGGCGCGGGCGGCCCTGGAGGATGCCGGCATCGACGCCGCCTCGATCGACCTCGTGATCTGCGCGACCTCGACGCCGGACCACACCTTCCCGTCGACGGCGACCCAGATCCAGGCCGGGCTCGGCATCCGGACGGGGGCCGCCTTCGACCTCCAGGCGGTCTGCGCCGGCTTCGTCTACGCGGTCGCCACCGCCGACAAGTTCCTGGCGACGGGAGCGGCCACCCGCGCCCTCGTCGTCGGTGCCGAGACGTTCTCGCGCCTGCTCGACTGGGAGGACCGCACCACCTGCGTGCTGTTCGGCGACGGCGCCGGCGCCCTGGTGCTCGAGGCGCAAGCAGGCGAGGGCCTCGCGAGCGACCGCGGCGTGCTGACGAGCCAGCTCCGCTCCGACGGCCGCCACCGCGAGAAGCTCTACGTCGACGGCGGCCCGGGCTCGACCGGCACGACCGGCAAGCTGCGCATGGTCGGCAAGGAGGTCTTCCGCTTCGCCGTCGGCTCGGTCACCGACGTGGTGACGCAAGCCTTCGAGGCGACCGGCACCACCGCCGACGACCTCGACTGGTTCGTGCCCCACCAGGCCAACCGGCGCATCATCGAGGCCTCGGCCGACAAGCTCGGCATCGCCCGCGAGAAGGTGGTGCTGACCGTCGACCGCCACGGCAACACCTCGGCGGCCTCGATCCCGCTCGCCCTCGACGCGGCCTGCCGCGACGGCCGGATCAAGCGCGGCGACCTCGTGATGATCGAGGCGATCGGCGGCGGCTTCACCTGGGGCAGCGCGCTGATCCGCTGGTAGGCCCGCACCGGTCGACCCGCAAACTATCCGGGATCCCGCCGGACGCCCGGTTGACCCGGCGCGCAACGCCGATTAGCGTGCGCGATCATAGACATACGTTAGTTCGTGAATCAGCCGCCGGGGGAGCAGCACGATGGCAGGCAAGACGGTCACGCGGGCCGATCTGAGCGAGGCCGTCTACCAGCGGGTCGGCCTGTCGCGCACGGAATCCGCCGCCCTGGTGGAGACGGTCCTGTCCGAGATCTGCGGCTGCCTGTCCTCCGGCGAGACCGTGAAGCTGTCCTCGTTCGGCTCCTTCGTGGTGCGCGACAAGGGCAAGCGGGTCGGCCGCAACCCGAAGACCGGCGTCGAGGTGGCGATCGAGCCGCGCCGGGTGATGGTGTTCAAGCCCTCGAACGTGCTCAAGGCCCGGATCAACGGCGACGCCGCCCCGGACGAGGACGACGCCTGAACCGAGGCACGGGCTGACGCGGGATCGGGCCGATGACCGGGATGCCGATCGAGGGCGACGACGGGTCGGAGGCCGGCGGGGCCGACGCCCCCGGCCGGGCCCTCCTGCCCGAGAAGGAACCCGGTGCCTTCCGCACCATCGGCGAGGTCGCCGAGGATCTCGACCTGCCCCAGCACGTGCTGCGGTTCTGGGAGACGCGCTTCACCCAGGTCCGCCCGCTCAAGCGCGGCGGCAACCGGCGCTACTACCGTCCCGACGACGTCGACCTCCTGCGCGGCATCCGCCGGCTTCTCTACGGCCAGGGCTACACGATCCGGGGCGCCCAGCGGGTCCTGCGCGAGCGCGGCATGCGCTTCGTCCAGGCGGTCGGCCGCGGCGAGCAGGTCGCCCCGGCCTTCGTCGAATCGGACCACGAGCCGGAACCGGAGGCCTCGCCCCCGCCGCCGCTCGGCCGCGCCGACCGGGCGAGCCTGACCGCCGTCCTCGACGACTTGCGGGCTTGCCGGCGCCTTCTCGCCGGCCTCCATCCGCCCGCCCCGTCGGCCGACGCTCCGGGCGGACAGCCGACGCGCACCGCACCGTCCGGCTCCGACCCCGCGACCGTCGCCGCCGCGAGCCCGCAGGCATGTCCAGCCGAGACGCCGTGACGCGGTGAACGCGAATTTAGTGGCCGCAACGGAAGCGGCGCCTATCTGCGTCCGCGCACCGTATGGTCGGTTCGGGTTCGGGATGAAGGGTCGTCGTTCACGCTCGGCGCGGAGGTCGGTTTCGTCCGACGCCCGATACGGCGATCCGCTTCTGATACCCTGTACCAGTATAGTGCCCCAGACCCATCAGCGCGCGACTTCGCGGGCAGCCCGGTTCCCGTACCGGAGCCGCCCGCTCGCCCCTCCCGATCGCCCGAGCGCGATCGGCACAGAAGGATCGACGGCGTGGAAACCTATAAAGACGTCCTGTCCGGCAAATGCCCGTTCGGCGGCGACCGCGTCGGCGGCGCCCAGGCGACGCCGCCGACCCTAGAGCAGTGGTATCCCGACCGCCTGCGCGTCGAGACGCTGCACCAGAACGGCCCGCAGGCGAACCCGCTCGGAGCCGAGTTCGATTACCGGGCGGCCTTCGCGTCGCTCGACTACGAGGCGCTGAAGAGCGACATCAGGCAGTTCCTGACCAGCTCGGTGTCGTGGTGGCCGTCCGATTACGGCAATTACGGCCCGCAGATGATCCGCATGGCCTGGCACTCCGCGGGCACCTACCGCATCGCCGACGGCCGCGGCGGCGCCGGCCAGGGCCTGCAGCGCTTCGCGCCGATCAGCAGCTGGTGGGACAACGGCAACACCGACAAGTCGCGCCGCCTGCTCTGGCCGATCAAGCAGAAATACGGCAGCGCCCTGTCCTGGGCCGACCTGATGGTGCTCACCGGCAACATCGCCCTCGAGATCATGAACTTCCCGACCTACGGCTTCGCCGGCGGCCGCGAGGATGCCTGGGAGGCCGACAACGCGACCTACTGGGGGCCCGAGCTGTGGGACCCGACCAACGTCAAGTCGTTCGACGAGATGGTCAACCGCGACAAGCGCTGGCGCGGAAAGAACGGCGAGGCCGATTACGACCTCGAGAACCCGCTCGCCGCCTCGCACCAGTCGCTGATCTACGTCAACCCGGAGGGCCCTTACGCCAACGGCGACCCGATGGGCTCGGCCCGCGACATCCGGGTGACCTTCACCCGCATGGCGATGAACGACGAGGAGACCGTGGCGCTGATCGCCGGCGGCCACGCCTTCGGCAAGAGCCACGGTATGGTCAAGGCCGACCGGATCGGCCCGCCGCCGGAGATCGCCCCGATCGAGGCGATGGGCCTGGGCTGGCACAATCCGGAGGGCTCCGGCGCGGCCGAGCACACGATGACGAACGGCATCGAGGGCTCGTGGACGCAGAACCCGACGACCTGGGACAACAGCTACCTCGAGAACCTGTTCAAGTTCGAGTGGAAGCAGACCCGCAGCCCCGCCGGCGCCCTGCAATGGGAGCCGACCGACCCGGACGCGCCGCGCACCCCCGACGCCCACATCCCGGGCAAGTCGCATCCTCTGATGATGATGACCAGCGACATCGCGCTCAAGACCGATCCGGTCTATCGCGAGATCTGCGAGAAGTTCCTGTCCGACTTCGACTACTTCACGCTCCAGTTCTCGAAGGCCTGGTACAAGCTGACCCACCGCGACATGGGCCCGAAGGAGCGCTATGTCGGCCCCGAGACCAAGATCGAGGACGATCTCCTCTGGCAGGATCCGATCCCGCCGGTCGACCACCCGCTGGTCGACGAGGCCGACATCGCCGCCCTGAAGGCGGAGATTCTGGCCACCGGCCTGTCGGTCTCCGACCTCGCCTTCACGGCCTTCTCGTCGGTCGCGACCTACCGCAACAGCGACAAGCGCGGCGGCGCCAACGGCGCGCGGCTGGCGCTCGCGCCGCAATCGGGCTGGACCGTCAACCGTCGCACCCTGCCGGTGATCGAGCGCTTGCGCGGCATTATGGCCGGGTTCAACGGCAAGGCGGCCGGGGGCAAGAAGGTCTCGCTCGCCGACCTGATCGTGCTCGGCGGCTGCGCCGCCGTCGAGGAGGCGGCGAAGGCAGCCGGAACCGCGACCCCGGTGCCGTTCGTGCCGGGCCGGATGGACACCACCGACGCGCTCACCGACGCCGACAGCTTCGAGTGGCTGAAGCCCCTGGTCGACGGCTTCCGCAACTACGTCGATCCGTCCTTCGCCGAGATCACCCAGGGCCGCGTCGCGCCCGAGGAGGTCTTCCTGGACAAGGCCAACCTCCTGGCGCTGACCGCGCCCGAATGGGTGGTGCTGACCGGGGGCCTGCGGGCGCTCAACCTCAACCACGACGGCTCGCGGCACGGAATCTTCACCGACCGCGTCGGCGCGCTCACCAACGACTTCTTCACCGTTCTGACCAGCATGGACTACGAGTGGAAGAAGACCGACGGGGCGGGCCACGCCTTCACCCTCGACGACCGGCAGACCGGCGAGACGAAGTTCACGGCGACCCGCTGCGACCTCGTCTTCGGCGCGAACGCGCAACTCCGGGCGGTGGTGGAGATCTATGCCGGCCGCGACGGGCAGGAGCGGTTCGTGCGCGACTTCGTCAAGGTCTGGCACAAGCTGATGATGCTCGACCGCTACGACGCGAAGCGCAACGACGCCGGGGCGCCGAAGGCCGCGTGAGCGGGTCGTCGTTCCCGTGAAGACGCATCCCCTCTCCCGCCCGGGAGAGGGGACCTCGTACCGTCAGGGTGCCATCAGCTTCGGAATCGCGCCGCGCAGCCGCGAATAGCCGCGGTTCGACAGCGGCCAGGCCCGCTCGTCCCAGTCGCGCCGGATCCGGCAGCAGCTCGCCGGCAGGGCATCGGCCGAGGGGCCGACGGGGGCGTACGGCGTCGCCACCGGCAGACCGCCGGCCCAGCCGTCCCGCATCGGCTCCACGGGGCAGCCGAAATGCGCCGCCGCCCGGGCCAGCGCATCCGCCATCGCCGCCGCGTCCGCCGCCCGCACCGTCTCGCACGCCTCCTCGGCCGAGACGAGGAGGCCGGCGACGCGCATCACCCGGGCGGCGCCGAGGGGCAGGGTCTCCGGGTTCAGGTCGTCGAGGTGGAGGAGCAGGGCGACCGGCCCGTCGGGCGCGGCGTCGGCCGGCGGCAGGGGCACCTCCCGGGGTGGCATCTCCTTATCCAGCGAGGCGGCGCCCTCGTTCAGGCCGGCGGGATCGTGACGGCCGCGCGTGAACTCGCGGATGTTGTCGCGCCTCGCGAGGTACGGTTTGCCCCGCGTGTGCAGTCCCGCGACCCAGCGCCAGGACAGGGTGTTGCTCGCCGGATCGCCGTCGCGGAGGTGGCGCAGGAAGAACGCCGCGCCGAGCTCCCAGGGCAGCCGCAGGGTGAAGATCCAGATCGACGCGAACCACATCCGGGCGTGGTTGTGCAGGAAGCCGTCCGCGACGAGCTGCGCCGCCCAGGCGTCGAACCCGTCGATGCCGGTCTCGCCGGCGATCGCCCGCTCGTGGGTCCGGCGCAGGCCCGGTTCGTCGGACAGGCGCACCCTCCCGGCCTCTCGCCCGGCCCGGTAGCCCGCCCAGGCCTCCGGGTGGGTCTCGAGATGACCCTTGAAGTAGGTGCGCCAGAAGATCTCCGAGACGAATTTCTCCGCCCCCCGCTCCCCGAAGGCCGAGACCGCGGCCCGCGCGACCTCCTCCTCGGTCAGGAGCCGGCGGCGCAGGTAGGGCGAGAGGCACGAAGTCGTCGGCGCCCCGTCCCGGCCGGGATCGGTGTTGCGGGCGGCGGCGTAGTCGGCGCCGGGGCCGGACAGGAAGCCGGCGAGACGATCGAGGCCGGCGGCCCGGGTCATGGCATGATGGGACATGCCGCGGAAACTAGTCCGGGCGCGACGCGCGCCAGGGGGTGGCGGACGTCCGGCGGCCGGGCTGGGCGGATCGGCCGCAACCGGCCGGCGTCATGGCTCTCCCGGCAGGGCCGAGGCCTCCAGGCGCCGGGCCGTACGGCCGAGCAGGGCCTCCCGCAGCCGCAAGGTGTCGCCGCGGGCCAGCATCCCGGCGAGGCGGTGGCGCAGGGCGGTGCAGCCGGGCGCGTGGCCGTGCAGGGGCGAGGCGGCGGCCAGGAGCGGCGGCGTCGGCCGGACCCGCGCGGCGAGGGGCGCCGGCCCGGCGAACGCCCGGTCGAGGAGGTCTCCCAGGCGGCCGGGGCCCCTGCGATCCGGCAGGGCCTCGGCGGCGGCCACGAGATCGCCGTCCCGCCCGACCGCGCGGCAGGCCTCCTCGCTGCCGCTCGCCGCCATGGCGTCGAGGACGAGGCGGCCGAGATCCGCCAGGGTGGCGTCGTCGGTGCCCAGGAAGGCGGTCCGGATCGCGCCCGCGGCCTCGGCCCGGATGAGGTCGAGCCCCTCGCTCTCGCTGCGGCCCTGGCGGTAGGCGTCGCGGTAGCGGGCGGCGATCCCGTCGAGCACCCCCGGCCGCTGCGCCGCGAACGGGGCGAGGAGGTCGACGGCGCGAAGCACCGCCGCACGGGCGCCGGCGAGGGAATCGTCGTCGTCGAGGGTCGAATCCGGCAGGTCGCCCGGCCCGACCACCCGGGTGACGACGCCTGCGGCGCGCAGGCGTGCCGCGTCGGGGATCCAGATGTCACGGGAGGGGGTGGCGAGGGCCTGATCGACGAAGCCGGGCTCGAGGCCGGCGGCGAGGTAGCGGCCGCGCTCCTCGGTCGAATCGACCTGGACCATGCTGCCGAAGGCGCCCGGCTCGTAGGGGGCATGGAAGCCGAGCCGGCTGTCCTCGACGATCAGGCGTTCGCGGCCGCGCACGAAGGCGAGGGTGCAGGCCGAGACGCAGTAATCCGGCACGTAGGTGACGAGACCCCGCTCGGCCACCAATTCGCCGATCGCCACCCCCTCGTCGACGAGCCCGCCGTCGCTGGTCAGGTGCAGGCGGGCCACGCCCGGGTTGGCGTCGAGCACGCGACGCAGCCGCGCGGCGGCGCCGTCGTTGAGGTCGCCCCACAGGCGAACGTCGCGCCCGCCCGGGCCGAGCGTGATCCGGGTCGGCGGCCCGTCGGGCGCGGTGTCGGGGGGAGCCTCGGCGGGGCGGGGCAGGACGGCGAGCGCCGGGACCCCGGCCCGGTCGGCGAAGCCGAGACCCGCGAGGACGACGGCCAGCATGCCGGCCCACACACCCGCCCGCGCGCCGGACCATGCCCGGCGCCGCCGCACATCCGCTCCCACCATCCCGGACCCCCATATGCCCGCTTTTCGCGATGCCTTACGGCTTGACCCCAGTCAGCCACATCGCCGGAGCGATGCGAAGACCCTGGGGCATGGGCAAGGGTCAGCAAGATCCGGGCCGAACTGCGGCCGGAGCATGGTTCGTTTCGTCAGTGCGGCCCGAGAGCGAACAGAGTTGTCGAAATGCGGCGACGCGGGAGAAACTTGCGCCTTGCCCCGCGCCACCATGTCGCTGTGGCGGCTATGCCTCAATCCTTCAGCGGATCGTGGCCCCAGTTCATGAGGGAGTAGCGCCAGCGCGAGGTCTCGGCGTCCTTTTCCGGCCCGCCCTGGGCGAGATGACGTTTGACGTAGGACGCGACCTTGCGCATGTCGGCGTAATCCTCGTCGGTGAGGTCAGCCTTCTTGGTGTGCTTGATCTCGACGATCCGGCGCCCCTGGTGATGGCCGACCGATTCGCCGCCCTTGGCGCTCTCCTTCTTGGCGCCGTCGCTCCAGCCGACCGAGCGGCTCTCCTCGGTGTCGAGCCATTTCTCGAGTTCGCCCGGGCTCATGTTCACCGCCTCGCGGAAGGCCGTCCAGGTTTCCTCGTGGTCGCTCTTCTCGTGATCCTTATCGGATGCCGCCTGCTTGCTCATGCGTCGTCTCCTGCTCGATTCCGGTCGCGCATCAACGTCGCGGGCGCCCCGGCGTTCGTCGTCGCGCGCGGATCTTCGGCAGGCCGCGAGGCGGGCCGCCGGCGGAGCGGCACCGCACTGCCGATTCGCGCGTCGTTCGCCCCGCTCCACCGGTGACCGTCCCGGCGAATGATGCTTAGGCTCGGGCGCAGAAGCCCACCCGGATGCGCCCGCCATGACCGAGACCGACGAACTGCTCCACGAGGTCGACGAGGCGGGCATCGCCCGCATCACCCTCAACCGGCCGCAGGCGCGCAACGCCCTCACTTTCGCGATGTACGAGCGGCTGCACGGCCTCGCCGAGGCGATCGATGCCGACCCGGCGGTCCGCGCGGTGGTGATCCAGGGTGCGGGCGGGCGCGCCTTCGCGGCCGGTACCGACATCGCCCAGTTCCGCGCCTTCTCGACGGCGGAGGACGCGCTCGGCTACGAGCGCTTCATGGACCGGGTGCTCGGCGCGGTCGAGCGCTGCGCTAAGCCAACCATCGCGGCGATCGCCGGGGCCTGCACCGGCGGCGGCGCGGCGATCGCGGCCGCCTGCGACCTGCGCATCGCCACCCGCGACGCGCGGTTCGGCTTTCCCATCGCCCGTACCCTCGGCAACTGCCTGTCGGTCGCCAACCTGCGCCGGCTCTCGGCCCTCGTCGGCGCCGCCCGGGTCAAGGAGATGATCTTCACCGCCCGCCTGATCGAGGCCGAGGAGGCGCGGGCGATCGGGCTTGTGAGCGAGGTGGTGGAGGATGCCGCGGCGTTGGCCGAGCGGGCGAGCGCCCTCGCGCATCTGGTGGCCGGGCATGCGCCGCTGACGCTCGCCGCCACCAAGGAGGGCCTGCGCCGCGTGCGCGACGAGGCTCCGTCCGAGGCCGGGGACGATCTGATCCTGAGCTGCTACACGAGCGCCGATTTCCGCGAGGGGATGGAGGCGTTCCTGGGCAAGCGCCCGCCGCGCTGGACGGGGCGCTGACCCCTTCGCGAAAAGTACCTATCCGGGCACCATGCCCTCCGGCAGCGCCATCGCATGGTCGGCGATGGCGCCGGGGCGGGTGATCCACACCGCGTCCCGGGCCTCGGCGATGTGCGCCAGCGCCCGGCGCAGGGGCCGCAGCCGGTGCGGCTGGCCGACGAGGTAGGGATGGAGCGAGATGCCCATCACCAGCGGGGCGGCCTCGGCGGCGGCGCGCATCTCCTCGAAGGTGTCGACGATCATCTCGGCGAATTGCGCGCCGGAATCCTTGCGCCCGACGATCGACGGGATGTCGTTCAGCTCCTGCGGGTAGGGCACCGAGAGGATGCGGCCGCCGCCGCGGGTCGTGAACCAGGTCGGCTGGTCGTCGTGGCACCAGTCGAGGAGGTAGCGGTACCCGGCCTCGGCGAGGAGGTCCGGGGTGGCGCGGCTCTGCGAGATCCAGGGGCCGAGCCAGCCGGCCGGCGCCTTGCCCTCGGCCCGGGCCAGGACCGCGGTCGCCTCGGCAATCAGCGCCCGCTCCTCATCCTCGGGCAGGGTGCCCTGGCGCTCGGCGTTGCTGCGGCCGTGACCGACCACCTCGTCTCCGCGGGCGCGAAACACCTCCATCAGGCCGGGACACTCGGCGTAGATGCGGCTGTTGACGAGGATCGAGGCCGGCAGCGACACCTCGTCGAACAGCTCCGCCAGGCGGAAGACGCCGACGCGGTTGCCCCAGTCGCGCCAGGCGTAGTTCAGCACGTCGGGCTGCGGCCCGCCCGGGGCCAGCTCGGCCCCGAGCCCGCCGCCGAACGCGAAGCACTCGACGTTGAGGGCGACGTAGACCGCCAGCCGCTTCCCCCCGGGCCAGTCGTAGACTAGGCGCTGAGGCAGGGCGCTGTAGCCGTAGCGCCCGTGCGGGCGGGTCTCGTCGCTCATCCGTGTCTCCGTGCCGGTCAGGGCTGCTTGGAGGGCGCCGGCGCCTCGGCCGGGGCGGCGGGCAGGAGGATGCCCGGGACGACCTTGCCCTCGGGGCCGTATTCGCCGGCCACCGCCAGGCAGGCGGCGTCGCGGTTCTGCATCATCTGGTTCGACATCAGGGTGAAGATCGTCTGGACCTTGGCGCCGAAGGGCCCGCGCGGCGGGCGCACGTCGTCGATCGTCACCTGGTAGCGGGCGAGCAGCGCCTCGAACGCCTCGGTGCCGATGCGGTAGCCGCAGACGTTGGCCGCCGCGAAGATGTAGGCCGCCGTCTCCAGCGCCCGCGGCGGCGGCGCATTGCGGATACCCTGGGCGGCGGCCCCGCCGCAGGCGAGCGCGAGAAGGGCGCCGGTGAGGGCGGGCAGGCGGGAGAGGCGCATCGGCAAACGAATCCTCCGTCAGGGACGGCCCGGTCTGCGGCCGGGCTCGCTCGACACGAGGCGACATAGCGCGACCCCACCCGCGCGCCAGGGCGGGTATCTCCGTCGTCCCGGGGCACGCCTGTCGGCGTGATGCGGTGCACGCTGCCGCCCGGCGTCCTATAACGGGGACGGGACCCGCACCGCGCCGTTCGGTCGCCTGCCGAGGGGCATGCCGCTTGCCCCGGTGCGGATCGCGGGGCCCCACCGACTCCGCGACCCGAGCGCCCCCCGTGCCCCGTTCCGCCCGATGAAGCCCGCCCCGATCCGCCGCGGGACCCTGCGCGAGCCTGGCCCCGACCTCGCCCGGTTGCCGATGGCCCCCGACCTCACCGGGATCAATGTGATCGAGGGCCTGCGGGCGGCCCTGGCCTTTGGGTCGATCATCCTGCTGCACACCTGGCTCGCCTGGCCGCCGCTCCTCACCATGGCGCTCGCCGCCAACCTGACCTGCTTCTGCGACATCGGCGGGCCGATCCGGCCGCGGCTGCGGGCGCTCCTCGCCTTCGCGGGTCTCGGCGGCCTGTTCTGGGGCGCCTTCGGGGTGATGGAGGGCTACGGCCCGGCCCTGGTGCTGCCGGTCGCGCTCGCGGTCATCTTCTGCTGCACCTTCGCGCGGGTCTGGGGCGTGCCGGCCCAGACCGTCGGCAACGTGCTGGTGGTGGTGCTCTGCCTCGCCCTCGACCGCGCGCTGAGCCTGCACCAGGGCGTCGTCGTCGCCGCGATGTTCTGGGCCGGCGGGCTCTGGGCAGCCTTCCTCGCCCTCGTGGTGTGGCGGCTCCACCCCTACCGGCCGGCCCATGCGGCGATCGGGGACGTCTGGCGCGGCCTGTCGCGGCTCGCCCGCGACCTGCGCCGGCTCGCGGGCGAGCCGCAGGAGACCGGTCCTGCCATCTGGGAGGCCCATGCCCGCGGCCACCGGCGGGCGGTGCGCGATGCGATCGAGGCCGCCCGCACCCTGGTGCTCGACCTCGCCCGCAGCCGGGCCCGCCTGTCGGAGCGCAACGCCCGGGCGCTGATCCGGCTGGAGGCCGCCGAGCAGCTCTTCGGCACGATGATCGCCCTCTCGGACTACCTCGAGCGCGCGACCCCGGCGCAGCGGGCCGAGGCCGCCCGGCTCCTGCGCCTCCTGCCGCCGGCCCTGAAGGTGCTGTCGCGGGCGATCCGGCGCGACCGGCCGGTGGACCTCGCGCGGATCGAGCGGGCGCTCGCCCGGGCCCGGCCAGGCCCGGGTGCCGATCCGGCGCTGCGGCGGATGGCCGAGCGCATCCTCGACCGGGTGCGGATCGGCGCCAAGCTGTCGGGGCCGGAGGACCTGGCCGGCGGCGGCGGGCTCGCCGGGGCGCCGGCCCCGCCCTGGCGCGAGACCGTGCTGCAGCCGCTGCGCGCCAACCTCACCTGGTCCTCGGCCAACCTGCGCCACGCGGTGCGGGCGACCGTCGTGGCGCTGCCGGCGCTCGCCGTCACTGCTTGGTGGCCGGGCCCGTTCACCCACTGGCTCACCATCACGGTGGTGCTGACGATGCAGCCCTTCTACGCCGCCACCTGGCAGCGGGCGCTGGAGCGCGTCGGCGGCACGGTGCTGGGCGGGCTGATCGGGGCGGTGCTGGCGTTCTACGCCACCTCGCCGCCGGTCCTCGCCGCCATGATGGTGCCGCTCAGCGTCCTCGGCTTCGCCGCCCGCGGCGTCAGCTACGGCACCTTCATCGCCTGCCTGACGCCCCTCGTCGTGGTGCTGGTGGAGCTCGTCGAGCCCGGGCACTCGTCCTGGGAGATCGTCGGGATGCGGGCCCTGTTCACGGTGCTGGGCGGGGCGGTCGCGGTGCTGGCGGGCCTGCTGCTGTGGCCGCTCTGGGAGCCGGCCCGGGTGCGCGACGCGCTCCGCACCGCCCTCGAGACCCATGCCCGCTACGCCGACGCCGTGGTGGCGGAGCGCCTGGGTGACGCCCAGTCCGCCGCCGCCGAGGCCGCCGCCCGGGCGGCGGGGCTTGCCAGCAACAACCTGGAGGCCGCGCTCTCCCGCGCCCTGCAGGAGCCGCGCCGCCGCGGGCATGCCCGCATCGAGGCCGCGATGGTCGCCGACGCCACGCTCCGCCGCATGGCCGGGCGTTTGGCGATCCTGCGCCACGAACCGGAGCCCGCGGGCGCCGAGGCCGCGACGTGGCGGGCCTGGCGCGACTGGCTGTCCCGGGCGCTCGCCGCCACCGCTGCCGGCGAGCGGCTGCCGCCCAAGCCCGAGCAGGCGGAGTCGACGGCGTTCGGGCGCATCGCCGCGCAGATCGAGCTTCTGGCCGGAACGCTGAAGCGAGCCGGGATCGGCCCCCGGGAGGCCGGCAGCTCGACGTGAGGCTATCTCAAGGCCGGTCTCCGGGAAGTCGCCGGTCGGGTCCGACCCAAGCGCGGAAAGCCGGATCACCTCCGGTATCGGACATTCGCACGCCGCGCCGTCACCGCCATCGACCCTGCCGCGGTATGTCCGGGACCTTTCGCGGGTATTTGCGTCGGCGACCTCTCCGTGTAGAAATATCTACACACGGAGCGTGACGATGCCGAAGGTCGAAACGGAGGCCCGGGCGATCGTGGCGCGGCTCCTGGCCGAGGGCTGGGTCAGCGAGGGTGGGACGAAGCACGAGAAGTTCGCTGTCGCGGACCGGCCCGGCGTGAAGATCATGGTGCCCCGTCACCGGATTCTCACGCCCGGTGTCGCCCGCGTCATCGCCAAGGCCGCCGGCTGGATCTGAGAGGACGACATGCCGCGCTACATTGCCCTGATTGACGGCGAGCCCGGTGGCTACGGGGCCGCCTTTCCGGATTGCCCCGGCTGCACCGCCATGGGGGCGACGATCGACGAGGCCATCGCCGATGCCGGAGCGGCCTTGCGCGAATGGATCGGCGATCGTCTGGCGTCCGGCCTCGGAGCTCCGGAGCCGCGCAAGGCCGATGCCCTGATGGCCGACCCGGACGAGGCGGCGGCGATGCGCGATGCCATCCTGGTCGCCACGGTGCCGCTCGTCCTGGACGAGGGCCGCACGGTGCGGGTGAACCTCTCGCTGGATGCAGGCGCCCTGGCGATGATCGACCGCGCGGCGCAGGAGCGCGGCGTGACGCGCTCGGCCTTCCTGGTTTCGGCGGCTCGGGACAAGATCATGGCCGACGGGTAGGACCTCGTCGGCGACGATCCGTTACTCCCGCCGGAGCAGGAACACCCCCTGCGTGCCGACGAGGTTCCACACCCACCACGGCAGGGCGAAGCGCATCGGGTGGCCCGATGCGTCGAGCGCCGAGGCGCGTTCGATCCGGGCGCCGACGAGGCGGCACAGGCCCACGAAGTCCCGGATCGTGCAGTGGTGAATGTTCGGGGTCTCGTACCAGGGATCCGGCAGGGTGTCGGTCACGGGCATCCGGCCGCGCAGCATCAGCTCGCTGCGCACCCGCCAATGGCCGAAATTCGGGAACGACACGATCGCGTGGCGGCCGATGCGCAGGAGGTGCTCCAGCACCGCCTTGGGCTGGCGCGTCGCCTGGATCGTCTGCGACAGGATCACGTAGTCGAAGGCGTCGTCCGGATAGGCGGCGAGGTCGGTGTCGGCGTCGCCCTGGATCACCGGCAGGCCGTGGGCGAGGCACGCGTTGACGCCCTGACGCGAGAGCTCGATGCCGCGGCCGTCGACGCCGCGCCGGTCGCGCAGCAGCGCGAGCAGCGAGCCGTCGCCGCAGCCGACGTCGAGGACCCGGGAGCCGGGCTCGACGAGGTTCAGCATCACCAGGTGGTCGATGCGCGAGGAGCCGGTGGCGTCCTGGGGCAGGATCGCGGGGGCGAGGGGAGCGGAGGCGTTCACAGGCCGCGCTCCCGGGCGGCGGCCGCGATGAAGCCCTTGGCGGCCGAGGTCATCGCCGGCTCGTCGAGCAGGAAGGCGTCGTGACCCTTGTCGCTCTCGACCTCGACGAAGGCGACCGGCGCCGCCGCGGCGTTGAGCGCGTGGACGATCGCCCGCGAATCGGCGGTCGGAAACAGCCAGTCGGACGTGAAGGACATGATGCAGAACCGCGTCCTGGTGCCCCGGAAGGCGTTGGCGAGCACGCCGCCGTGGTCTGCGGCGAGGTCGAAATAGTCCATCGCCCGGGTCAGGTAGAGGTAGGCGTTGGCGTCGAAGCGCTCGACGAAGGTGATGCCCTGGTGGCGCAGGTAGCTCTCGATCTGGAAGTCGGCGTCGAACGAGAAGGTCGGGGCGTCCCGGTCCTGCAGCCGGCGGCCGAACTTGCGGTGGAGCGCCGGCTCGGACAGGTAGGTGATGTGGGCACCCATCCGGGCGACGCCGAGTCCCTTGGCGGGGCGCGTGCCGACGTCGAGGTAGCGCCCGCCATGCCAGTTCGGATCGGCGAGGATCGCCTGCCGTCCGACCTCGTGGAAGGCGATGTTCTGGGCCGAGTGGCGCGCACCCGTCGCGATCGGCATCGCGGCGAAGACCCGTTCGGGGTAGCTCGCCGCCCATTGCAGCACCTGCATCCCGCCCATCGAGCCGCCGATGCACAGGAACAGGTCCTTGATGCCGAGCCGGTCGAGCAGCATCGCCTGGCCGCGCACCATGTCGCGGATCGTCACCAGCGGGAAGTCGAGGCCGTAGGCCCGGCCGGTCGCCGGGTCGAGGGAGGCCGGTCCCGTCGTGCCCATGCACGACCCGACCACGTTGGCGCAGATCACGAAGTAGCGGTCGGTGTCGACCGGCTTGCCGGGACCGACCAAGCGCTCCCACCAGCCGGGCTTGCCGGTGACCGGGTGGGTGTTGGCGACGTGCTGGTCGCCGGTGAGGGCGTGGCAGACCAGCACCGCGTTGCTGCGCTCGGCGTTGAGCGTGCCGGCGGTCTGGTAGGCGATCTGCCAGGGCGCCAGCTCCACACCGGCATCCATCATCAGCGGCGCGTCGGGCCCGAACTGGGCGACGGGGCTCGTCGGCTCGACCGCCTGGGAGGCGGCCTCGGTCCCGGGCTTCAGGAGAGGTGTGGCCATGCTTCTCACGGGGCTGGCGCCGGATGGCGGGCGTTAACGAAAAATCCGGAAGTCGTTCGTTCTCCAAACCGGACCGGCCGTTAAAGCGTCCGAAATTTCCGCTTCAACGGACGAAAGAGGTAGGGCTTCGCTGTCGCGCCGTCAATCGACGGAAGAACGATCTCCGGAGGCCCGTACGATGCCGGCCCTGGTCCGCGGGCGGCGGCGGTCGTAAGACGGATCTTCCTGCCGCCTCATCCCGCTAAGCCATGACGTCGCCCCCGCCCACCGACCTCGCCGCCCTCCGGGCCGACATCGACCGCATCGATTCGGCGATGCACGACCTCCTGATGGAGCGCGGCCGGATCATCGACCGGCTGATCGCCGTCAAGAAGACCTCCGCCTCCGGCTCGGCCTTCCGGCCCGGCCGCGAGGCCTCGATGATGCGCATGATCGCCGAGCGCCACCAGGGGCTCCTGCCGCTCGATACCGTGGAGGGGATCTGGCGCGTCATCATCGCGACCTTCACCTACGTGCAGGCGCCGTTCGCGGTTCATGCCGACGTCTCGGGCGGCGACGCGCCGATGCGCGATTCGGCCCGGTTCCATTTCGGCTTCACGGTGCCGTACCGGCCCCATCCGAGTGCGGCGGCGGTCATCGCGGCGGTCGCCGCCTCGCGAGGCGATCTCGGGGTCTTTCGCCTCGACCAGGGCGTGACCGCCGGGGCCTGGTGGCGCCAGCTCGCGGGACCGGGGCGCCCGAAGGTGATCGCCCGGCTGCCCTTCATCGAGCGGCCCGGCCACCCGGCCGGCACTCCGGTCTTCTGCGTCGCCAAGCCCCTCGACGACCCGAGTGCGGCCCAGCGCGACTGGGTGCTCTACGCCGCCCGGTTCGAGCGCTGGCGCGACGAGGCGATGGAGGCCGTCGAGGCGCTCGGGGGCGAGGTGGTGGCGAGCGCCGGCGTCAGCGGGGGCCTGAGCCAGCTCCTGGCGCTGCCCGGGCACGTGAGCCCGGAGGAGGCGCAGGCGGCGCTCGCGAAGGCCGGGGCGACGCCTGGCGCCTTCGAGGAGATCGGCAGCCACGCGGCGCGGTTCCGGGTGGGGGCCGCCTGAGGATGTGGCACTTCCCTTCCCCCCTGTGGGGAGGGACAGGGGTGGGGGTGGTGCCGAATAGAGCTCGGTGGTGCCTCCTGCACCACCCCCACGCGGGATCTTCGATCCCCACGACCCCTCCCCCCACAGGGGGGAGAGGAGAGGTTCTAGGCCGACACCCCGAGCCGCCGGTTGAGGCCGAGCGCGCCGAGCGTGCAGACCGCACCCGAGAGCAGGTAGACGCCGACCCACGGCAGCCCGAGGTGGCTCGAGGCGTAGAGCGCGACGAGCGGCGCGAAGCCGGCACCGACGAGCCAGGCGAGGTCCGAGGTCAGGGCCGAGCCGGTGTAGCGGTACTTGGTGCCGAAGTTCTCCGCGATGGCGCCCGAGCTCTGGCCGTAGGCGAGGCCGAGCAGCGCGAAGCCGACGACGACGAAGATCGTCTGCCCGGGCATGCTGTCGCCGAAGAGCAGCGGGGCGATGATGCTGCCCAGCGCGAACAGGCCGATCAGGGCGGCGGCGAGCGCGATGGTCGAGCGCCGGCCGATCTGGTCGGCGATCAGGCCCGACATGATGATGGTCATCGTGCAGATGACGGCGCCGGCAAACTGCACCATCAGGAACTCGCCGACCGAGCGGCCGGTGAACAGGTTGATCCAGCTGACCGGAAATACCGTGACGAGGTGGAACAGGGCGTAGCAGGCCAGCGGCACGAAGGCGCCGACCAGGATGTTGCGGCCGCTCGCCCGCACCGTCTCGACGACCGGCTCGGGCTCGAGCTCGTCGGCCTCGAGCAGGCGGCGGAACTCTTCCGTCGCGACGAGGCGAAGGCGCGCGAACAAGGCCACGACGTTGATCGTGAAGGCGACGAAGAACGGGTAGCGCCAGCCGAAGCCCATGAAGTCGGCGTCCGACAGCTGGAGCTGGAAGAACGCGAACAGCCCGCTCGCCAGCATGAAGCCGACGGGCGCGCCGAGCTGCGGCAGCATCGCGTACCAGCCGCGGCGGGTCTTGGGGGCGTTGAGCGCCAGCAGCGAGGCGAGCCCGTCCCAGGCGCCGCCGAGCGCCAGTCCCTGGCCGATGCGGCACAGCCCGAGCAGCACCGCCGACCAGTGGCCGATGGTCTCGTAGCCCGGCAGGAAGGCGATGAGGCAGGTCGAGAGGCCGAGCAGGAACAGCGCGATGGTGAGCTTGGTGGCCCGGCCGTAGCGCCGGTCGATCGCCATGAACAGCACCGAGCCGATCGGGCGGGCCACGAAGGCGAGGGCGAACAGCCCGAAGGAATAGAGCGTGCCGGTCACCGCGTCGGCCCACGGGAACACGAGGCGCGGGAACACCAGCACGCAGGCGAGGCCGAACACGAAGAAGTCGAAGAACTCGGAGGTGCGGCCGATGATGACCCCGAGGGCGATCTCGCCGGGGGCGACGTGGCCGGGCTCCGACGAGGCCAGGCGGGCGTCCCGTTCCGGCTTGGAGGAGGAGGCGGCGGCAGCGTCCGCCGAGATCGTGGCCATATCGGAATCCTGCTCCGTCACTCTACGAAGGTCTCTTCCTTAGAGGAGAACCGGCCGTTTGGGGGCCTGGACAAAACGTCCAATCCCGCGGGGGCCGCGGTCGGCGTACAGGACAGGAGCCGAAAGCTGATCGTCCGGGCTGCCCGTGAAACACTTGCGCCTCCTCCTCGTACTTCCGTTCATCCTCCTCACCGGAGGATGCAATATGGTGCTGCTCTCGCCGTCCGGCGACGTGGCGCTGCAACAGCGTAACCTGCTGATCGCCTCCACGGTGCTGATGCTCCTCATCATCGTTCCGGTGATGGCGCTCACGGTCGCCTTCGCCTGGCACTACCGCGAGGGCAACAAGAAGGCGGTCTACGATCCCGATTTCCATCACTCGACCGGGCTCGAGGTGGTGATCTGGTCGGCGCCGCTCCTGATCATCATCGCGCTCGGCGCGCTGACCTGGCTCGGCACCCACCTGCTCGACCCCTACCGGCCGGTCAGCCGCATCAGCGCGTCGAAGCCGATCGTGTCGAGCGTCGGCGATCCGATGGTCTCGGGCAAGCCCCTGGTGGTCCAGGTCGTCGCCCTCGACTGGAAGTGGCTGTTCCTCTACCCCGAGCAGGGCATCGCCTCGCTCAACGAGGTCGCCGCGCCCGTCGACCGGCCGATCGAGTTCCGCATCACCTCCTCGTCGGTGATGAACTCGCTGTTCATCCCGGCGCTCGCCGGCCAGATCTACGCCATGCCGGGCATGCAGACGCGGCTCAACGCCGTGATCAACAAGACCGGCGACTACGAGGGCTTCTCGGCCAACTACAGCGGCGCCGGGTTCTCGCACATGCGCTTCACCTTCAAGGGCCTCGACGAGGGTGCGTTCAGCGCCTGGGTCGCCAAGGTCAAGCAGGACGGCGGCGGCCTGAACCGGGCCGACTACCTGAAGCTCGAGCGCCCGAGCGAGAAGGAGCCGGTGCGCTACTACAAGACCGTCGACGCCGATCTCTACGACGCGATCCTCAACATGTGCGTCGACCGCGCCAAGATGTGCATGCACGACATGGCGGCGATCGACGCCCGCGGCGGCGGCGGCCGCGAGGGCCTGCACAGCGTGATGAGCCTGACCTACGACAAGGCGGTGCGCCGTGGCACCGGGGCGACCCAGCAGGCGACCTTCGTCACCGCGCTCTGCACCCCGGCCGACGCCTACGGCCTCGGCAACGCCAAGACGGCCGCCGCCAACGCGACGCCGCGCCTGAACTGAGCCGCTTCCGCCGGACCGGTCACCGGTCCGGCGGCGACACTGACGCGGGAACGACGCGCCTCCCGGAACCGCCCCGCGCGGGTCCGCCGGCCCGGACCCCCGACGACGCTACCTGCACTCCAGGCTGAACCATGAACTCCGAGCACAATCCGATCGAAGCCTACCCGCACTGGTGGCGGCTGCTGTTCGGCCGCTTCACCCTCGAATCCCTGCCGCTCCACGAGCCGATCGTGGTGGTGACCTTCCTGGCGGTGGCGGTCGGCGGCCTCGCCGTCGTCGGCCTCCTGACCCGCTACCGGCTCTGGGGCCCGCTGTGGCGCGACTGGCTGACCAGCGTCGACCACAAGAAGATCGGGATCATGTACATGGTCCTCGGGCTCGTCATGCTGCTGCGCGGCTTTGCCGACGCGGTGCTGATGCGCTCGCAGCAGGCGATCGCGCATGGCGGCGCCGAGGGCTTCCTGCCGCCGCACCACTACGACCAGATCTTCACCGCCCACGGCGTGATCATGATCTTCTTCGTGGCGATGCCGCTGGTCACCGGGCTGATGAACTTCGTGGTGCCGCTGCAGATCGGCGCCCGCGACGTCGCCTTCCCGTTCCTCAACAACTTCAGCTTCTGGATGACCGCCGGCGGCGTCGTGCTCACGATGATGTCGCTGTTCGTCGGCGAGTTCGCGGCCACCGGCTGGCTCGCCTATCCGCCGCTGTCGAACATCGCCTACTCGCCGAGTACCGGCGTCGACTACTACATCTGGGCGCTGCAGATCGCGGGTGTCGGCACGACGTTGTCGGGCGTCAACCTGATCGCCACCATCGTCAAGATGCGGGCGCCGGGCATGTCGATGATGAAGATGCCGGTCTTCACCTGGACCTCGCTCTGCACCAACATCCTGATCGTCGCCTCCTTCCCGGTGCTCGGCGCGGTGCTGGCGCTGCTCACCCTCGACCGCTACGTCGGCACCAACTTCTTCACGAACGATCTCGGCGGCAACCCGATGATGTACGTGAACCTGATCTGGATCTGGGGTCACCCCGAGGTCTACATCCTGGTGCTGCCGGCCTTCGGCATCTTCTCCGAGGTGACCTCGACCTTCTCGGGCAAGCGCCTGTTCGGCTACGCCTCGATGGTCTACGCCACGGTCGTCATCACCATCCTGTCCTACCTGGTCTGGCTGCACCACTTCTTCACCATGGGGTCGGGGGCGAGCGTCAACTCGTTCTTCGGCATCACCACGATGATCATCTCGATCCCGACCGGCGCGAAGATCTTCAACTGGCTGTTCACGATGTATCGCGGCCGGATCCGCTTCGATCTACCGATGATGTGGACGGTCGCCTTCATGCTGACCTTCGTCGTCGGCGGCATGACCGGCGTACTGCTCGCCGTACCCCCGGCCGACTTCGTGCTGCACAACTCGCTGTTCCTGGTCGCGCACTTCCACAACGTGATCATCGGCGGCGTGCTGTTCGGCCTCTTCGCCGGCATCTACTACTGGTGGCCGAAGGCCTTCGGCTTCCGCCTCGACCCGTTCTGGGGCAAGGTCTCGTTCTGGTGCTGGGTCGTCGGCTTCTGGGTCGCCTTCACGCCGCTCTACATCCTCGGCCTGATGGGCGTGACCCGGCGCATGAGCTCGTTCTCGGGCACGGAGTACCAGCCGCTCTTCGTCATCGCGGCCTTCGGAGCGGCGCTCGTCGCCTGCGGCATCGGCGCGATGCTGGTCCAGTTCGCCGTCAGCATCCTGCGGCGCGAGCAGCTGCGCGACGTCACCGGCGACCCGTGGGGCGGCCGCACCCTGGAATGGGCGACCTCCTCGCCGCCGCCGGCCTACAACTTCGCCTTCACGCCGATGGTGCATGACGGCGACGCCTGGTGGGACATGAAGAGCCGCGGCTACAAGCGTCCGCTGGAGGGCTACAAGGCCATCCACATGCCCAAGAACACCGGCGCGGGCCTCATCATCTCGGCCATCGCCACCGTATTCGGCGTCGCCATGGTGTGGCACGTCTGGTGGCTCGCGGCGCTCACCTTCGTCGGCGTGATCGCGGCCGCCATCACCCACACCTTCAACTACGACCGCGACTACTACATTCCCGCCGACGAGGTGACGCGGAGCGAGGACGAGCGCACCCGCGCGCTCGCCACCGCCCCGGCCGCCACCCCCGTCGGAGCCTGAGGACCCCGCCATGGCACACTCACACACGGCCGCAGCGGACGACGGCGAGCTGCACTTCTACGTCGCCGACGAGCACGGTCACGCCGAGGGCGGGACCATGCTCGGGTTCTGGCTCTACCTGATGAGCGACTGCCTGATCTTCGCGATCCTGTTCGCGACGTACGGCGTGCTCGGACGGAACTACGCGGCGGGGCCGTCCGGCGCGGACCTGTTCGACCTCAAGCTCGTGGCGGTGAACACCTCCATGCTCTTGTTCTCCTCCATCACCTACGGCTTCGCCATGCTGGAGATGGAGAAGGGCGACCAGCGCATGACCCAGCGCTGGCTCGCGGTCACGGGCGCCTTCGGCCTCTGCTTCATCGGCCTCGAGCTCTACGAGTTCGCCCACCTGATCCACGAGGGCGCCACGCCCCAGCGCAGTGCCTTCCTGTCCTCGTTCTTCACCCTGGTCGGAACGCACGGCGTCCACGTCACCTTCGGGTTGATCTGGCTCGTGACGCTGATGGTGCAGGTGCACCAGCGCGGCCTGATCCCGGCCAACCGCCGCCGCCTGATGTGCCTGAGCATGTTCTGGCACTTCCTCGACGTGATCTGGATCGGCGTCTTCACCTTCGTCTACCTGATGGGGTCCCTGAAATGAGCGCCCGCGCTCCCGTCTCCGACAACGTGCACGTCGAGGTCGTCCACGACCATCACGAGGCCGGCCACGGCAGCCGGCGGGAATACATCACCGGCTTCGTCCTGTCGGTGATCCTGACGGCGATCCCGTTCTGGCTGGTGATGGCGGAGGTCTTTTCGGACTCCCGCGTCACCTCGCTCGTCATCATGGCCTTCGCGGTGGCGCAGATCGTAGTCCACATGGTCTACTTCCTGCACATGAACGCGCGGTCGGAAGGCGGCTGGACCATGATGGCGCTGATCTTCACGGTCGTGCTCGTGGTGATCGCGCTCTCGGGCTCGCTCTGGGTGATGTACCACCTCAACACCAACATGATGCCGATGTCGCCGGGCGACATGCGCAACATGCCGTGACGGTGGCCGACGGCGACCTCGCGAACCCTGCCGGGGCGGCCGCGCCGCCCCGGTCCAAGCGCCTCCTGCTTGTCGCGCTCTGCCTCCTGGCGACGGCCCTGTTCGTCGCCCTCGGCATCTGGCAGGTCGAGCGCCGGGCCTGGAAGCTCGACCTCATCGCCCGCGTCGAGGCACGGCTCGCCGCCCCCCCGGTTCCGGCGCCGGGCCGCGCCGACTGGCCACGAATCACCCGCGACGCCGACGAGTATCGGCGGGTGACGGCGACCGGCCGCTTCCTGTCCGACCGCGCCGTGCGCACCACGGCCCTGACCGAGAAGGGCGCCGGCTCCTGGCTGCTCGTGCCGCTCGTCACGCCCGCCGGCGACACGATCCTGGTCAATCGCGGTTTCGTGCCGCCCGACTGGCGTGCGGTGCCGCCCGACCGGAGCGCGCCGGCCGGGGACGGGGAGGGGACCGTGACGGTCGCCGGGCTCCTGCGACTTCCCGAGCCCGGCGGCGGCTTCCTGCGCAGCAACGACCCCGCCCACGACCGCTGGTACTCGCGCGACGTCGCCGCGATCGCCGCCGCCAAGGGTCTCGGGGACGTGGCGCCCTACTTCATCGACGCCGACGCATCCGGCAACCGGCCGGGCGAGCCGGTCGGCGGCCTGACCGTGGTGACGTTTCGCAATCACCACCTGATCTACGCGCTGACGTGGTTTGGCCTCGCCCTGATGGCGGGATATGCGGTCTTTCGGCTGCTGCGCGAGCGGTGAGGCGGGTGTCTTCCGGGTGATGAAGTCGATGTCGGGCGCGCGGGCGAACGGGACAGCCATGACCGACTGGGCGGAACTCCGCCGCACCGCCCGCGCCACCCTGATCGCGGCCGCCCGGCACCTCGGCATCGGCTCGCTCGCGGGCCTCGGCGAGGCGGAGCCGTCCGACGACGACCAGGATGGCGGCCGGCAGAACCTGCTGCTCCTGGTGCAGCTGCGCTGGATCGCGGTGGCGGGCCAGGTCGTCACCATCGCGGTGGCGCAAGCGGGCCTCGGCATCGCCCTGCCGCTCGGGGCGATGGCGGTGGTGCTGGCCGGCCTCGTGCTCCTCAACCTCGTGAGCCTCGCCTGGATCGCCCGCGGCGGCCGCGTCACCGAGGCGACGCTGTTCGTCGCGCTCCTCCTCGACGTCGCCGCGCTCACGGCGCAGCTCTCGCTCAGCGGCGGCGCCACCAACCCGTTCACGTCGCTGTTCCTGCTCCAGCTCACCCTGGCGGCGGTGCTGCTGAGCAGCCGGGCGACGATCGGCCTCGTGGCGCTCACCACCGCGGCGCTCGGCGTGCTGATGCTGGCCTACCGGCCGCTGGTGCTGCCGCAGGGCGAGGGCGAGACCGAGCTGTTCCGGCTCTACCTCGTCGGGATGCTGGTGAGCTTCGTCATCGACGCGGCCCTGATCGCGGTGTTCGTCACCCGGGTCTCGCGCAACCTGCGCCGGCAGGATGCCCGTCTGGCCGATCTGCGCCAGCGCGCGGCGGAAGAGGACCACATCGTCCGCATGGGGCTCCTGGCCTCGGGCGCCGCGCACGAGCTCGGCACGCCGCTCTCCTCGCTCTCGGTCATCCTCGGCGACTGGCGCCGGATGCCTGAGCTCACCGCCTCGCCCGACATCGCCCGCGAGATCGAGGAGATGCAGGAGGCGGTCGGGCGCTGCAAGGCGATCGTCACCGGCATCCTGCTCGCCGCCGGGGCCGCCCGGGGGGAGGCGCCGCACCTCACCACCGTGCGGGGCTTCGTCACCGAGCTCGCCGGCGACTGGCGCCGGATGCGCTCCTGCTTCTGCCTCCAGGTCCGCGACGAGTTCGGCGACGACCAGGAGATCGTCTCCGACACCGCCCTCAAGCAGGTGCTGTTCAACGTCCTCGACAACGCCCTCGACATGTCGCCGACCTTCGTCGAGCTGGTGCTCCTGCGCGACGGCGACACCCTGCGGCTCTCGGTCACCGACCGCGGCCCGGGTTTCGCGCCCGAGATGCTGGCGCGCCTCGGCCAGCCCTATACATCGAGCAAGGGCCGCCTCGGCGGCGGGCTCGGGCTGTTCCTCGTCGTCAACGTCGTGCGCAAGCTCGGCGGCACGGTGGAGGCCCGCAACCGCAGCTATGGAGGCGCCGTCGTGACCATCAGCCTGCCGCTCGCGAGCCTGACGGTGTGAGATGGCCGACGAGGACCGCCTGCTCGTCATCGTCGAGGACGACGACCGCTTCGCCGCCACCCTGACCCGCTCGTTCGAGCGCCGCGGCTACACGGTGGTGAGCCTGCCAGGCCTCGCACCCCTCGAGGCCCTGCTCGCCGAGCGCACGCCGACCTACGCGGTCGTCGATCTGAAGCTCAACGGCGAATCGGGCCTGGCCTGCGTCAAGGCGCTGCACGACCACGATCCGGAGATCCTCACGGTGGTGCTCACGGGCTATGCCAGCATCGCCACCGCCGTCGAGGCGATCAAGCTCGGCGCCTGCCACTACCTGGCGAAGCCCGCCAACACCGACGACATCGAGGCGGCGTTCTCCAAGGCGGCGGGAGACGTCGACGTCTCCCTCGACGGCCGGCCGACCTCGATCAAGACGCTCGAATGGGAGCGCATCCACCAGACCCTGGTCGAGACCGACTTCAACATCTCGGAGACCGCCCGGCGGCTCGGGATGCACCGGCGCACGCTGGCCCGCAAGCTCGACAAGCAGCAGGTGAAGTGACCCGTCCCGTCCCGGGCCGCCAGCTTACGCGGCCTTGGGCTGCCTGCATGGCTGGGCCGTGCGGAATGCGGTTTCGCATCCTGGCGAAGGCGGCGCACCCGCGGTAACGTCCAGCCCGAAATGCAAGGAGGAGACGCCATGAACCCCCCGTCCGCCGCGGTCGCGACCCAGACCAACCTCAGCCCGGCGAAGCCCCATGAAGGCACCCGCGGCGCGTTCCGGTGGGACGACCCCTTCCTGCTCGACGACCAGCTCACCGACGACGAGCGCCTGATCCGCGATTCCGCCCGCAGCTTCGCGCAGGAGCGCCTGCTGCCCGGCATCGTCGAGGCCTATGCCGAGGAGAAGACCGACCGCTCGCTGTTCAACGCCATGGGCGAGCTCGGGCTTCTCGGCGTCACCCTGCCGGAGGAGTACGGCTGCGCCGGCGCGTCGTACGTCGCCTACGGCCTCGTCGCCCGCGAGGTGGAGCGGATCGATTCCGGCTACCGCTCGATGATGAGCGTGCAATCCTCGCTCGTCATGTACCCGATCTATGCCTACGGCGACGAGACGCAGCGGAAGAAGTACCTGCCGAAGCTCGCCTCGGGCGAGTTCGTCGGCTGCTTCGGCCTGACCGAGCCGGATGCCGGCTCCGACCCGGCCGGCATGAAAACCCGGGCCGAGAAGATCGACGGCGGCTACCGCCTGTCGGGCGCCAAGACCTGGATCTCCAACTCCCCCATCGCCGACGTGTTCGTGGTCTGGGCGAAGTCGCCGTCCCACGACAACCAGATCCGCGGCTTCATCCTCGAGAAGGGGATGAAGGGTCTCTCGGCGCCCAAGATCAAGGGCAAGCTCTCGTTGCGCGCCTCGGTCACCGGCGAGATCGTGATGGACGGCGTCGAGGTGCCGGAATCGGCGCTGCTGCCCAACGTCTCGGGGCTCAAGGGGCCGTTCGGCTGCCTCAACCGGGCCCGCTACGGCATCTCCTGGGGCGCGCTCGGCGCGGCCGAGGATTGCTGGCACCGCGCGCGGCAATACACCCTCGACCGCAAGCAGTTCGACCGGCCGCTCGCCCAGACCCAGCTGGTGCAGAAGAAGCTCGCCGACATGCAGACCGAGATCGCGCTCGGTCTTCAGGGGAGCTTGAGGGTGGGTCGGCTGTTCGACGAGGGCCGGATGGCGCCCGAGATGATCTCGCTGGTCAAGCGCAACAATTGCGGCAAGGCGCTCGCCATTGCCCGCGAGGCGCGCGACATGCACGGCGGCAACGGCATCATGGGCGAATACCACGTGATGCGCCACGCCCAGAACCTCGAGACGGTCAACACCTACGAGGGCACCCACGACGTCCACGCCCTGATCCTGGGCCGGGCGCAGACCGGGCTGCAGGCGTTCTTCTAGTCGTCGACCGCCCGTCGCCAATAGTCCAGGCTCTCCGGGTTCACCGGGGAGCCTGCCTCCGCGATGAAGCCGAGGACGGCCTCGTGGAAGCCCCGCGCCTCGTCGATCCCCGCGAGGTCGCGCAGCGCCGTAAGGATGCGGGTGATGCGCAGGTGGTTGTGGTCGAAAGCCCGCCGCCAGCCCGTCGTCCCGGCGTAGAAGCGCAGCATCCGGTCTCGGGCGGCGAGGAGCCCGGCCTGCGCCGCCGGGTCGGCCCGGATCGCCGCCGCCTCCGCGGGCCCGAGCACCGGGGCCCCCGGCACCGCCCGGCTCGGCGCATCGAGCGGAAACAGCCACTGGATGAAGTCGTGCACGCCCTCGATCCGGGCGTCGTCGAAGGCCAGCACCCCGGCGAGGCGGCGCCCGCTCCCATCGCGGCCGCGGCCGGCGAGGAAGGCGTGGATCGGACCTGCATCCGCCTCGGTCATGCCTTGCGCCTCCCGCTGCCTTGCCGGGCCCTCTCGCCTCGTCATTTCGATCTAAGGCGAGGCGCAGCGGCGCACAGGCGGCGCGGTCGCGCAATCGAGGCTGCAGTGTTGGCGCGCCCCGCAGAACCACGACAGGCTGCCGCTCTTGAGGCAGGCGCCGCCGCATTGCCGGTAGGCCCCGTAGATCGGCCGGACATAGACCGGCTCGGTCAGCGCACGCGCCCGCTCCGCCCCCGGCATGGCCGAAGCGGGCATCACCGCGAGCGCGAGGAGGAGCAGGGTCGTGCTGGAGCGAAGGTCGATCATCACCGGGCCGCCGTGCGGAACGGCCCGATGATCGGTTCACCCGCGCGGCGGGTCGATTAAATTGCGCTTCATCGTTGCGCCGGGGAGACCGCTCAAGCGGCTTCCTTGCGCTCGGCCCGCGCCGCCTCCAGGGCCCGCACCCGCGGAATCACCTCGTCGCCGAAATACTTCACCTCCTCCTGGAAGTGCAGGAAGCCGAGCAGCGCCAGGTCGGCGCCGGCCTCCTTGAGCGCCAGGATGCGCTCGGCGATCTGGTCGGGCGTGCCGATCAGGTTGGTGCGGAAGCCGTCGTTGTACTGGACCAGGTCCTCGAAGGTGGAGTTCGCCCAATTGCCCTCGCGCTCGGGCGAGGCGGCGCCGGCATTCTTCGCCTCGTGGCCGAAGGCGCGCACGGCGTCCGGGTCGGCCTGGTCGATGATGTCCTGCAGGACGGCACGGGCCTCCTCTTCGGTGTCGCGGGCGATCACGAAGGCATTGACGCCGACCTTCACGCTGCGTCCCTCGGCGCCGGCCTTGTGGCGGATGTCGTCGACCTGGGCGCGGATCTTGTCGGGCGTGTTGCCGTTGGTGAAGTACCAGTCGGAGACCCGGGCCGCCATGTCCCGCGCCGCCCGCGAGGAGCCCCCCTGGAAGATCTCGGGCAGCGGCTCGGCCGGTTTCGGCTTCAGGGTGTAGTTGCTGTATCGGTAGAAATCGCCCCGGAAGGTGAAGTTGTCCTCGGTCCAGATCCCCCGCAGGGCCCGGATGAATTCCTCCGAG
This sequence comes from Methylobacterium ajmalii, assembly GCF_036448855.1. Lineage (NCBI taxonomy): Bacteria > Pseudomonadati > Pseudomonadota > Alphaproteobacteria > Hyphomicrobiales > Methylobacteriaceae > Methylobacterium > Methylobacterium ajmalii. The sequence goes on from NZ_JAZFXT010000009.1 coordinate 41,948, forward strand.
CGGCGGTAGCGCTCGTCGTGGTCGAGCCACGGCTCGCCGATCGCCCGGAACTCGCCCGAGAACCAGCCGCTGACGATGTTGACCGAGATGCGCCCGTGGGTGAGCTGCGAGATCGTGGCGATCTGCTTTGCCGCGATCGTCGGGTTCCACGGCCCGGGCAGGATCGCGGCGATCACCTTCAGCTTGTCCGTGGCGGCGAGCAGCGCGTGGCTGAAGGCGACCGATTCGTGCTGATACTCGGCGCCGTAGCCGGCGGTGAAGCGGATCTGGGTCAGGGCGTAGTCGAAGCCGGCCGTCTCGGCGATGCGCGCCAGCTCGCGGTTGTAGTCGCCGTCCCAGCCCGTGCGCTGGGGGATCTTGCTGACGACGAGACCGCCGGAGACGTTCGGCACCCAGTAGGCAAAGCGAATCGGCTCGGGGGTTTGCTGCGTCATGGGCGGATCCTCGCTCGTCGATCTATAGAAGAGCCGGCGCCGTCATGGTCGAACGGCGCGGTTGACCTTCAGTATCGAAGGCCGTTTCCGCGCCGTCAAAAGCATCGTCGTGCTTTTTTGCGGTCCGCGCGGGAAAGCCGTTCTCTCGAACGCGGCTTCCGTGCGGATGATCTTCCGTCAGGCCTTCGGCCGCTCGCGGTTGCCGTACTGCGCCAGTTCCAGCCGGGCGATCGAGCGGTTGTGGACCTCGTCGGGCCCGTCGGCGAGGCGCAGGGTCCGGATGCGGGCGTAGGAATAGGCGAGGCCGGCATCGCTGCTGACGCCGGCGCCGCCATGGGCCTGGATCGCGTCGTCGATGATCTTCAAGGCCATGCGGGGGGCCGCGACCTTGATCATCGCGATCTCGAGCTTGGCGCCCTTGTTGCCGACCTTGTCCATCATGTCGGCCGCCTTGAGGCAGAGGAGGCGGGTCATCTCGATGTCGGTGCGGGCCTCGCCGATGCGCTGCTCCCAGACCGAATGGTCGGCGATGCGCTTGCCGAAGGCGACGCGGGTCAGCAGGCGCTTGGCCATCTTCTCCAGCGCCTCTTCCGCGACGCCGATGGTGCGCATGCAGTGGTGGATGCGCCCCGGCCCGAGGCGCCCTTGCGCGATCTCGAAGCCGCGGCCCTCGCCGAGCAGAAGATTCTCGGCCGGCACCCGGACGTCGTTGAGGATCACCTCGGCATGGCCGTGCGGCGCGTCGTCGTAGCCGAAGACCGGCAGCATCCGCACCACCTCGATCCCGGGGGTGTCGAGGGGCACGAGGATCTGCGACTGCTGCTGGTGCAGGGGGGCGCTGGTGTCGGTCTTGCCCATCACGATGGCAACGGCGCAGCGCGGATCGCCGACGCCCGACGACCACCACTTGCGGCCGCTGATGACGTAGTGGTCGCCGTCGCGGCGGATGCGGGTCTCGATGTTGGTGGCATCCGACGAGGCCACGTCCGGCTCGGTCATCAGGAAGGCCGAGCGGATCTCGCCGGCCATGAGGGGGGTGAGCCAGCGCTCCTTCTGGGCCTTGGTGCCGTAGCGGTGCAGCACCTCCATGTTGCCGGTATCGGGCGCCGAGCAGTTGAACACCTCGGAGGCCCACTGGATCCTGCCCATCTCCTCGGCGCAGAGCGCGTAATCGAGGTTGGTGAGCCCGGCACCGCGGAAATCGCCGTCGTCGTGATCGGGGGAGGGCGGCAGGAAGAGGTTCCACAGCCCGGCCTCGCGAGCCTTGGGCTTCAACCGCTCGATCACCGGCACCGGCTGCCAACGGTCGGCGCCGAACGCCTCCATCTCGGCCTTGTAGGCCGGCACCGCCGGGCGGACATGCTCGTCCATGAAGGCCCGGACCCGGTCGCGCCAGTGGCGTTGCCGCTCGGAGAGGGTGAAGTCCATGCCCGCGATCCTCCCGTGGCCGGGGTCTTCGGCCCCGGCATTCCCGGGCGGGAGCCTAGCGCCAACCGGCGCTCAGCAAAACCGTCTTTTCGAAAGAGGGGAGACGCGTGGGCCGCGGCGGCGGCGTACCGAGTCTTCTAAGGTGCTGCCAATCGCTCGACGCGGCTCACACCCTCGGCGTCATCCCGGGTTCTCGCCCTCGGCGAGCCCCCGGATGACCCGGCGGATGTCAGTCCCGATACACCCGCGCGTAGCGCCGCCCGAGGCCGGTCAGGATCTCGTAGCCGATGGTCCCGGCGTGGCGCCCCACCGTGTCGAGATCGAGCCCGTCGCCGATGAGCGTCGCGGGGGCGCAGCGGACCGCCGCCTCGGCGGGTGCACCGGTGACGTCGAGGATGATGAGGTCCATCGAGACGTTGCCGACGAAGGGGCATCGCACGCCGCCGACCACCGCCTCACCGCGGCCGGTCGAGGCGCGGGGAAAGCCGTCGGCGTAGCCCAGCGACAGGGTGGCGAGGCGGCGCGGCCCGGAGGCGGTCCAGCGGGCGTTGTAGCCGGCGGTCTCGCCGGCCGCGACCTCGCGGACCTGCAGGATGGTGGCCTCGAGCCGCACCACCGGCCGCATCGGGTTGTCGTGCCCGGGCCGCGGATTGCCGCCGTAGAGCGCGTAGCCGGGACGCGCCAGGTCGGCGCGGCAGGAAGCGAGGAAATCGCCCGACGAGTTGGCGAGCGAGGCCCGGAGGCCCGGATAGGCGGCGCGCACCCGGGCGAACTCGGCGGCCTGATGGTCGGTGAGGGGGTCGTGCTCGACCTCCGCGCTGACGAGATGGCTCATCAGGAGGTCGATGCCGGCCTGTGCCACCACCGGATCGCCGGCGAGCGCCAGCCCTTCGGCGACCGAGAGGCCGAGGCGGTTCATGCCGGTATCGACGTGGAGCGCCGCCGGGCGGGTCGTGCCCTCGGCCCGGTTCGCCGCCGCCCACTCGGCGACCTCCTCGATCGAGCCGAGGACCGGGCGGAGATCCGCCTCCCGGTAGGCGGGCGCGCTGCCCGGGGGAAAGCCGTTCAGCACGTAGATCGCGGCCTCCGGCAGGGCGGCTCGCGCACGCACGCCCTCCGACAGGTGGGCGACGAAGAAGGTCCGGCAGCCCTCCCGCCACAGGGCCGGGCCGGCCTCGGCGATCCCGCAGCCATAGGCGTCGGCCTTGATGACCGCCGCCGTCTCCGGGCATTGCGCCTCATGCGAGAGGCGGCGCCAGTTCGCCCGCAGGGCCGCGAGGTCGATCGTCAGGCGGCCGCCATGGCCGAGGGGAGGGAGATCGGTCATGCCGGCTTGTCTAGCCCGGCGCGTCCGCGCCGCCAAGGCAGCCGTGCCGCATGTCCCGTCCGTCTCCTGTCCCGGCCGGGGTGGCACCCGGCCGTCATGGCCGAGGGCCAACCCGACGCCGCGGTAGAGGTCCAGGGACACCAGGGCGCCACTCCAGTCCGTCGTCGAACGCCACAGACGCGGCCCGCGTGGCGAGGCCATGAGCCCCGCAACTGCGAGCGGCGCCGGATGGACGGGGTACGATCCGGGCTCAGGCCGCCCGCACGGTGGCGAGGAAGCGGGCGACCTCGGCGGACAGGTGCTCGGACTGACGCGACAGCTCCGAGGAGGCCGACAGGACCTGGGACGCCGCCGCGCCGGTCTCCTCGGCCGCCCCGGCCACGCCCGCGATGGTCGTCGTCACCTCGCCCGCCCCGGTCGCCGCCTCGTGCACGTTGCGCACGATCTCCCGCGTCGCCGCCCCCTGCTGCTCCACCGCCGCCGCGATCGAGGACGCCACCCCGTCGATCTCGCGGATCCGCCCCTCGATCACGTCGATCGCCGTCACCGCCTGGCCGGTCGAGCCCTGGATGCGCTGGATGTGGCCGGCGATCTCACCGGTCGCCTTGGCGGTCTGGTTGGCCAGCGCCTTGACCTCGGCCGCCACCACGGCGAAGCCCCGGCCCGCCTCGCCGGCCCGCGCCGCCTCGATCGTCGCGTTGAGCGCGAGCAGGTTGGTCTGCCCGGCGATCGTCGAGATCAGCTCGACCACGTCGCCGATCTGCGACACCGCCGCCGACAATTCCCCGACGAGATGCGAGGTCCGGCCGGCCTCCGCCACCGCGCCCTGCGCCAGCGCGGCCGAGCCCGCCACCTGGCGGGCGATCTCCTGCACGCTGGTGCCGAGTTCTTCCGAGGCGACCGCCACCGTGCCGACATTGGCCGAAGCCTGCTCGGCCGCCGCCGCGACGCTGATCGATTGCGCCGCCGTCTGCGACGCGGTCGCGGTCATGACCTGGGCCGTGGCCTGCAGCTCGGTCGCCGAGGACGACACCATGCCGACGATTCCCCCGACCGCCCGCTCGAACCCGTCGGCGAGCGCCAGCATGGTGCGCCGGCGCTCGGCCTCCGCCGCCGCCTCGGCGACCCGTTTCACCTCGGCCTGCTCGCGCGCGGTACGCGCCACCATCTCCTTAATCGCCTCGACGGCGCGGCCGACCGCGCCGATCTCGTCGCGGCGCGCCGCCACGTCGATCCGGGCCTCGACGTCGCCGCCGGCCATGCGCTGCAGGACGGCGACCAGACGGTTCAACGGCCGGGCGACGGTGACCGACATCAGCCGGCTCACCACCACGGCGAGGACGAGCAGCACCAGGATCGTGGTCGCCGCGAGGGCGGTGGCCAGCCGGGTGACGGGGGCGAAGGCGTGGGCGCGGTCGACCGAGAGGGCGACGTACCAGTCGAGGGAGGCGGGGAGGTCGGGCACCCGAGCGAAGGCGGTCAGGGTCGGGCGCTCGCCCTCGCGCGTCTCGGCGGTCTCCTGGCCGATCGCCGGCAGGGGGCCGGTGATCAGGTCGGACAGGGGCTTGCCGTTGAGCTCGGCGCGGGGGTGGATCAGGATCTTGCCGGCGCGCGACACCAGGTAGGCGTAGCCGGTGCCGCCGGTGTCGACGGCATTGATCATGCGGGCGAGGGCGCCGAGGTCGAAGTCGCTGCCCGCGACGCCGAGCAGGGCGCCGTTGGCATCGCGCATCGGGGCGGCGCTGGTGATGGTCAGGCTGCCGGATCGGGCGGCGGCGCCGTAGGGCTCGGTGAGGATCGGCCCGTTGGCGGCGACGGCGGCCTGGTACCAGGGGCGCTTGCGCGGGTCGTAGCCGGGGGGCAGGTCCTCTTTGGGCATCTGCGAGAAGAAGCCGTCGGTGCGGCTGACGTAGCTGATGAGGAAGCTGTCGCGCGAGATGGGCAGGTCGAGGGCGCGGTCGGAGGCGGCATCGATGCCGTGGAGCGCGGCCTGCTGGGCGAGCATCTGGGTCAGGTCGATCTTGCCGCGCAGCCAGTTCCCGACGCTGCGCGAGGCGGTCGATCCGAGCTTGGCCATGTTGGCGGTGACGTCGCGCTGCAGGGCGTCGGCTTGCGTGACGTAGATGTAGGTCGAGCCGACGGCGAACGCGGCGCAGACGGTCGCCAGGATCATCGCCGTGGCGCGGCCGGAGACGCCGATGTATCGGCGGCCTGCGGGCGCGGCCGGGCGAATGCTGTCCGTTACGTTGAAGGCCATTTTCTCTGTCCCAGCAAACTCACCTTCCAGTGACAGATCAGAGCATAAAAATTCGTTACGAAAAATTGTCACATCTTGATATTTTTCTCGGCATGGCGGATTGATTTTGCGTCATGCGTTGCCGTATGCTCTATTTGGCGATTCATTCAAGAAAATACGCTGGAAATATAAATCGACAGACTGTTTTGTTCATCGTAATCCGGCCAAGGCAGCATCACAGGTTATTGTACCCATGGGAATCAACGCGCCGTCCGAGCCATGGCGTTTTTTAGATTGATAAAATTTCTCAGAGAGAGAAGACATCAGTGATAATCGAAGAGATAATGCTGCTCAAAATTTTGCATTTCGATCTAAGGGCGGGTCGCTTGCGTGAATCGAGCTGATCAATCAGCTCGCGGCGCCTGGCCGGGACATTCGATCCACCGCTGTGCCAGACCGGATGATTTTATTCATACGGCCGGCCGGGGTCTCGATCGAAGGTGTTGCCCTAGGTCACCGGAATAGTGACGATGCGGGGTCGGCGCGAGATCTCTGCATTTCCTGAAAATCTTGTGTCGCCAGGGAGATCGCGACCAGCGTAGCGAGCGCGAATCGGCAGTTCCTCACGATCGGCATACCTGATTGCAAGCAGGTCGTCGGTCGAGGAGCGATCCGTCCGCACCCTGCAGGTCAGTGCCGTCCCGCGGCCTTCAAAGGACGATCCCCGTCGGCGTGTTGGTGAGCAACGATGACGCCGATCATGACCGTCGGTCGAGCACATCAGGGGATGGTACGTGCCGACCTCGTACGGGAACCCGTCGGACCGGCGTGGCAGGGCCGGATCGCCGCCGACCTCGTGCTCGACCCGACGCCCGGCGGCGTCGCGGCCGACTTGGAGGCGCGGGGAGCACCGCCGCCGGGCGGTGGCGGCGTCGATCCTCTCGGGCCTGCGACCGGTCTCCTCGCCTACTGGGTCAGGCGGGCGACCTTGAGCGCCTGGTCGAACATCGCCTTGAGGGCCGCGGTGATGTCTTCGGGAGAATTGGCGGTCTTGAAGTAGCCCGGCGACGCGCAGGACTGGAGCGCCGTGCCGAGCGTCGGGCTGAAACCGTTGACCCGCTTGTTCTCCCAGGCGATGCCGCCGCCCTTGTCGGTGAACGAGATCTGGTTGTACGGAATGTAGAGGACCGAGATCGTCGCCCCGGCGGCCTTAAGGGCATCGCAGTTCTTCGCGTCGATCTGTGAGGGCTGCGAGCCGTCCCACCAGGCATCGCCCCAGCCTGGGAACTTCGACGGATTGCCCGGATAGGCGTATTGCGTGCCCGGCTTGACGAAGAAGTGCTGCCCGTTCTGCATCCCGTCTGTGACGAGGAACACGAACGGCTTGCGGTTCGTGCTCGTCGATCCGTCGCCGAAGCCGTTCTGGGTCACGATCGTCTTCATCTGCGGGAAGGCGACCTCGAAATGGGTGCCGCCCGCGCCGACGCCGGTGGTCGGGTCGTTGGGACTGTTGAGCTGGGTCGACCCGGTATCGAGGAGGTTGGTGAAGGCGAGCGGCCAGGAATTCGCGCACTGGGCGGACGTCTTCAGCGAGTTCACGTCGCCGGTGATGCCGGCCAGGGTCGCGAGCTGGTTGATGAACGGGTAGATGCCGATCCGGTACTGGTTCGGCACGGTCGGGAAGCCCGCCCTCTGCAGGAGCGCGCAGACCGCGTTGTTCACCGCGTCAGACCGCAGCTGGATCTTGCCCGCCGCCAGGCCCCAGCCCTTGTAGCCGGGGAAGTGGCAGGCGAACTGGCAGCCCTGCTTGTAGTCGCTGTACATGTCGTCGTTGTCTTTGGCGAGCTGCGTCATGCCGCTCGCCGTCGTGGGCAGGCCCATCGATCCCGACACGTCGACCATCAGGTAGAAGTCGAGGTAGCTCGGCAGGTCGACCGAGGCGGTCACCGTATTGCCCACCGTGGTGGTCGGTACCAGGAAGAGCTTCGAGAAGCTGTTCTGGATCGTTGCCGTATAGGTGATCTTGGCAGTGATGGTCTGGCCGGCGATCTGGACGTCCGGCGTCTGCAGGTTCGCGCTTCCGAGGGGCACGTTGCCGATGTTGACGTTGAAGCTGTTGACCGCCTGGGTCCGGCCCGCCGCCTTCGCGGACTCGAGCACGCCGCTCTGCGACGAGTTGGCGGCGATGTAGGTCTTGGCGGTCACGATCGCGGCGAGGGCGGCGGCGTCGGCCGCCCGGTCGAGCCGCGAGCGATTGGTCACCGCGACGCCGTAATCGACCCCGAGCCCGATCAGGCCGACCATCGGGATCAGGCTGAGCCCGAACAGCATGTTGATGCCGCCGTTGCGGCAGCGGCGGAACGATGCCGCCGCGGCGGCGAACCGGGATGCGGAGGTCAGCATTTCGAGGCGATTCCGTCGTTGTTGGTTGTGTCGAAATCGACGAGCGTCGCGTAGCGCGGCTGGATGTAGGCCGTGCGCGCGATCCGCAGCGAAGGCAGGTAGTTGGCGCCGAAGGTCGGCGTGAAGGTGAATGCCACGTCGATCACCACCGCCGCCGCGGGCCCGAACAGGGAGCGCGGCAGGGCCGTGCGGCTCGGAGGGGCGGTGTTCGACGCCGCGATCTGGGGCGTGCCGCAGGGCCGGTAGGCGACCCCGGTCGCGGGCTGGGTCGTGCCCGTGCTGGTCCAGACCACGTCGGCGCGGTAGCAGGCCGACAGGTCGCTCCCATCCGTGCAGGTCGTCGCCGTCTGGGTGAACTTGATGCTGGCGTAGTTGATCGTGACGACCTGCCACCACGCCTGGCCCCGGCGGCGTCCCTCGGCCATCAGGTACGGGAACAGCACCAGCGCGGAATCGTAGCTGAAATGCAGGTCGCCCGCGTTGACCATCGCGACGGTCGAGCCGCTCGGCGGCTGGGTCTGCGAGATCATCTGGCTGATCGAACGGACCACCAGTTCGACCTTGCGCACGGCGTTGATGTACGACACGACCTGGATGCCGCCGAGCATGATCACCAGGATGACCGGCATGATCAACGCCATCTCGACGGCGGCGAGGCCGTCCTCGGCGCTTCGGAAGCGCCGGATGCGGGACATGAGGACGGACCGCATCAGTAGCTCTCGACGCGGAAGGCGGCGGTCGAGATGACGAGGTAGGCCGGCTTGCCGTTGTACATCGTCGAAGCATCGAGCCAGGCGGTCATGAACGACGGCAGGAACGTGATCGGATAGATGACCTGCAGGTACTGGTAGTCGCCCTGGCTGCCGAGGGTGAACTGGCCGCTTCCCGGCGTCAGGGCCGGCAGCGCCAGGCCGCTCTGGTCGGCCTTGACGTAGGCGTAGTAGCCCGGCGCCGTCGCTTTCGGGACGACGTAGAGGTTGACGATCACGTCGCTGCAGGACATCGCGGCCGGGAGCTTGCCGCACAGGGCCTGGGTGAAGTCCGCCAGGGTGGGCGGCGTCGCCTGCTGCTGCGCCTTGCCGACGATGACCTGACGGGACGCCTGCTCGGTGGCGAAGTCGAGCTTCTGCCCGAAGTACAGGATCTCCGCCACGACCATCGTGAACAGGATGACGGCCATGAACATCATGCCGACCAGGGCGAACTCGACCGCAGTCGATCCCTTCTCGTCACGGATGAGGCCCAGCGGATGTCGCATGGCGCGACCGTAGGGTCAGGCCGTTAAAAGCCGGATAACCGACCCCTCTAAACATGGGGTTCCGCGGCCGCATTGCGGGGCGGCACCGCCCGCGGTGCCGATGGGCTTAACGGTTGGTGGATCGATTCGCCGACAACCGGTCCCCGGCCCGCGCGGGCGGTCCGATCGAGAACACCCGTCGAGGAGCGTCGCCGGGGCTTTCCGGCGCTCACGGATCCTTGGCGATCGCCTCGATGTCGCGGTCGACGCCGCTCTCGACCTTGAAGTCCTGGGTGTAGACCTTGCCGTCGTGGCGGGCGATGAGCTGGTACTCGCCCTCCGCGAGCGTCACCTGCGGGAAGGCGCCGATCGCCTCGCGGATCGTGTCGCCGCCCGGCGTCAGCACGCTGAAGGCGGTGCCCGCGAAGGCCTCGGTGCCCGGCGAGGCGACGAGCTTCAGGGTCACGGTGGCGGCGCGGTGGTTGAGGGTCGCATCGGTCAGCCGGCCGTTCTCGACCTTCAGGTCGGCGCGCTGGATCGCGTTCGAATCCCCCCAGGTCGAGACGACGTGGTAGGTGCCCTCGGGCAGGCGCACGATCTCGCCGGCCTTGACGCCGTCGCGAACGAGCCGCCCCTCCGGGTTGTTGCCGATCGGCACGAAGACCGAGAAGGCGAGCTGGCCGGGCTGGATCCGCGCCTCGCCGACCGCGCCCGACAGGCGCAGCGCCCCGGCATTGACGACGAGCTGCTCGCTGCCCGCGCCCGAGTTCAGGGTCACGCGCTTCGAGGTGCTGACGAAGCCGTAGGTGACGTTGGCGAGGTAGCTGCCGGGCGGCAGCCGGAAGGTCGGCTGCGCCTCCTCGGAGCGGGCGAGCACCACGGGCTTTCCGCCCTCCGGCCGGTCCTCGTAGATCCGCCAGGTCAGGCCGCCGCGCAGGGGCTTGGCCTCGCTCGTCAGCACGGCCCGCAGCGACAGGCTGGCCTCGGCGGGCGCGGGAGCCGGGGGAGGCCCCTGCGTCACGCCCTGGGGCGCGACGCCTCGCGGCGCCACGCCGGGGGGCAGCGTGGGGACGGGTGCAGGAGCGGGGGCAGGACCCGGGGACTGCGCCGCGGCGGGGCCGCCGCAGAGCACGGCCAGCGCCAGGGCCTTACCGAACCGCCGTCTCGCCCGCGTCATCGTCCCTCGCCAACAATTCGCTCGCCGCCGCCACCAGGTTGTCGACCGAGAGCGGGCGGAACCTGAACTCGACCACGTGCTTGCCCGCCGGCACCTCGACCCCGCGGAAGAGCAGGTTGGTGCGCAGGATCGGGCGGCGGGCACCGTCGACCCGGGCCTGCCAGCCCGGATAGAAGATGTCGTGCAGCACCAGCACGCTGTCGCGGTCGGTCTCGACCTCCACGGTGACGACATTGCGGCGGTAGGCCAGGATCGTCGCCGTGCCCTTGGCCGCGACGACCGGCGCCGCCGGGTCGTTGAGGCCGAACTCGCCCTTGATCTTCGGCACGCTGTCGCGGTCGACGAGGGCGGTCTCGCTGCCCTCGAACTCGGGCAGTTCGTCCTGGTCGAGGACGCTCTCGGAATCGACCGGGACGAGGCGGGTCGCCAGGTAGGCACGGGGCTTGGCCGGATCGAGGCGGTAGATCCACATCTGGCCCGAGCCGTAGAGGAGCTTGGCGCCGGTCAGCTGCGGGAAGTGCTTGGGCAGCCGCTCGGCCGGCCGGTCGAGGACGAGATATTCGAGGCCGAGCAGGCTGGCGAGCCGCGAGCGGTAGCCGCGAAAGAGGCCCGGGAACTGGCGCAGGTTCGGGTCCGCGGCGTTCTCGCCCGGGCCGACGGCGCGCTCGTAATCGGCGAGGCGCAGCGGGTTGTAGCCGATCGTGTCCTCGAGCCCGAGCACCATCGAGGCGTTCTGCCAGGCACCGCCCAGGCCCAGGATCTCGACCCGCGGGTGCTCGCCCTTGGCGTGGCGCGCGTCGAGCTCGGCCTTGAGGGCCGTCAGCCCCTGGAGCTGCTCGGGCGGCAGTTGCTGGAACACCGCGTAGCGCCCCGCCGGCTCGGCGTTGAGCGAGTTGCCGGCGTTGCGCCAGACGAGTTCCGCGCCGAGCAGCGCGACGAGGCCGGCGGCGGCGAGCGTCCGCCGGCGCGGACCGGCCCACAGCATCGCCGCGACGGCGGCGAGCGCGATGCCGGTGCCGATCAGGCCATCGCGCAGCGCGTCCGGCAGGTGGTGGGCCTTCGCCGCGTAGGCGTAGGACACGAACAGGATGCCGCCGAGGCCCGCGACCGCCAGGGCCGGCAGGGCGACGCGGAAGGCGGGGAGGCCGGTTCGCAGCCGGGGCGCGCCCTCCATGACGTAGCGGTGGACGAGGTAGCCGGCGGTGAGCGCGAGCCCGATATTGACGACGAAGGTCGCATCGGCGGGCCGGCGGTAGAGGTCGACACCGGGGAAGTGGTCGAAGATCGGCGCGAAGACCGGGGTGTAGCGCCCGAGCGCGTACAGGATCGCGGCGGCGAGCACGATCACCGGGTAGCGGACCTCCCGGGCGGCGAGGCGCCCGCCGGCGATGCCGTGCCAGAGGATCAGCACCGCCGGCAGGGTGCCGGCGAAAAGGTAGTTCACCGCCCGGTCGGTCCAGGTATTGCCGTCCATCGACTGCCAGTCGGGACCCCAGTAATCGTAGGTCCAGCGCAGCGAGCCGAACACGTCGGCGAAGAGGGCGGTGGCGAAGCTCGAGGGCGGCAGCGAGCCCATGATGGCCGCGCCGTAGCCGAAGGACGGCCGGGTCGAGGTCATCAGTAACTGCATGGTGAGGAGCGAGGGCACGGCGAGCAGCGCCCCCCCGACCACGCCCATCGCGGCGAGCACCCCGATCCGGGCGCGCAGGTAGGACAGCGGCGCCGGCGCGGTCAGGATCGCGTGGACGGCGACGCCGATCAGGCTCAGGCCGCACAGGAACGCCACCTGGTCGCGCCCCACCGTCATCACGGCGGCCACCACCGCGAAGGCGAGACCGAAGACGTAGGAGCGGCGCGCCAGCGCCTCCTCCAGCAGCCACCAGGCCAGCGGCACGAAGCCGTACGAGATGATCATGCCGGTATGCTGCAGCCGGGCCGAGGCCGAGCCGCCGAGCACGAACACCATCGCGGCCGCCACGGCGCCGACCGGGTGCCAGCCGCGGCGGCGAAACAGCAGCAGCGTCGCGACCGCGCCGGGGATCAGGTGGGCGAACACCACCGCGTCGAACAGCTCCATCGACGGCGAGGGGTCGAGCCACGCGAAGAACAGCATGGTCGGGGTGAAGAGGAGCGATTGCGGATCCGCCACCGAGGGGTGGCCGGCGAAGTGGTAGGGGTTCCACAGCGGCAATTCGCCGTTCGCCAGCGCCGCGCCGAGGTAGCGCAGCATCGGGTAGAAGTGGTTCTTGGAATCCCACGGCACCACCGCGCCGGTGAGCGGCCAGACCGCGGCGGCCGCGGCCCAGAACAGCATGACGGCGGCGAGCGCCAGCCAGAAGTCCCGCGCGGTCCAGGCATGGAGCGGATGGGGGGAAGGGAGGGCTGAGCGCGTCATGGTGCAGTCGGCATCCTCGACACCGGGAGGGCCCCGGGGCGTCTCGTCACGGCCCGGCCGTGGCCGACCGGGGCGGAATGGTGCTTAAAGGGGGCATCGGGGCGCCAGGATGGCAGCCGCTCCTCCACCGTCCCGCACGATGTAGCTCAAGCCACTGAAGCCGAGATGAACGCGACCCTCGACCTTCTCCACACCCGCCGCTCGGTTCCGCCGATCCAGCTCGCCGGCCCCGGCCCCTCGCCGGAGGAGCTGGACGCCATCCTGGCGGCCGCCTCCCGGGTGCCGGATCACGGCAAGCTCGCGCCCTGGCGCTTCGTCCTGATCGAGGGCGAGGGCCGGGAGCGCATCGGCCGGGTGATCGCCGAGACCTACCGGGCCGACCACCCCGAGGCCGACGAGGCCCGCCTCGCCCTCGAGGCCAGGCGCCTCGCCCACGCGCCGCTCGTCGTCGCGATCGTGTCGCGGGCCGGGCCGCACGCCAAGATCCCGGACTGGGAGCAGGTGCTCTCGGCCGGGGCCGTAGCGATGAACCTGACCGTGGCGGCCAATGCCCTGGGGTTCCGCACGGCTTGGCTCACCGAGTGGATGGCCTACGACCGCCGCATCCTCGACGCGCTCGGCCTCGACCCGGCCGAGCGCCTGGCGGGCTTCGTCCATGTCGGCCGGGCCGAGCAGGTGCCCCCCGACCGGCCGCGCCCGGCGCTCGCCGAGATCGTCACCCGGTACTGACGCCGGGCCCCGGGATGCTCTAACTGGCGGCGGCGAGCCCGCGAGCGACGGGCCGCCGCCGAGAGAGGCCGCCGATGCATTACGACGCCGAGACCCGCACCCTGCCGCACAACCCGTTCAAGGCGCTGGTCGCGCCCCGCCCGATCGGCTGGGTCAGCGCGATCGGCGCCTCCGGGGCGCTGAACCTCTCGCCCTACTCGTTCTTCAACGGCATCGGGGACAACCCCGAGATGGTGATGTTCTCGTCCTTCGGCCGCAAGGACGCGCTCACCTTCGCGGAGGAGGGCGGCGAGTTCGTGTGCAGCCTCGCCACATTCGACACCCGCGAGGGGATGAACCAGTCCTCGGCGCCGCTGCCGCGGGGCGAGAGCGAGTTCGACTTCGCCCACCTCGCCACCGCCCCCTCGCGCAAGGTCCGCCCGCCGCGGGTCGCGGACGCGCCCGCCGCCCTCGAATGCAAGTGGCTCCAGACCATCCCGCTGGTGCCGGCCGATGGCGGCGAGGCGGCCTACTTCATGGTGATCGGCCAGGTGGTGTCGATGTACATCGACGACCGCTTCGTCACCCCGGAGGGCCGGGTCGATACCGGGGCGATGCGCCCGATCATGCGCGGCGGCTACTTCGACTACTTCACGGTCGAGTCCGAGAACCGCTTCGAGATGCGCCGCCCGGCCGGCGGGGGCGACGTGCCGCGGCGGTGAGGCCGGGGCCCCGTGCCGCCCGGCGCGGGGCCACCGCCGACCGTGCAACGTGCCGGATTCGGGCACGGTTTGTGCGGGACTGACGCCGAGGCGCCCGCTTCAACCTTTCTTTACCATAACGCCAGCATCATGCGGCCCATGAGAGAGCCGGCCCGCGCGTCGCGGTGCCGCTCCAGCGGGCCGCCATGTTCCTGTTCAGCAGCACGCCTTCGCAGGGTTCGACCGGGCCCGGAGCCTCGGGGGCCGGCCGCACCGGGACGGGCAACCCGGTGATCGACGCGATCCGCCAGGGTGCCGAGAAGACCGGAGCGGCCTTCGACTACCTCCTGTCGACGGCGCAGCGCGAATCGAGCCTGAACCCGAGCGCCAAGGCCGGCTCGTCCTCGGCCACGGGCCTGTTCCAGTTCATCGAGCAGACCTGGCTCGGGGTGATGAAGCAGGACGGCCCGTCCCTCGGGCTCGGCTCGTACGCCGACGCCATCACGGCCCGGGGCTCGGGCGGCTACACCGTGAGCGACCCGGCCGCCCGGCAGGCGATCCTCGACCTGCGCCGGGACCCGGAGGTCGCCTCCGCGATGGCCGGCGCGCTCACCCGCCGCAACGCCGACGCGCTCTCGGCGGCGCTCGGACGCGAGCCGAACAAGGCCGATCTCTACGCCGCCCACCTGCTCGGGGTGCGCGGCGCGCTGACCCTGATCCGCAACGCCGAGACCGCCCCCGGTCGCTCGGCCGCCGCCGACCTGCCCGACGCGGCGTCGGGCAACCGCGGGCTGTTCTACGACCGTGCCGGCCGGGCCCGCAGCGCCTCCGAGCTCTACGCCGTGCTGGGCACCAGCCCCGGCAGCCCGGCGCCGGCCTCGACGCTGGTCGCCCAGGCCAACGCGCCGACCGCCTACGCCCCGGAGGCCGGCAGCGGCATCGGCACCCTGTTCCAGACCGATGCCCGCCGCGGCCCGGTCTCCGACAGCGTCGCGCGGCTGTGGGGCAACCGGGGAAGCGGGGGCGGGGGCAACGCCGCGCCGAGCTACTTCCCGCGCTCCTCCGAGCGGCCGCTGGTCGCCGCGGCCTCGGTCTCGGTCACCCTGCCGGCCACCGCACCCGCGACGCCGGACGCCGCCGACGGCGTGCCGCTGCCGCCGCCGCGACCGCCGGAATACGGTGGGCGCGGACGGTCCGCCGCCCTCGGTCCGACGTCGCTCGAATCCTGACCCCCCGTCCCAGTCCTGGCCGTCGCCACGGAGCCGCGCCGATGATCATCCGCCAGTTCCTGCTCTGGACGCAGCACGAATCCGCCGGCCGGCGGGCCGAGGCGGCCTCGTCGCTCGCCCGCGCCTACCTCTACGCCAACCTCGACGCCGCCGCCCGCTGGGAGGCCAAGACCGCGATCACGGCGCTCCTCGACGACCCCTCGCCGCTGGTGCGCCGGGCGCTCGCCGAGGCCTGCGCCAACGCCGCCGAGGCGCCCCGCACCCTGGTGGTCGCGCTCGCCCAGGACCAGGCCGAGATCGCCGGCCTCGTGCTCGCCCGCTCGCCGGTCCTGTCCGACGCCGACCTCGTCGACTGCGCCGCCGTCGGCGACGAGGCCGGCCGGATCGCCATCGCGAACCGGCCCACCCTGTCGCCGATGCTGTGCGGGGCACTCGCCGAGATCGCCGGCACCAGGGCCCTGCGGGCGCTCGCCGCCAATCCGGGCGCGCAGATCACCCGCAACAGCCTGATGCGGATCGTCGAGCGCCACGGCGACGACGCGGCGTTGCGCGAGGCGCTGCTCGCCCGGTCCGACCTGCCGGTCGACGTGCGCCAGGCGGTGACCGCCCGCCTCGCGAGCGCGCTCTCGGCCTTCGTCACCGGGTGCGGCTGGCTCTCGCCCGAGCGCAGCGAGCGGGTCACCCGGGAGGCGCGGGAGCGCACGACGCTCGGCCTCGCCGAGGGCTCGGACCGCGCCGACCTCGCGCGGCTCGTCACCTACCTGCGCCAGGCCGGCCAGCTCACCCCGGGCCTGATCCTGCGGGCGATGCTGTCGGGCCGGATGGCCTTCACCGAGGCGGCGCTGACCGACCTCTCGGGTCTCACTGCGGGCCGGGTCGCCGGGCTGCTGCACGATCCCCGCGGCAGCGGGATGGCGGCGCTCTACCGCCGGGCCGGCCTGCCGGCCGCCCTCGAGCCCGCCTTCGCGGCGGCGATGTCGGCCTGGCACGAGGAGGCGACCGGCCTGCGCGAGAGCGGAGCCGCCGGCCTGTCGCGGCGGATGATCGAGCGGGCGGTCACGGCCTGCGAGCGCCTGCCCTTCGCGGAGGCGCACGCCATCGTCGCCCTGCTCAACCGCTTCGATGCCGAAGCGGCCCGGGAAGAGGCGCGCGACCTCGCCCGGGCGCTGGCGAGCGAGGCCGCGGTCGATGCGGTGCTGGAAACGATCCCCGCAGGGCTGATGGAGAGCTACCGTCAGGACCGGCCGCGGCTGGCCGCCTGAGCGACTGCCCGGCGGTCGGCGCAGAGCACGGCGGCGGCGAGGTAGCCGGCGATCGACATCGTCACGGTGTCGGGATGGATCGGCGGGATGAAATGGGCGGTGACGCTCATCGAAGCCTCGCGAATCAAGATCGCGCCAAGATTACGCCGCACAACGCCCGGGTCGCAAGCCGGGCGCGGCAAACATCGTCGTGTCGAGGGACGGATGAAACCGGCGGCGCTCCACGTGCGCCGCCGTCGGACGTTCGCTCCGTCAGGCCGGCACCGCCGCGGCCCCGCTCCGGGGCGCCAGGGCGGCGAACAGGAGCGCATCCTCGTCCGGCTCGGCGTTCGGAGTGGTCAGCAGGGTGTCGCCGGCGAAGACCGAGTTCGCGCCGGCGAGGAAGCACAGGATCTGCGCCTCCCGCCCCAGCTGCGAGCGGCCCGCCGACAGCCGGACGATCGAGCCCGGCAGGACGAGGCGCGACGTCGCCACCATGCGCACGAGATCGAGGGGATCGATGCGCGGGCGCGCGGCGAGCGGCGTTCCCTCCACCGGGACCAGGGCGTTGATCGGCACGCTTTCCGGATGGGGCGCCATCCCGGCGAGCACCCGCAGCAATCCGGCCCGGTCCGCCACCGCCTCGCCCATGCCGACGATGCCGCCGCAGCACAGGCCGATGCCGGCCTCCCGCACCGTCGCGAGCGTATCGAGCCGGTCCTGGTAGGTCCGGGTGGTGACGATCCGGTCGTAGTAATCCGGGCCGGTATCGAGGTTGTGGTTGTAGGCGGTGAGTCCGGCCTCGGCCAGTCGCGCGGCCTGGTGGGCCTTGAGCATGCCGAGGGTGACGCAGGCCTCCATCCCGAGCGCCCGCACCCCCTCGACCATCGCCACCACCGCGTCGAACTCGGCGCCGTCGCGCACCTGGCGCCAGGCCGCCCCCATGCAGAACCGGTCGGCCCCCGCCGCCTTGGCGCGGGCGGCTTCGGCCAGCACGACGGCCGGGTCCATCAGCCGGTCGCGGGTCAGGTCGACCTCGCGGTGATGCGCCGATTGCGGGCAATAGGCGCAATCCTCCGGGCAGCCGCCGGTCTTCACCGACAAGAGGCTCGCCCGCTGGATCCGGTTCGGATCGTTGTGGCGGCGGTGGACCGCGTTGGCGCGACCGACCAGCTCCAGGAGCGGCAGGTCGTGCAGCGCCACGATCTCGTCGGTGCGCCAGTCGTGCCGGATCGCTCCGTCCTCGGGACTGCCGATCGCCGCGCTCATCGGGCGAGGACCCGGCGCAGGCCCGGCAGGACCGAGGACCCGGCGGCGACGAGGCCGATCTTGACGAGATCCCCGAGGAGGAAGGGCAGGAGGCCGAGGGCGACGACCCGGTCGGCCGGCACGAACAGCGCCAGCCAGGCGAGGCCGAGGGCGTAAATCACTGCGAGGCCAGCCAGCATCGCGGCGACCCGGCCGAGGAGGCCGCGGCCGGCGGCGAGGGCCCCGGTCAGCCCGGCGGCGAGAAGGTAGCCCGCGAGGTAGCCGCCGGTCGGTCCCGCCATGTAGGCGAGCCCGATGCCGCGCTCCGGCGTGCCGGAGAAGACCGGCAGGCCGGCGGCGCCCGCCGCGAGGTAGCCGAGCATCGTCGCGACGGCAAAGCGTGGTCCGAGGCCCACGGCCAGCGCCATGATGGCGAGGGTGTGCAGCGTCATCGGCACCGGCCAGAACGGGATCTGCACCTTGGCGGCGAGCGTGACGAGCAGCACGCCGGCGACGACGACGGCGAGGCTGCGGGCGGCGCGCAGGGGCGCGGCGCCGACGACGAGGGCGGTCATCGGGATCTCCTTTTTATAGATAATTAAATCGACTCGACGACGGCAGAGATCCACAGTGGCGCATCAAATGCAATAATGACGATAGATAATAGATAATTTTCGATCAGCCGGCTTGGCGGGCGGCTGTGGGGCCGGGACGGTGCCCGACCCACTGGACGTGACGGGCGAGGACCGCCGCCGCGGCATCGAGGTCGCCGGCCCGCAGGGCGACCAGGATCGCCCTGTGGTCGCGGTCGGTCGGCGCCTCCCACTCGGCGCGCCAGCCGGCGAACAGGAAGCGGGCGCTCGCCGCCTGGAGGTCGTCGATGGTCTTGAGCAAGCGTGGCATGCCGCAGGGAGCGAGGATCAGGCGGTGGAAGCTGCGGTTCGCCTCCTCCCAGGCCTGCACGTCGCCGCCGGCACGGTCGCCGGCCCTGGTCGCCGCCTCGGCCCGGTCGAGGATCGCCGCGGTGAGGTGCGGGGCGGCATGGCGCAGGGCCAGCACCTCGAGGGCGGCGCGCATCTCGGCGACCTCGCGCACCTCGTCGGGGCTGAAGCCGGCAACGCGAACGCCGCGGCGCGGCTCGCTCACCACCAGCCCCTGGGCTTCGAGGCGGCGGAAGGCCTCCCGCACCGGGACGTGACTGGCGCCGAACTCGTCCGCGATCGCGTCCTGGCGCAGGCGCGATCCCGCCGCCAGCGTTCCCGCAATGATACGCTCGGCCAGGGCCCGGCTGATGCGCACGGCAATCGGTTCGTCTTTGGCTGTCGTCATGAATTATCGATAATCGACCGGAGGCGGGGCGTCACCCGGGAGGTGGCAGGCCCGGTTCGCTCGTGCGAAACTCTGCCCTCGGGGAATCTGCCATGGGGGATTCTCCCCGACGGAATCAGCAAGGCCCGCGATGAGCAACGGCTGGGACGAGTCCGCCGCCGCCTGGATCGCCGATATGGGCGAGACCGGCGATTTCGGCCGCGCCAGCGTGCTCGACGCGCCGATGCTCGCCCGGCTGTCGGGGAGGGGCTTTCGCCGGGCCCTCGACGTCGGCTGCGGCGAGGGCCGCTTCTGCCGCCGGATGCAGGACCTCGGGGTCGCGACCGTCGGGATCGATCCGACCGACGCTCTGCTGCGCCGCGCGCGGGACCGCGATCCCACCGGTACCTACGTCCCGGGCCGCGCCGAGGCCTTGCCCTTCGCCGACGGAGCCTTCGACCTCGTGGTGAGCTACCTGACGCTGATCGACATCCCGGATGTCCGTGCGGCGATTCCCGAGATGGCCCGGGTGCTCGCCCCCGGCGGCACGCTCCTGATCGCCAACCTGAACGGCTTCGCCACCGCCGGCGGTTGGGCCGAGGATCCCGACGGGCACCGGCGCTTCCGGATCGACCGCTACACGGAGGAGCGGGCGGAATGGGCGGAGTGGCACGGCATCCGCGTCCGCAACTGGCACCGGCCGCTCTCGCTGTACATGGGCCTTCTGCTCGGACAGGGACTGGTCCTGCGGCACTTCGGCGAGCCGATGCCGCAGGGCGGCGACCCGGCGAAGGTCGCGCGCTACGCCCGCGTGCCGTGGTTCCTGGTGATGGAGTGGGAGAAGGCGGCCGCATGAACCGTCACCCCCGACGAGGACGATCCCGATGTCGCAGAAGGTGGCCGTTTGTCTCGCCCAGTCATCCGATGCCGTGACGGCGGTTCTGACGGCGAGCGACCCGGTCCTGATGAACGCCTCCTACGATGCCGCGATGCTGGCCCGGGCGCTGCCGCTGATGGTTTACGCCAATCCGGCCCTGCTCGCCTCCGGCAGTGTCCATCTGGCGGAAGTCTCGAGCGAGGTCGTCGGGGTCGGAGGCTGGACGCCGGAGCGGCCCGGGACCGGCGAGGTCGAGCCCGGCCTCGGCCATATCCGCCACTTCGCCGTGCACCCGGCCCGGACCGGGCGCGGCGTCGGGCGCAGCCTATTCGCCGCGTGCCGAAGCCAGGCCGGAGGCCGCGGCTTTTGCGTCTTCGAGTGCTATTCCAGCATCAACGCCGAACCGTTCTACCGCGCCCTCGGCTTCCACGCGCTGGAGCGGCGGGAGATCCCGATGGGCGACACGGTCCGGTTCCCGGCCGTGCTGATGCGGTGCCGGTTCTGAGCGCGCCCCGCGCCACCCCGTCCCGACTCGGACGGGGTGGCGATAAGATCATCCGCCTAGCCGCGCCAGCCGGTCGAGCAGCGCCCGGTCGTGCAGCAGCACCATCTTCTCCTTGGCGTTCAGCCAGTCGGCCGCCTCGTCGATCGTCTCGGCCTCCACCACCTTGGCCTGGGCCATGACGTGGTCCGCTTGCGGTGCGCCGCGGGACCGGCGCTCGGCCGGGGGCAGGAAGACGAGGTGGCCGGCCTGGAGGTCCGGATCGGCATGGAGCGCCCGCAGGCCGTCGGCGTCGTCGTAGCCGAGCGCCGCGTTGCGCGCCTCGATCGCCTTGGCGGCGGTCGCGATCGCCGGGGGCTCGCGCTCCTCGGGCGTCATCAGCAGGCCGGCGCGCTTGAGCGCCAGGCCGAGGAAGAGCTGCCCGCTCGCCCAGGAGATCGGGATCGCCAGAACGAGGCCGAGGATCGTCGGCGACATCCAGAGGAACAGCGAGGTGGCGATGGCGAAAGCCGAGATGCCGGCGACCAGCCCCAGGATGGTGTGCCAGCGGTGCCGGCGCACGATGTCGGCGAGCGGGATCGAGCCGTCGTCGCGCCGCTGCGGGTTCCAGCCGGCATCGCGCCGGAGCAGGATCTGGATCACCGAGCCGGACTGGACCAGCATCGCGATCGGGGCGATCAGCGCCGACAGCAGGGTCTCGATCAGCGCCGAGAGCACGAGGCGCACCCCCCCGCCGCTCGCGCGGCGCACCTCGCGGTCGAGGAGGCCGAGGATCAGCCCGAACAGCTTCGGCGCGAGCAGGATCGCCATGGTGATCCCGAAGAGCTGGAGCGCGCGGACGGGGTCGAAGCGCGGCCAGACCGGGTAGAGGCGGAACTCGGTCGAGAAGTATTCGGGGCGGATGTAGGCGGTCTGGAGGGCGAGCGCGATGCCGACCACGAGCTGCGCCGCCCAGAGCGGCGAGGCGAGGTAGCCGGCGATGCCGGTGGCGAAGTGCTGGCGCGACGCGAGCTTGAGGCCCGCGGTGCCGATGATCCGGCTGTGCTGCAGGTTCCCTTGCGCCCAGCGCCGGTCGCGGATCGCGACGTCGATCAGCGAGGGCGGGCTCTCCTCGTAGGAGCCCTGGAGCTCGGGGAGCATGTAGACGCTCCAGCCGGCGCGCCGGATCAGGGCCGCCTCGACGAAGTCGTGGCTCAGCACGTGGCCGCCGAAGGGCGGCTTGCCGGAGAGGTCGGGCAGGCCGCAATGGTCGGCGAAGGCCCGCGTGCGGATGATCGCGTTGTGGCCCCAGTAGTTGCCGTCGCGGCCCGACCAGAGCGCCAGGCCGGTGGCGATGACGGGCCCGTAGATGCGCGCCGCGAATTGCTGCACCCGGGCGAACAGGGTGTTGCGGTTGATGATGAGCGGCAGCGACTGGATGATGCCGGAATCCGGATCCGCCTCCATGGCGCGGGCGAGCGTCAGCACGCAGTCGCCGCTCATCAGGCTGTCGGCGTCGAGGACCAGCATGTGGTCGTAGTGCCCGCCCCAGCGGGTCACGAAGTCGGCGATGTTGCCGGCCTTGCGGTGGTGGTTCTTCTGGCGGTGGCGGTAGTAGAGGCGCGTGCCCTCGCCGAGGCGGGCGCGCAACGCGAGGTAGGCCCGCTCCTCGGCGATCCAGGCGTCGGCCTGGGTCGAATCCGACAGGATCCAGTAGTCGAAGGCCGCGCCCTCGCCGGTCGCCTCGATCGAGTCGCGGATCGCCTCCACCGCCGCGAAGGTGCGGGCGGTGGCCTCGTTGTAGACCGGCATCACCACGGCGGTGCGGGTGGTCAGCGGGCCTGCCTGGACCTCCGGCCGGCGCCGGCGCAGGAGCGCCAGGAAGCCGAGCAGGCCCGAGGTGAAGGCGAGCGCGATCCACGAGAAGTTGAGCGCGAACAGCGCGAGCAGCAGCCACTGCAGCCAGGTCGTCGAGCCGGCGACCGACACGACCTCGTACATCTGCACCGCGCCGTAGGCGGTGAGCAGGGCGCCGCCGCCGAACACGAAGGCGCGGGCGCCCCAGGGCGACCGGCGGCCGGGCACCGGGTGGGCGTCCGCCTCCGACCACCGGGTCAGGTCCTGCACCGGCATGGCGAGGGGCGATTCCGGCGGGACCGCGGGGGCGACCGGGGCGGGATTCGGCATGGCGCGCGACGGCGCGTCGAGGTCGAGGGTCACGGGGTCCACCGGTACAGCCATGTCTCAGTCACGGGTTTGTCGCCGGCCTTGACGACCAGGCGCAGCTCGCAGGACGTGTCGTTGCCGGGATCGAGCTCGAAGACCACCCGAAGGGTTTTGCGTTCCGGGTAGGCGTAGAGCCGCTGGCGCGCCAGGGTGCCGGGGGCGGTGCCGAGCGCGAGCTGCAGCGCGTTGGGGTCCATCCCCTCGGCGAACGGCGCCTCGCCGGTGAAGTCGACGAGGAAGAGCCGGCGCTTGCCGCCCGCACCCTTGCCGACCCGGGTGCCCGAGCAGGCGGCGAGCGGCGGTGCGCCCGGCACGCTCCAGCACCAGAACTGGCGGTAGCTGAAGGCGGTCTCCTTGGCGACCGGCTCCTTCGGGCGCCAGTAGGCCAGGATGTTCTCGTTGACCTCGGACTCGCTCGGGATCTCGATGAGCTGGACCGCGCCGGCCCCCCAGCCATGCTGCGGGACCCCCGGCCCCCAGCTGCCGAGCGGCTCGATCCACAGGCTCGGGCGCTTCTCCCAGCGCTGCACGTCGTCCTGGTAGTCGCCGTAGGCGCGGGCGCGCTGGACCAGGCCGAAACCCTTCGGGTCCTGGTCCATGAAGGCGGAGATCTGCAGCGTCTCGGGGTTCTGTACCGGGCGCCAGATCGCCTCGCCCCAGCCGTTGCGGATCTGTAGTCCATCGACCTCGTGGGCGGCCGAGCGGGCGTCGTCGACGCCGCGGCGGTCGGTCGGCCCGAACAGGTAGGCGCCGGTCATCCCGGCGATGCCGACGTGTTCGAGCGGCGTGCGCGGGCACAACGTCGCCTCGACGTCGACGATGGTGGCGTCGCCCGGGCGCAGGGTCATGCGCATCGCCGCGGTGGCGGATTCGGAATCGACGAGCGCGTGGATCACGATCTGGCCGGTGCCCGGCCCCGGCCGCTCGAGCCAGAAGGCGCGAAACAGCGGAAACTCCTCGCCCTTGGCCTCCGCGGGCTTCAGCGTGAGGGCGCGCGCGGTGACGCCGTAGCTCTGGCCGGCGGCGAGCGCCCGGAAGAACGAGGCGCCCTGGAAGATCGCACAGTCGGTGGGGGCCGCGCCGTTGAAGCTCGCGTAGAGCCGGAAGCCCGAGAAGCCGATGTCGCGGCCCTCCTCGGGAGGCGCCACCTTGCCGAAGCTGAAGCGATTGCGGTCGTAACCGACCCGGCGCACCACCCCGTCCTCGACGGCGTGCAGCGCCACCGGCGTGGTGAACACGAAGCCGCGGTGCAGCGGCTCGACCACGAAGCCCCGGCCCTCGCCGGCCCAGAGCAGGGCGGTGGGTTGCGCCCGCACGCCGATATATTGCTCGTAGGTGAGGTTCTTGAAGGCGTCCGGCAGGTCCGCCGCCGGGGCGGCGTAGGGCTTCTTCGCCAGCGCCCGGGCGAGCTCGACCACCTGGCCGGGATCGAAGCGCTGCCCGTCCGACAGGGGGGCCGGCTCCGTCGGCTGCGCATGGGCGGCACCGATCGCGGCGAGCGTCAGCCCGCTCCCGGCGAGCGCCAGCATCGCGCGTCGGTCGAGGTCGGGGCAGGGGGGCGGGGCGGGCGGAAGCTCGGTCGTCAAGGCCAGGGATACCGTACCGGGTCGAAGGGGCGCCGGCCGTTTACCACGATCCGGCGTGAACCGGAGGTTAAGAATCGACCGTCCGGTGCCGTTGGGGAGAGGCGGGCCGGCGCATGTCCCGGCGGGTCGATCGGCTGGAGCGTCGTCCGGCGAAAGGGGCCCGGTTCGTCGATGGAAAGTGCGCCGACGGCGAAGACCTGGAGCGGGGTCCGGTTGCGGAGCGATCGGGCGCTGCTCTAGACGGGCGGCAGAGTTCCCCCACACGCCACGGGCCGCCGATGACCTCCACCCCGAAGCCCGCAGGGGCCCGCACCCCGAAGCCCGCAGGGGCCCGCTCGCTCCTCGCCGTCGTCCTCGCCGCCGGCAAGGGCACGCGGATGCGCTCCGACCTGCCGAAGGTGCTCCACCCGATCGCCGGTCGCTCGATGCTCGCCCACGTGCTCGCCGCCGTGGCGAAGGCCGGGGCGGGGCGCCTCGCCGTGGTGGTCGAGCCCGGCCGCGACGACGTCGCCGAGGTGGTCGCGGGTTTCCCCGGCGCCGAGACCTTCCCGCAGGCCGAGCGCCTCGGCACCGCCCATGCGGTGCTGGCGGCCCGCGCCGCCCTGGCCTCCGGCGCCGACGACGTGGTCGTGGCCTTCGGTGACACGCCGCTCGTGACCGCCGAGACCTATGCCCGCCTGCGCGCGCCGCTGGCCGAAGGGGCGGCGGTCGCGGTCTTGGCCTTCGAGGCCCGCGACCCCACCGGCTACGGCCGGGTGCTGGTCGAGGACGGCCGGGTGACGGCGATCCGCGAGGAGAAGGACGCGAGCGCGGCCGAGCGCCGCGTCACCCTGAGCAATGCCGGGCTGATGGCCCTCTCGGGCCCGCTGGCCCTCGGGCTCCTGGAGCGGATCGGCAACGCCAACGCGGCCGGCGAGTACTACCTGCCCGACGCGGTGGCGCTGGCGGTGGCCGATGGGCACCGGGTCGCGGTGGTGCCGGTGGACGAGGCCGAGGCGCAGGGCATCAACGACCGGGTGCAGCTCAGCGTCGCCGAGGCGACCGTGCAGGCGCGCCTGCGCCGGAACGCCATGCTGTCGGGCGCCACCCTGATCGCCCCCGAGACCGTGTTCTTCAGCCACGACACGGCGCTCGGCCGCGACGTGGTGGTCGAGCCCCACGTCGTGTTCGGCCCCGGCGTGGTCGTCGGCGATGGTTGCACCATCCATGCCTTCTCGCATCTCGAGAAGGCGACGCTCGCCGAGGGCGTCCAGATCGGCCCCTATGCCCGCCTGCGGCCCGGCGCGGTGCTGGAGCAGGGCGCCCGCATCGGCAACTTCGTCGAGGTGAAGAACGCGGCGATCCGGGCCGGCGCCAAGGTCAACCACCTGTCCTACGTGGGCGATGCCGAGATCGGGGCGGGGGCCAATCTCGGGGCCGGCACCATCACCTGCAACTACGACGGCGTGAACAAGCACCGCACGGTGGTGGGAGCGGGTGCCTTCGTCGGTTCGAACTCGGCGCTCGTCGCCCCGGTGACCGTCGGAGACGGCGCCTTCGTCGGCTCCGGCTCGGTCATCACCGACGACGTGCCCCCCGGGACCCTCGCGATCGGCCGCGGCCGCCAGGTGGTGAAGACCGGCTGGGCGAAGCCGACGAAGCGGTAGCCCGCGATCCGCGTGCTCGCGATCGCCATCGTGCCGGTGGTCCGCCGGGCGCGATTGATCTATGGCAGCATTCCGGAAGGGGCGGCGCGGAGCGCCCCCGGGACAGGAACGATGGTGCGCGTCGAGGATCGCCTCACCCGAGATCGGCCCGACGACGAGGCGGCGGTCCTGGCGGACCTGATCGCCCTGGTCGCGACCGGGCGGCAGGACGCCCTGCGGGCGCTCTACGACCGGACCGCCCCGAAACTTTTCGGGCTGATCCTGCGTATCGTCCGGGATCGGGGCGCGGCCGAGGACGTGCTGCAGGACGCCTACCTGCGGGTCTGGCAGGGCGCGGCGGGCTACGCCCCGGAGGCGGGACGGCCGATGGCCTGGCTCGCCGCGATCGCGCGCCACCGCGCCATCGATCTGGTACGCCGGAGGGGCGAGGTGACGATGCCTGCGGGCGAGGACGACGAGGAGGACTGGCTCGCCCGCATCGCCGATCCGCGCGACAGCGAGGCCGAGTTCCTGGACCGCGACGCGCTCCTCGCCTGCCTCGGCCGGCTCGAGCCGGCGCAGCGCGACTGCATCGTGCTGGCCTATTGCGAGGGCCTGTCGCGCGAGGAACTGGCCGCCCGCTACGACCGGCCGGTCAACACCGTGAAGACGTGGCTGCATCGCGGGCTCGCCTCGCTGCGGGGCTGCCTGGACGCCGTCGCATGAGCACGCCCGACACCACCCCTTCCGACGAGGCCGACCTGCGGGCCGCCGAGTACGTGCTGGGCACCCTGGGCCGGGTAGAGCACGAGGCCTACCGGCGGGAGCGCGCCGGCTCTCCGTCCCTCCAGGCGGCCGAGCGCGCCTGGGAGGCGCGCCTCGCCCCGCTGGCCGCGGCCGTGCCGGAGGCCGCCCCGCCGCCCGGCGCCTGGGACGGGATCGCCGCGCAACTGCCCGGCCAGGCGCCGCGCCCCACCGTCCAGATCGTCGATCTGCGACCGGCGCTCCGGCGCTGGCGCCGCGCCGCCCTGGCGGCGGGGGCGCTGGCCGCCGGCCTCGCCCTGTTCATCGCCGTCGAGCGCTTCGCGCCGGCTCCCGAGACGACGCAGTACCTCGCGGTGGTGAACCGGGGCGGGGAGCTGCCGGCGCTGGTGGTGCGGGTCGATCCGCGGGCCGGCACGGTTCAGGTCCGGTCGCTCGCCGCCGAGGCGCCCCGCGACCGCAGCCTCGAACTCTGGGTGGTGCCGGCCTCGGGCGCCCCGCGTTCGCTCGGCCTCGTCCACAAGGCGGCCGGCACCCGGCTGCCGCTGCCGCTGCCGGCCGGCGACCGTGCGCTCCTCGACGGAGCCAGCCTCGCGGTCACTCTGGAGCCGCCGGGCGGCTCGCCGTCGGGCTCTCCGACCGGCCCGGCGGTCTATAGCGGCCGCCTGGTGCGCGAGGAGGCGCGTTAGAAAAATCGCGGACGCACGAAAAAATCGCGAGGCGCCCGAAACTTTCCCGTCCGGCCCTCCGTACCGGCCCTCGACCCCGACGAGAGCGGGGCTGACACGAGAGACGGAACGAACCCCATGACGATCCGGACCCACGCCCGCACCCTGGTT
Source organism: Methylobacterium ajmalii (assembly GCF_036448855.1). Taxonomy (NCBI): domain Bacteria; kingdom Pseudomonadati; phylum Pseudomonadota; class Alphaproteobacteria; order Hyphomicrobiales; family Methylobacteriaceae; genus Methylobacterium; species Methylobacterium ajmalii. The sequence goes on from NZ_JAZFXT010000009.1 coordinate 69,416, forward strand.
CTCGCCCTCGCCCTCGCGGCGACCGCCGGGGCCGCCCAGGCGAAGAACCCGATGGTCGGCGGCGCGCCGATGTACGCCTCGAAGTCGATCGTCGAGAACGCGGTCAACTCGAAGGACCACACCACGCTCGTCGCCGCCGTGAAGGCCGCCGGCCTCGTCGACACGCTCGCCGGCCCCGGCCCGTTCACGGTCTTCGCCCCGACCAACGCCGCCTTCGCCAAGCTGCCGGCCGGCACGGTCGAGTCCCTGGTCCAGCCGCAGAACAAGGCGACGCTGACCAAGATCCTGACCTATCACGTCGTGCCCGGTACCTACACCGCCCAGGACCTGACGGCCCTCGTCAAGAAGGGTGGCGGCCAGGCCGAGCTGAAGACCGTCGAGGGCGACAATCTGACGGTGATGCAGAAGGGCAAGCGGCTCTTCGTCGCCGACGACAAGGGCAACACCGCCCGGGTGACGATCGGCAACGTGATGCAGTCGAACGGCGTGATCCACGTCATCGACGCCGTGATGATGCCCTGACGGGCTCGGCCGGGCGGAGGCTCCGCCCGGCCGCCGCACGATGCAGCCGGGCCGCGAACCTTGGCCGTCACAATCCGTTACGGAAGTTGACTCGCCTCGGGACCGGCCGGTCCGGTAGAACGGCCCCAGAGCGTGGCGGGTGCGGTCCGGCAGGAAATCTGCTCCACCGCCCCCCATATGGCCTCGTGCGTCCCGGTCCGGGACGCGCGGCCGAACGACATCTGAGGCGGTGAGCATGTGCGGGATCGTTGGAATCGTCGGCCGGAATGCCGTGGCGGGACAGGTGGTCGACGCGCTGCGCCGGCTCGAGTACCGCGGCTACGACTCGGCCGGCATCGCCACCCTGGAATCCGGTAAGCTCGAGCGCCGGCGCGCCGAGGGCAAGCTGTCGAACCTCCAGCTGAAGCTGCTGCAGAGCCCGCTCTCGGGCGCCATCGGCATCGGCCACACCCGCTGGGCCACCCACGGCCGGCCCAACGAGACCAACGCCCACCCGCACGCCACCGAGCGCCTGGCGGTGGTTCATAACGGCATCATCGAGAATTTTCGCGAATTGAAAGGCGAGCTCCAGGCCGAGGGCTGCGTCTTCGAGACTGAGACCGACACCGAGGTGGTGGCCCAGCTCGTCAGCCACCTGATGCGCGGCGGCCTCGGCCCCGTCGCCGCCGTCGAGGCGGCCCTGCCGCGCTTGCGCGGCGCCTTCGCGCTCGCCTTCCTGTTCGCCGGCGAGGAGGACTTTTTGATCGGCGCCCGCCACGGCGCGCCGCTCGCGGTCGGCTTCGGCGACGGCGAGACCTATCTCGGCTCCGACGCGCTGGCGCTCGCCCCCTTCACCGACGAGATCACCTATCTCGACGAGGGCGACTGGACGATCCTGACCCGCGACGGCGCCGAGATCCGCGACCTCGCCGGCAACGTCGTCGCCCGGCCGCGCCAGAAGATCGCCACGCAGGCCTTCTTGGTCGACAAGGGCAACTACCGCCACTTCATGGCGAAGGAGATCTACGACCAGCCGGAGGTGGTGGGCCGCACCTTCGCCCATTACGTCGACCTCGCCGCCGGCCGGGTCGCCCTGCCGGAGGCGCTGCCCTTCGACTTCGCGAAGCTCAGCCGGATCTCGATCACCGCCTGCGGCACCGCCTATTACGCCGGCCTCGTCGCCAAGTACTGGTTCGAGAAGCTCGCCCGCCTGCCGGTCGAGATCGACGTCGCCTCCGAGACCCGCTATCGCGAGCCGCCGCTGGAGCAGGGCGGTCTGACCATCGTCATCTCGCAATCGGGCGAGACCGCCGACACCCTGGCCTCGCTGCGCTACGCCAAGGCGCAGGGCCAGCACACGCTCGCGGTCGTCAACGTGCCGACCTCGACCATCGCCCGCGAGGCCTCCGCGGTGGTGCCGACGCTCGCCGGGCCCGAGATCGGGGTGGCCTCCACCAAGGCGTTCTCGTGCCAGCTCACGGTGCTGCTCTGCCTGGCGCTCGCGGCGGGCCGGGCGCGGGGTACCCTCGACGAGGCGGAAGAGAAGCGCCTCGTCGACGCGCTGATGAAGGTGCCGGGCCTGATGGCCGAGGCGCTGAAGCGCGAGGAGGAGATCGAGGTCCTGGCCCGCGAAATCGCGAAGGCCCGCGACGTGCTCTATCTCGGCCGCGGCACCGCCTACCCGATGGCGCTCGAGGGCGCGCTGAAGCTCAAGGAGATCTCCTACATCCACGCCGAGGGCTACGCCGCCGGCGAGCTGAAGCACGGCCCGATCGCGCTCATCGACGACGCGGTGCCGGTGATCGTGATCGCGCCCCACGACGCCACGTTCGAGAAGACCGTCTCGAACATGCAGGAGGTCGCGGCCCGCGGCGGGAAGATCGTGCTGATCGGCGACGCGCGCGGCGCCGACGCGGCCGGCCTCGACACGCTGGCCACCCTGATGATGCCCGACCTCGACCCGGTGGTGGCGCCGATCGTCTACGCGGTGCCGGTGCAGCTCCTCGCCTACCACACCGCCGTGGTCCTCGGGAAAGACGTCGACCAGCCGCGCAACCTGGCGAAGTCCGTCACCGTGGAGTGAGGGCGGCGCCCCTGCGGGCGGCGCACGGGACGACGACAGGGCGCGGTCTCCCGCAGGGACCGCGCCCTGTCGCATTTCGGGACGCGGCGGAGCGCCCGTGCCCGGCGCCATCAGGACGCCATGAATTCTACGGATTCTCTCGATGTCATTTAGCCGGGATTAACCAAGAGGCCGCTCAATACGGGGGCTTAAGGTTGATCCTTTCCTAAACGGCCGAACTCTCCGGCCCGCCGCGCACCCGTGCGCCGGCGGCCGGCCGGGCGGGTCCGTGCGGGACAAGCCATCGAGTACAGGCCGCATGGACCTCGTCGCGTATTCGTCCGGTCGCCTCGCCCCGGGCTCCCTCCGCCGTCGCCGCCGCAACCGGCGGCTCATCGGTATCGCCGCCGCGCTCGCCGGGATCGGTGCGGCCGCGGGGCTGGCGCCGCGCGAGGAGGCCCGGCTGACGGTGGCGGAGACGGCGGTTCCCGCGTCTCCGGTCGCCCAGGCCCCGCTGCCCCGGTCGGTCGTGGCACAGGCCGAACTCGGCTGGATGCTGGCGCCGTTGCCGACCCTGGGGCGCGACGCGGCGGGCTTCACCCGCGAGGTCCTTCCGGAGGCGAGCCGGACCGTCGCCGCCCTGACGCCGCCGGCCCCCGAGACGGCGCGCCTCGCCGAGACGGCACCGACCGTCGCGGCTCTGCGCGCGGCCGTCGTGCCGGCGGCACCCGCGCCCGGTCCGCTCGCCCTGGCCGAATCCCTCGGCGCGGCGCCCGGTCCGCTGGCGGTCGCGCCCCTTCCCGTGCCGCGCCCGCCCGAGCTGCGCCCGACGCCGGCCGTGCTGGCGACCCGCGCGCCGCGCCGCCCGGTCCGGGCCATGGCCTCGACCGAGAGCGTGTTCAAGGCCGCCCTGCCGGAGGAGCCGTCGCTTTTCGACCGGATCTTCGGGGGAGGGGGCTCGGCCCTGACCCAGACCCTCGCCTATGCCGCCCCCGGCGGGCTCGAGGCGAGCACGCCGCGGCCCCGCCTGAGCGTCAGCCCGGGCATCGCCGTGTACGACATCAGCGCCCGCGTCGTGACGCTGCCGAGCGGCGAGTCGCTGGAGGCGCATTCCGGCCTCGGGCCGCACATGGACGACCCCCGCAACGTCCACCTGAAGATGCGCGGCGCCACGCCGCCGGGCACCTACGACCTCACCGAGCGCGAGGCGCTGTTTCACGGCGTGCGGGCGATCCGGCTCAACCCGGTCGGCGGCAGCGGCGCGATCCACGGCCGCGTCGGGCTCCTCGCCCACACCTACATGCTCGGCCCGAGCGGCGCCTCGAACGGCTGCGTCTCGTTCCGCAACTACGACCGATTCCTGCAGGCCTTCCTGCGCGGCGAGGTCCGTCGCCTCGTCGTGGTGCCGGGGGCCGGCGCGAGCGACCTGCCCCGGATCGGGCGCGGCGGCCCGTCGGACCGGGCGTCGCGAGGCTGAGAGCCTTGAGAGAGCGTGTCGGACAATCCATCCCGATCGCGACCTCATCCCGAGGTACCGGCCGATCGAAGATCGGATGGCCTCAAAGGAGGGATCCAGGAACCACCGCGGTCACCGGAGCCCTCCTTCGAGGTCGGTCGATCGCCGATCGACCGACACCTCGGGATGAGGTCGAGAATAGGATGGCGGTGGCGCGCGCACTATCGTCGCTTGCCGGGCAGATCCGTATCCGGAGACTCTCGGGAGCCCTGCTCCCGAGGGTCTTTTTATTCTGTCCAGCTCACTCGCCGTCGATCCTGGCACCGATGATCGCGATGGCGCGCTGGTAGACCGAGGCGGCGTTCCAGCCCTGGATCGCCGCGAAGTTCGGCTCGCCGGGCTGGTAGCCGGCCCCGGCGCGCCAGCCATGGGCCTTGAGGAAGTTCGCGGTCGAGTTCAGCGCCACCGAGGCGTTGTCGAGGCTGCCGCCGGTGCCGTAGTTCAGTACGTTCTTCGGCAGGAACTGGGTGTGGCCGACCTCGCCGTGGGCCGCGCCGCGGGTGCCGGGGGTCAGCACGCCGCGGTCGACCAGGGTCAGGGCGGCGTAGAGCTGGTCGGTGAAGAAGGCCGAGCGGCGGCAATCGTAGGCCAACGTCGCCACCGCCGAGAGGGTGTTGACGTTGCCCTTCACGGCACCGAAGCCGGTCTCCATGCCCCAGATCGCCAGGAGCGGGCCCGGCGGCACGCCGTAGCGCTGCTCGATCGAATCGAACAGGGCTCCTTGCGAGCGCTTCATCGCCCGGCCGCGGGAGACGATCGCGGCGGCGCCGCGCTTGGCCATGAACTGGTCGAGGGAGAGCTTGAAGCTCTTCTGGCCGCGATCCGCCGAGATGGTGGCGGAGGAGTACGACGTCCCCATCAGCGCCGAGATCGCGGCGGGGCTCGCCCGCCCGCGGGCCTCGTCGGCGAATTCGCGCTTCCAGGCCTCGAACCCGGCCGAGGTGTTGCCGCATTGCGCGGCCTGCGCCCCGCCGGCCAGCACCGCGAGGCTCGCGGCGACCAGGGCCCTCCCGTAACCGTTACCGATCATCTCGACTTCTCCATCGGAGCCGCGTCGCCGGCCTCGGGACGTCGGGCCGCCCGCGGCTCCCATTCCGGCTTGTTCCGCCTGCCCGTCGGGCGACGCTACGACCCCGCCCTCTGCGAAAGCTTTACGGCGGAACTGCAACACGCCCGCAAGTCCCGGCCCTCGTCTCGACGACGCGGTCGGAACCATCGGGCGGAATGTAGGGCGAGGCGGAGCGGGACAGGAGAAAAGTCCGGCGGCGTGGCGCCCGGGCCACGCCGCTCCGGGGCGAATCAGCCGGGCAGGCCGAAGATCGCCCGCGCCTCGGCGGGAGTCGCCGGGGCACAGTCGAGATGGGCGAGCAGGCTCACCGCCTTCTCGACCAGGGCCGCGTTGCTCGGGGCGAGGGTTCCGCGCGCCAGATACAGGTTGTCCTCGAGCCCGACCCGGACGTGGCCGCCCGCGGTGGCGGCGAGCGCCACCATCGGGAATTCGGCCCGCGAGATGCCGAAGGCCGACCACAGCGCGTCCTTGGGCAGGCGGTCGCGCATCTGCAGCAGCGTCTCGGGCGTCGCCGGGGCGCCCCACGGGATGCCGAGGCAGATCTGGAACAGGGGCGGCGAATCGAGGTGCCCCTCCGCCAGGAGGTGGCGGGCGAGCTCGATCTGGCCGAGGTCGAACACCTCGATCTCGGGTTTCGCTCCGGCGTCTCGGATCATCGCCGCCATCGCCCGCAGGTGCGCGGGCGTGTTCATGAAGGCGTGCTCGCCAAAATTCATCGTCGCCACGTCGAGGGTGCAGATCTCGGGGCGCAACGTCGTGACGTGGCGGGTGCGCGCCTCGGGCGAGGCGAGCGTCGTGCCGGGCCCCGCCACCGCCGGGTCGGGATCGCCCGCGACGTAGCGACCGCCGGCCCCGGTGGTCAGGTTGAGGACGACGTCGGCGTTCTTCTCGCGGATCCGCTCCACCACCTCCCGGTAGAGGGCGAGCTCCATGCTGGGCTTGCCGGTGGCGGGATCGCGGACGTGGATGTGGACGATCGCGGCGCCGGCCGCGGCGGCCTCCAGGGCGGATTGCGCGATGGCCTGTGGGCTCACCGGCACCGCCGGATTCTTCGAGGCGGTGTCGAACGAGCCGGTGAGGGCGCAGGTGATGACGGTCTTGCGCGACGACATGGCGATCCCCCTCAGAGCATGCCGCCGTCGACCACCAGGGTCTCGCCGGTGATGTAGGCGGCACCGGCGGCGAGGAACAGCATCGCCTCGGCGATGTCCTCGGGCTTGGCGAGCCGGGCGAGAAGGGTGCGCGACAGGGTGTCGGCCTTGCGTTCCTCGGGCCAGCCCTGCGTCCAGGGCGTCTCGACGAGGCCCGGCGCCACGGCGTTGACCCGGACCTCCGGGGCGAGCGCCCGGGCGAGGCTGCGGGTGAGGTTCACGAGCCCGGCCTTGCTCGCCGAGTAGGCGATGCTGGAGCCGCGCCGGCCGAGGCCGGCCACCGAGGCGGTGTTGACGATGGCGCCCTTGGCCTGGCGCAGGGCCGGCGCCGCCGCGTGGGCGCAGCGGTAGGGGCCGATCAGGTTCGTCGCCAGGATGGTCTGCCAGAAGTCCTCGGTCATCGCGTCGAGGTCGGTGAACGCGATCGGCGTCGCGGAGGCCGGAGTGCCGGCGTTGTTGATGAGGATGTCGAGGCCGCCGAGCGCGTCGATCCCGCGCGCCACCATGGCCTCGGCCTCGCCCGGCACCGAGACGGTGCCGGGGATCGCCCGGACCTTCAGCCCCTCGGCGGCGAGCCGCGCCGCGGCGTCCGGCCCGCGTGCATCCTCGGCGAGGTGGTTGAGCATCACCTCGGCGCCGCAGCGCGCGAAGAGCGTGACGGCGGCGAGCCCGATCCCCGAGGCGCCGCCGGTGACGAGCACGCGGCGCCCGTGCAGATCCGCACTGATCATGTCGTTTCCACCCTGCGAAATCTTGTTTCGCGGGAGAGTGGCGGGCGGGGAGGGGCTTGTCCAGGGCCGCCGGACGCATCGGGGGTGCGCCGCCCGGGCGTCTCGACGGCGCGGGGCGACGTGGCATGATCGGGGGTCGGGGCGGTGCTCCCACCGGCACGGCGTCTACGGGGTCGTTCCGGATGCGGCGCGGCCCCGGGACGAAACGCAGCGGCGCCCGGTCGCGAGGGGATTCTCTATCCTACCCTCGACCTCATCCTGAGGTGCGGGCGATCATAGATCGCGGGCGATCGGAGATCGCCGAGCCTCGAAGGAGGGATCCAGTGATCTCGGAGACTTCTGGAGCCCTCCCTCGAGGTTAGTCGATCAAAAATCGACTAACGACTCAGGATAAGGTTTCTCGTATCATAGATCGTGTCGATCGGTAAAACAGGCCCTCAGTACTCCCAGAAGATCCGCTGCAGCTCCTTGGTGTCGCTGGTCTTGGTCATGGCGACGGCGGCGAGGATCTTGGCCTTCTGCGGGTTCAGGTCGTGGGCCACGACCCAGTCGTACTTGTCGTCGGGCTGCTCGGCGTTGCGCAGGACGAAGCCGTCGCCGACGCGCGAGGAGCGGATGACGATCGTGCCCTTGGCGCGCAGGTCCTTGAGGGTGTCGACGGCGTAGCCCGCCACCGAGCCGTTGCCGGTGCCGGCATTGATGATCGCCTTGGCGCCGCCCTGCACGGCGGCGGTGTAGGCGGCCGGGTTCATGTTGCCCGAGCCGTACACGATCGCGACCTCCGGCAGGGTGTCGATCGTGTCGATGTCGAACTCCGACGAGGTGCCGTGCCGCTTCACGGGCGCGCGGAACCAGTAGGTCTTGCCCTCGACCACCATGCCGAGCGGCCCCCACTGGCTGAAGAACGCGCTCGGCTTGATGTTGACGCGCTTCGTGACGTCGCGGCCGGCCTGGATCTCGTCGTTCATCGTCACCAGCACGCCCTTGCCCCGGGAGGCCGGGTTGGCGGCGGTGGCGACGGCGTCGGTGAGGTTGAGGGCGCCGTCGGCCGAGAGCGCGGTCGAGGGCCGCATCGAGCCGACGACGACGATCGGCTTGTCGCTCTTCACCACGAGGTCGAGGAAGTAGGCGGTCTCCTCCAGGGTGTCGGTACCATGGGTGATGACCACGCCGTCGACGTCGTTCTGCTTCAGGAGCTGGGAGACGCGCTTGGCGAGCTGCACCAGCTGGGCGTTGGTGAAGCTCTCGGAGGCGATCTGGAAGACCTGCTCGCCGCGGACGTTCGCCAGTTCGCCCAGCGACGGGATCGCGGCGATCAGCTTGTCCACCGGCACCTTGGCGGCCTGGTAGGTCGCGCTGTTGGTGGCGTCGGCCCCCGCACCCGCGATGGTGCCGCCGGTGGCGAGGATCACCACGTTGGCCTTGGTGGCGGCAGCCGGCGGCGCCGTGGTCTGGTTCGTCGGTCCCTGCGGCATCTCGCGGGCGATCGCGGGACCGGCAAGGGAGACGGTCGCGAGCAGGAGCGCCGCGAGGGCGGGACGGAAACGGGTCATGGTCGAGTCCTGAACGAGTGGGGAATCGGACGGGCGGAGCCGGTACCAGCCTTGGGCGCTTCCCGCCAGCGGCCGCGCTTGGTCCCCGGGCGCCCGGCTCGCGGGGACGCACGGCGAACCGGCAACTTTTCCTTCGTTCGGACGTTGTTCAGATACGCGACGCAGAGCGTCCCGCGCCAGCGGATACTGGCTCCTTCGACAGTCGAGGAAACATCATGTCCGCCTCTCAGGACGGTCTCAAGCCTCGTTTCGCCCAACATATCGATATTCACTGCCCGGACGACCGCGCCTACTGGGCCGGTCAATTCGGCGTCAGCGGCGACGAGCTGCGTGACGCCGTGAAAATGGTCGGCTCGCGGGTCACGACCGTGGCGGCACATCTCGGACGACAGGCGGCCTGATCCGGCGGATCACCGATCGTCGCGCCGCGGTCCGGCTGATGGGCCGCGGCATTTTTATAGGTTGAAAACCGAGGGGTGACGTAATGTCGCTCCAGTTTTCTCTAGTTGTTAGAACTATCATCGACGATAGAGCGGCGCAGGATCCGTCGTTTTTCAAGAAATCCTGCCGATTGGACGACATATTATCCTGTCGATCGAGGTGATCGCAGGTTGCGGTTCGGCTGATTTTCGGCCTGCAGACAATGGCGGCCGTTCCGAAAGCCTGATTCGCACGCCCGTCATGATTCCGGTTGCGACCTTCGCCGGTCGGCGTCGCGCGCCGCTCGCTGCACGGTGCTGCCCCGCGGCGACGCCGTCGTGGATCACGCGCGACACGAGGTGCCTTGCCCGGCGCGCTTCGGGCACCGCGGGCCGCAACCAGGGACCGGCGCCCGGGTCCTCGAGCGCCTCGCCGTTATCCCGCTCGATCCCGCGAGGGAGGGCCCGAGGAGGATGGCAGGCCGGAGCGACCGGCCCCACCCCGGCCGCGTCACTGCAAGGCCGCCTCGACCCCCGCGGCGATCTCGAGAAGCCGCCGGTCGTGGCCGTGGCGGGCGAGCAGCATCAGGCCGACGGGCTTCGTCTGGCCCGGAAGCGGCAGCGAGATGCCGGTGAGGTCGAACAGGTTCCCCACCATGGTGTTGCGCAGCATCAGCAGGTTGAGGCGCGAGAATTCGGCGTCGTCCTCGGCCACCGCGGCGATCGGCGGCGCGGTGATGGCGGTCGCCGGCAGGGCCAGCACGTCGAGTGGCGCGAGGCGCTCGTCGCCGGCCTCGATCAGCCCGGCGCGGACCCGCATCATCCGGATATAGGCCGCCGCCGTCACGGTGCGGCCGCGGGTGATGCGGGCATGCACCCGCGGGTCGAAGGCGGCGGCCTCGGCGTCGAGCCAGTCGGCGTGGATCTCGGCGGCCTCGACCGCGGCGATCGGGCCCGCCGCCGTCGCCTCGGCCATGCGGGCGAGAAGGTCGTCGAGGGCGGTGTCGTGCACCCGGGCGCCGGCCGCGCTCAGGCGCGACAGCGCGGCCTCGAAGGCCTGCGCCACAGCCGGCTCGGTCTCGGTGAACAGGAGGCCGCGGGGCACGCCGATCCGCAGGTCGCGCAACGGGAGCGCCGTGAGCGGGCGATACTCCTCGCCGGCCAGCACCGCGTCGGTGGCGGCGCAGGCCTCGACCGAGCGGGCGAGCGGGCCGATCGAATCGAGCGAGGGCGAGAGCGGAAACGCGCCGGCGAGCGGCACCCGCCGGGCGGTGGGCTTAAAGCCGACGACGCCGTTGAGCGCGGCCGGGATGCGGATCGATCCGCCGGTATCGGTGCCGATCGCGATGTCGGAGGTGCCGAGCGCCGCCGAGACGCCCGCCCCCGACGAGGAGCCGCCCGGCACCAGGCTCGGATCGGCGGCATTGCCGGGGTTGCCCCAGTGCGGGTTGAGGCCGAGGCCCGAGAAGGCGAACTCGGACATGTTGGTCTTTCCGACGATCACCGCGCCGGCGCGGCGCAGGCGGGCGACGGTCGGCGCGTCCTCGAGCGCGGCCTCGGCCCGGCGACGGAGCGACGAGCCGGCGGTGGTCGCCTCGCCCTGCACGTCGAACAGGTCCTTGATCGACACGATGGCGCCGTCGAGGGCGCCGAGCGACAGGCCGGCCGCGCGGCGCGCGTCGGCGGCGTCGGCCGCCGCGCGGGCGGCCTCCGGGTAGAGCTTGGTGAAGACGTGGCGGCTCGCCGGCTCCTCGATCAGGGCGAGGCGGCGTTCGAGGTCGTCGCGGATCGTGCGCATCGGTCGGTCTCTCGGATGGGAGCAGGGCGAGTGCGGGCGGCGAGCAGGATCCCGCCATTCCACAGGATCGTGATCAGGAGGGCGAGCGGCAGGGCGAGGGCGGGCCCAAGCCGTTCGACCGTGAGGGCGAGGGTGGCGAGCGCCGCCACGAAGCCGAGCATGCCCGGCAGGCTCAGCACCAGCATCCGTGCGGTCGCCGCCCCACCCAGGCGCGGATGCAGAATCACCGCCAGGCTGACCATCACCACCGGGGCGAGGGCGAGGAGGCCGGCGGCGCCCGGCCCGGCGAGCCGGCCGGCCAGCACCACGGCGGCAGCCAGCGTCATGACGATGCCGGCCCGGACCAGCACGTCGTTCCGCCGCCCGGGCCGTTTCGGCACCGGGGGGCCGGCGCGGACGCGGCGGCACAGCGCCATGCAGGCGACGATCACCAGGATGGTGGCGGCCCCGGCCCCGAGGGGGCCGCCGCCCAGGGCCCGCAGGGCCAGGGCGGCGGCGGTCCAGGTACCCAGGGCCGCCGCGAGGGAGGGCGCGACGCCGTGCCGGCGGGCCAGAGCCGCATAGGCGGCAATGAACAGCGCGGTGGCGGCGATGGCCGGCAGGCTCGCCACCGCGCTGTCGCGCAGGAAGGCGGCATCGTGGTCGAGGGCGAGGAACAGGTAGGCCGGCCCGGCCGAGAGCGGCAGCGTCGCGATCATCGCGCCGACCAGGGCCCCGGCCCGCTCGACCGCGAGCGAAGCCAGGACCACGATGACCGCGCTCGTCAGCATCTTGACGAGGAGCGCCGCCCAGAAGGCGCCGTCCCCGATCCCGGCGAGCGCGGTCGTCATCGCGGGCGTCAGGCCACGACCGGCAGCACGGCGATGTCGTAGGCGTGGGCGAGCGTGCGCTTCATCACCGGGTCCTCGAGCTCCATCTCGAACCGGGCGGCGGGGCGGATGCCGCCGATCGCCCCGAGCGTCCCGCCGAACATCACCGTGCCGGGAGGCAGATCCGGCCCGCCGGGGCGGCGCGCCATCAGGTCGCCCGGCGTGCGCAGCGCCGTCAAGCGCCCCTCCTGGTAGAGCAGCCTTGCGCCGTCGATGGTGGCGTAGGCCCGCAGGATCAGCTCGTCCCAGTGGTCCGCGACCTCGTCGAGGCGCCACAGGCCGGTACCGACCGGCTTGCCGCACATCTGTTTGGAGAGCGCGATGCCGACCGTCTCGGCCTTGCGGTCGGTGTGGTCGGAGCCGAGCCCGAGCCACAGCCCGTCGGCGAGCGAGACGATCACCGGCTCGGCCTCGCCCGAGGAATCCGGCCCCAGCACCTCGAGGCGGGGGCTCTGCGTCAGCGTCGCCGCGGCGGCCCGGTAATAGACCGGGACCGAGGAGGGCGGCGGCACGCCGATCGCCGCGAGCTCGTCGATGTGGTGGCGGATCGCCGCCTCGTCCCGGCCGGCCCAGCCGGCGATCACCAGCGCCTCGGGCGAGAGCGCGATCGTGTCCCGGCGGCCGGCGGCCTCGCGATGGAAGGTCAGCATCGTGTCATGTCTCCGGATCTCTCGAGGGATCGCGCGGCGGATCATTCGGCCGGGGCGAGGTCGGCCGCCCGGTCCTCGCGCCAGCGGGCGAAGCCCAGCACCAGGAGGCCGGCCAGCAACTCGAAGCCGGCCACGACGTAGAGCCCGTTGCTCGACGTGCCGGTGAGCGTGTTCGACAGGCCGACCACGTAGGGGGCGACGAAGCCCGCGAGGTTGCCGATCGAGTTGATCGCCGCGATGGCGCCGGCCGCCGCGGTGCCGGCGAGGAACGTCTGCGGCAGCGACCAGAAGACCGGGAAGGCGGCCAGGATGCCGATCGCCGCGACCGTGAGCGCGACGAGCGCCAGCACCGCGTGGCCGATGAGCGCCCCGGTGGCGGCGAGCCCCGCCGCCGCGATCAGGCTGGCGATCGCGCAGTGCAGCCGGCGCTCGCCGGTGCGGTCGGAATGCGCCCCGGTCCACACCATCGCGATCGTGCCGGCGATGAACGGCACAGCGGCGAGGAAGCCGATCGCGATCGAGCCCTGCACGCCGATCTCCTTGATGATCGAGGGCGTCCAGAACGCGATCGTGGCGTTGCCGCTGACGATGCAGAAGTAGATCAGCGCGCAGAGCCAGACCCGGCCGTCGCGCAAGGCCGCCTTGAAGCTCGCCTCCTTGCCGGCGGCGCGGCCTTCCGCCTCGACGACCGCCGTCATCGCGGCGGCGACCTTCGGGGTGAGCCAGCGGGCGTCCTTCGGCCGGTCGGGCAGGAAGGCCAGCACGGCGGCGCCCGCGATCAGGGACGGGATGCCCTCGAGGATGAACAGCCACTGCCAGTTGGCGAGCCCCGAGACGCCGCCCATCGTGCCCATGATCAGGCCCGCCAGCGGGCCGCCGATCACGCCGGCGATGGCGAACGAGGTCATGAACAGGCCGTTGATGCGCGAGCGCTTCGCGCTCGGGAACCAGTAGGTGAGGTAGAGCACCACGCCGGGGAAGAACCCGGCCTCGAACACGCCGAGCAGGAAGCGGATGGCGTAGAACGTCCATTCCGACTGCACGAAGGCGAGGCTCATCGAGGCGAGCCCCCACAGGATGGTGATGCGCGCCAGCGTCTTGCGGGCGCCGATGCGCTCCAGCAGCAGGTTGCTCGGCACCTCGAACAGGAAGTAGCCGATGAAGAAGATGCCGGCGCCGAAGCCGTAGACCGCCTCGCTGAACTTGAGATCCGACAGCATCTGCAGCTTGGCGAAGCCCACGTTCACCCGGTCGATCCAGGCCAGGATGAACAGGAACACCAGGAACGGGATCAGCCGGAGCGTCGCCCGGCGGTAGCCCTCGTCCAATTCCTCCTTGGTCGCGTCTTGCGCTCTCGCATCGTGCGCTCTCACGTCGTCCACCCTCGGCATCGCTCTTCTCCCGCGGTCCGCGAACCGGCCGCCCGGCGTGTGGTTCTGCAAGTACCATGCCTGTGATATTTCACAAGACGGCCCAAGCGGGGCCTGCCCCGTGGTAAAGCGGCGGCGATGGAGCGGAGCGGTGTCGGTGGCCAAAACGCGTGCAGGTTCGTGCCCAACCTTGTCGCAGAACGAGCGCGCCTACCGGCGGCTGAAGGACGACATCGTCTCGCTGCGGCTGAAGCCCGGCGATGCGCTCAACGAATCCGGCCTGTGCGCCGAACTGGGCCTCGGCCGCACGCCCGTGAACCAGGCCCTGCACCGGCTGATGCACGAGGGGCTGGTGCGCATCCTGCCCCGCAAGGGCATCCTGGTGCAGCCGCTCTCGATGGACGAGTTCGCCCACCTGATCGAGGTGCGCCGCCTGACCGAGCCGCCCTGCGCCGCGCTCGCCGCCGCGCGGATCGGGCAAGAGGCGCTGGAGCGGCTCGACGCGATCCTGGCCGCGGCCCCGGACGATCTCGACGCGATCCTCGAATCGGACCGGCAGTTCCACGCCGTCATCGCCGAAGCCTCCGGCAACCGGGTGCTGGCCGAGGTGCTGGCCGGGCTGCACGGGCGCTCGGTCCGGTTCTGGGCCCTGTCGCTCGCCACCGGCCACCACCAGGCCGAGGTGGCCGAGGAGCACGCCGAGATCCTGGCAGCGTTGCGCGGGCGCGACCCGGACGGGGCGGCGGCGGCGATGACCGCGCACATCGATTCCTTCGCCCGCACGCTCGCCTCGCGGCTGGGGTGACGGGAGCCGTTCCCCGAGGCATAGATGCGCCGCCAAATCGGGGAGTCACGCGACCGATGACCGACATCCGCCCCCGCCGCAGCGCCCTTCTGGTGCCGGCCACCGCGACCGCCCTGGCCGCCGCGCGGTCCGAGCCCGTCGATGCCCTGATCCTCGACCTCGCCGATTCGCTCCCTCCCGCCGAACGGGAGGCGGGCCGGGCCCTGGTCGTCTCCTGCCTGTCCGAGGGCGGGTTCTTCGCCGCCGAGGTGGTGGTCCGGGTCAACGGCCTCGACACGCCCTGGGGGGAGGACGACCTCGCCGCGGTGGCGCAGGCCGGGCCCGACGCCGTCCTGGTGCCGCGGGTCGAGGAGCCCGAGGACCTCGCCGGCCTCGGCAGTCGCCTGCGCCGCCTGCACGCGCCGGAGCGGGTACGGATCTGGGCCTGCCTCGACACGCCCCTCGGCATCCTGTCGGCCGAGGCGGTCGCGAGCGCGGTGCGCGACGTCGACGCGCGCCTCGCCTGCCTGGTGGTCGATGCCGGTGCGCTCGCCCGCGAGGGCCGGCTGCCGCCCGGCGCGCCGGAGGCCGGGCCGCTGCTCGCCTGGCTCGCCACGGCGCTCGCCGCCGCCCGCGCCCACGACCTCGACGTGCTGCTCGATCCCGCCGACCGCCTCGACATCGGCCGCGCTCGCGGCCTCGGCTTCGACGGCGCGGTGGTGACCTCGGCCGCGGGCGCCCGCCGGGCCGAGGCGGCCTTCGCACCCGACCCGGATTCGGTCGCCGCCGCCCGCGCCCTGGTGGCCGCCTTCGACGCGCCCGAGGGGAGGGGCCAGGCCGGCCTCGCCCATCTCGGCCGCACGGTGCTGCGGCGGGAGGCCGACGAGGCCCGCCGCCTCGTCGCGCTCGCCGACGCGGTGGCGTCCCGTGCCGGCCACCGGGCATGAGCGAGCCCGCGCACGGCCTCGACGTCGCGATCCGGCTCCTCGATCCGCGTCTGGCGGGCTGGGGCTTCCCGCGCTGGGGCTCGGCGCTGGCGGCCGGGCTCGACCTCCATGCCTGCCTCGATGCGGAGACCCCGATCCTCCCGCAGGCCCCGGCGATCCTGATCCCGGCCGGCTTCGCCCTGGCGATCCGCGATCCCGGCTGGTGCGCGATGGTGTATCCGCGCTCCGGCCTCGGCCACCGGGACGGCTTGGTGCTCGGCAACACCGTCGGGGTGATCGACGCCGATTACGAGGGCCCGCTGATGATCTCGGCCTGGAACCGCAACCCGCCAGGGTCCGCGGCGATCCCGGTGCGGCCGGGCGAGCGCATCGCCCAGCTGGTCTTCACCCGGGTGGTGCGGCCGTCCCTGCGGGTGGTCGAGGCGTTTCCCGAGCTGGAGGCCGAGGCCGGTGCCCGCGGTGCCGGCGGCTTCGGCTCCACCGGCCGCGGCTGAGGGCGCGGGTGGACGCACTGGCCCCGCCCCGCCTCGCCCTGGCGCTCGCCGCCATGGTCGACATCGCGCTCCACGCCCGGCCCCAGCCGGTGAGCGCCAAGGCGCTGGCGGCGCGCCACGCCCTGCCTCCGCGCCACCTCGAGGCGGTGCTCCAGGCCCTGGTGCATCACGGCCTGCTCAAGGGCATGCGGGGGCCGCATGGCGGCTACGAGCTCGCCCGCGAGCGCCGCCGCATCAGCGCCGGCGACATCGCCCGGGCGGTGCTCGGCCCGGAGGCTCGGCCGGACGTGGAGGCGGACAAGGCGGTCTTCGGTCTCGTGGTGGCGCCCCTGGTGGCGGAGGCGGCCGGCGCGTACCTTGCCACGCTCGATGCGGTGACGGTGGAGGACCTGTGCGGCCGCGCCGAGGCCGTCCGGGTCGCGGGGCCCCGGGCGGGGCCGGACTTCACCATCTAGAGCGGCGCCCGATTCGCGGTGCGACCGCGCACCGCTCCGGGGCTTTGACCTTGCCGCGTTTTCCATCGACGAACCGGAACCCGCTTCGTCGAAAAATTGGTCTAGAGCGCTCCACGATCGCGCTGCGATCGCGAAGCTCTCTAAGTCATTGTCTTGTCGCATTTTTTCGATGAACCGGCATCCACTTCGTCGGAAAATGCTCTAGGTAGTCTTCCGGCGTGCCGGTGCGGCGGCCTGGAAGCGGAGCGGGATCAAGCTTTTGCGCGAAGCACGGGACGAGGCTGCGGTCGTCGCGAAGCTTCCCAGGCTTAAAGAACGGTTTATCAAGCCGCGGTAGCTTGAGCCATCATCCGGTGCGAAGGGAAACCCGGGGACCATGACCAACGCAGCCGATCCCGCCGTCGTGATCGTCACGGCCCGGCCCGATCCCGGCGGGCTGGCCCGGCTGTTCGCCTCCGACTACCCGACCCTGGCCGTCACCGATCCCGCCGCCGCGCTGGCGATCCTCGACCGCCGGCCGGCCGACCTCGTGCTGATCGAGGCCGGGCCCGGCCTCGACGCGCTCGGGACCGGGCTCGGCTTCGTGCGCGACTTGCGCCGACGCGTGCATCTCGCCCAGGCCTCGATCTTGCTCGTCGCCGCCGGCGACCCGGCCGAGACCCGCGACCGGGCGCTCGCGGCCGGCGCCACCGACGTGGTGCTCGCCTCCCTCGACACCTCCGACCTCGCCCTGCGCGGCCGCAACCTGATCGCGCTCGCCCAGGCCCAGGGCGCGGCCGAGGGCCGGACCCACGCCCTGGCGCAGGAGGTCGAGCGGGCGCTGGCCGAGAGCCAGGAGCGCGAGCGCGAGATCATCCGGCGGCTGATGGTGGCGGCGGAGTACCGCGACGACCAGGCCGGCGGCCACCTGACACGGGTTGCCGGCTGCGTGCTGGCGATCACCGACGGGCTCGGCCTGTCGGAGGAGGAGGGCAACGACATCGCGCTCGCCTCGACCATGCACGACATCGGCAAGATCGGCGTCGCCGACAGCATCCTGCGCAAGGCCGGGCCGCTCACCGACGCCGAGCGGACCGAGATGATGCAGCACGCCCTGCGCGGCTACCGGATGCTGCACGACAGCCCCTCGCCCCTGCTGCGCCTCGCCGCCGAGATCGCGCTCACCCATCACGAGCGCTGGGACGGCGGCGGCTACCCGCAGGGGCTCAAGGGCACCGAGATCCCGCTCGCCGGCCGCATCACCGCCGTGGCCGATGTGTTCGATGCCCTGATCTCCGCCCGGGTGTACAAGCCGGGCTGGCCGTTGGAACGGGCCCGCCGCTTCCTCGAGGAGCAGTCCGGCGCGCATTTCGATCCGGCCTGCGTCGCCGCCTTCCTGTCGCGCTGGGAGGATGTCGTGACCCTCGTCGAGGAGCGCCCGGCCGACCAGGCGGCGTGAGGGGAGGGGCGGTCGCCCCCCGCCGTCGCCCGTCTACCACCCCATCGTGCCGGCTTCGCCCTTGAACGGGCCGACGATCCTACGGGTGATCCAGCCGCCGTAGAAGCCGCCGGGCTGCGGCGTCACGCGCTCGTCGCCGACGAAGCAGGCGTCCATCGCCCCGGCATAGAAGGCGACGTGCCCGGCGAGCGCCGCGAAGGCGGCGGTCGGCCCCGGATAGGCCCAGGCCGCCCGCTCCGCCCGCCGTCCCGGCCCCGCCACGTCGTAATAGAGCGCCCGGCCCTTCCACTCGCACAGCGATCCGCCGCCGGCCGGTGCCAGCGCGCCGGGCAGGATGTCGTCGGGCGGCAGGTAGTAGCTCGGCGGGTGCGAGGTCTCCAGCACGCGCCAGCCCCGCATCGTGTCGGCGATGGTGGTGCCGTCGAACACCACCCGCAGGCGCTCGGGCACCGGCTCCAGCCGGGGCGGGCGGGGATAGTCCCACACGCTCTCCTGGCCGGGACCCGCAGGGTCGGGATCGGGGTGGCCGCGCAGCATCGCATCGTTCTCCTGGGGTCGCCCCGGTCAACGCCGGCGAGACCGGAAAGTGTCGCGTCGTGGCCCGCGCGATCTTGCCAGCGCGGCCGTGGGGCGGCAGGGTCCGCGCCGGAACGACCATGCGGCGGGGGGATGCCGACCCCTTCCCCGGCCGGATGGCAGGAAGACGGGACGCCAGACTCATGACCGCGACCTCGCCGATGCACCGTGCCCGGCTCCTCGACCGCCGCGCTTTCCTGGCCGGCTCGGCCGCGAGCCTCGGCGCCCTCGGGCTCGCCGGCTGCGCCACCACCGACGGCATGAGCCTCGCCGAGGCCTCGGCCCTCTACGGGCCGGTCCCGACGGAAAAATTCCCGATCCCGGCGACCGACATCAGCAAGGTCGACCCGAAATACTACCGCCGCACGGTGCAGTACGCCTCCAAGGAGGCGCCGGGCACGATCGTCGTCGACCCGAGGAACTATTACGTCTACCGGATCGAGGAGGGCGGTCTCGCCACCCGCTACGGCGCCAATGTCGGCCGCGACGGATTCCGCTGGAGCGGCGACGCCTATGTCGGCCGCAAGAGCGAGTGGGCGACCTGGACCCCGCCGCGCGAGATGATCAAGCGCCAGCCCGAGGTGGCGAAGTGGGCCCGCGGCATGCCGGGCGGCCTCGAGAACCCCCTCGGGGCCCGCACCCTGCACCTGTACCAGAACGGCGCCTATACGCTCTACACGATCTACGCCAGCAGCGAGCCGGACTCGATCGGCTCCGGCATCACCAGCGGCTGCGTCGGCCTGCTGAGCCAGGACATGATCCACCTGTACGAGCGGACCCCCGTGAAGACCAAGGTGGTGGTGCTGCCGGCCTGATCATCGCCGTGCAAAATAATCTATAGATATTATAATTCAATCTTTTCCAGGAATTCAATATCTCCGCGACCTGCAATTCAAATTTCGAATAGGAGGTGGCCGGCGCATCAACGTCGGCGCCTTTTCTATGTTGAACTGTCCCGTTGATCGAGTCAATTCAAAAGCGCTTCGGTAAAAAATAAAAAGCATATAATTCAGTAAATATTTTTAGTGATTTTTGCATTTCCAATTCGTGAATCATGTTGTATTTTTTGCCGGGCAGCGGGGGAAAATGTCGCTATGTCAGAGGTAAATCAGGATTTTTTTTAAGATCCGCTTGTGGGCTGTAGTTGGCCCCCACAATAGTGGAAAGTCATCAACCATTGCCAATCTAGCAGGATTCGAACGTAAGGGAGGGGGCGGGAGACGCGACATTCCGTTAAGAGGCGGAGGTTGGTTGCCAATACATGCCTTCAGACGTTCGGTCCAAGAGGCAGGACGCAGTCCCGAGGATTCTGCGTCTAAATCTCTAAAATCGGCTCGGCTTCAGCAGAGTAAAGGCGTTTTCGCATATTACAACATATTACTTGCCTTTCGTTCAGATTCCTTGAATGGTCTGCCTACCGGCAGTGAGTACATAAAGTATTATATAAAGAGTGGCTGGAACTTGCAATCTCTGATTCTTTTAGATTCGCCCGATCAGTACGACACCTACAGCCGCTTCGGCGCCCCCGTCTGTACAATTAATAACTCTACGGAAAACTCTCAGCGAGCAAACTCGCGCCTATGGATTTTCGGAGAAGCAAGAAATCACTTTGGATGGGCGTAGCCCCAATTTGCGATTACATATTTCTATATTCTGGTAAAGGGTTTTTCGGGGCTGAAGGCACCAAACTTCAGCCCCGAAACCCCTCACGCGTCGGTCACGCCCGCTGCGTCCTGCGCCTTCAGCACGTCCGGGCGCGGCATCGAGATGATGTTGTAGCCCGAATCGACGAAGTGGGTCTCGCCGGTGACGCTGCCCGAGAGCGGGGAGAGCAGGTAGAGACCCGAGCCGCCGATATCCTCCAGCGTCGCGGTGCGGCGCAGGGGGGCGTGGGCGGCCTGGTGGTTGAACATCAGCCGGGCGTCGGCGATGCCGGCGCCTGCGAGCGTCCGCACAGGGCCGGCCGAGAGGGCGTTGACGCGGATGCCCTGGGGCCCGAGATCGGCCGCGAGGTAGCGCACCGAGGCCTCGAGCGCCGCCTTCGCCAGCCCCATCACGTTGTAGTTCGGCATGACGCGGGTCGAGCCGCCATAGGTCAGCGTCAGGAGGCTGCCGCCCGGCCGCATGCGCTTGGCCGCCCGCTGCGCCACTTCCGTGAACGAGAAGCAGGAGATCACCATCGTGCGGGAAAAGTTCTCCCGCGTGGTGGCGTCGACGTAGCGGCCCTTGAGCTGCGCCTTGTCGGAGAAGCCGATGGCGTGGACGACGAAGTCGAAGCCCTCGGGCCAGGCCTCGTCGAGGGCGGCAAAGACCGCGTCGACGCTCGCCAGATCCTCGACGTCGCAGGGAAGCACCAGGGAGGAGCCGAGGGTCTGGGCGAGCGGCCCGACGCGGCGGCCCAAAGCCTCGCCCTGGTAGGTGAAGGCCAGTTCGGCACCCTGGGCCCTCAGGGCCCGGGCGATGCCCCAGGCGATGGAGTGGTCGTTCGCGACACCCATCACGAGGCCGCGTCTGCCTGCCATCAAACCCGTCACGCCTGATCCTCCGCTCCAGCATTTTTCGACGACGGATCGTCGAGAGGAAATGCGGCAACTCAAAAAACGAGAGCATCGCGCAATCGCGCGATGCTCTCGTGTCGATGGATCGGGCGTTTACGCGGGCGGCCGGCTTCTGTCCACGTGTCGTGGACAGGGTACCGCGTCAGGCGTCGACGTGCTTGAGCACCAGGGTGGCGTTGGTGCCGCCGAACCCGAACGAGTTGCTCAGCACGTGGCCGAGCTTCGCGTCGTCCTTGCGGGCGCGCAGGATCGGCATGTCGGCGAAGGCCGGATCGAGCTCGTCGATATGGGCGCTCTCGCAGATGAAGCCGTTGTTCATCATCAGGAGCGAGTAGATCGCCTCCTGCACGCCGGTGGCGCCGAGCGAGTGGCCGGTGAGCGACTTGGTGGCGGCGATCGGCGGGCAGGCGTCGCCCGCGCCGAACACCTCGCGGATCGCCTCGATCTCCTTGTCGTCTCCGACGGGGGTCGAGGTGGCGTGCGGATTGATGTAGTCGATCCTGGCGCCCTTCAGGCCCTCGATCGCCTGGCGCATGCAGCGCACCGCGCCCTCGCCGGAGGGGGCCACCATGTCGTGGCCGTCGGACGTCGCGCCGTAGCCCGCGACCTCGCCGTAGATGCGCGCGCCGCGGGCGCGGGCATGCTCCAGTTCCTCCAGCACCAGTACGCCGGCGCCGCCCGCGATGACGAAGCCGTCGCGGTTCTTGTCATAGGCGCGCGAAGCCCGGGCCGGGGTGTCGTTGTACTTGGAGGACATCGCCCCCATGGCATCGAACAGGACCGAGAGGGTCCAGTCGAGCTCCTCGCAGCCGCCGGCGAAGATGATGTCCTGGCGGCCGGCCTGGATGATCTCGGCGGCGTTGCCGATGCAGTGGTTCGACGTCGCGCAGGCCGACGAGATCGAGTAGTTCACGCCGCGAATCTTGAACCAGGTCGCGAGCGTGGCGGAGGCGGTCGAGGACATGGCCTTGGGCACCGCGAACGGCCCGACGCGCTTCGGCCCCTTGGCGCGGGCGATGTCGGCGGCCTCGACGAGCGCGCGGGTCGAGGGACCGCCCGAGCCCATGATGATGCCGGTGCGCTCGTGCGAGACCTCGGCCTGCTCGAGGCCGGCGTCGCGGATGGCCTGCTCCATCGCGACGTGGTTCCAGGCGGTGCCGCCGCCGTGGAAGCGCATCGCGCGGCGGTCCACCACCTCCTCGGCGTTGAGGGTCGGTGCGCCCGCGACCTGGCTGCGGAAGCCGTGCGCGGAAAAATCCTCGGCGCGCGAGATGCCCGAGCGCGCCTCGCGCAACGACGCCAGCACCTCCTGGGTGGAATTTCCGATGGACGAGACGATGCCCATCCCGGTGATTGCCACGCGCCTCATGATCGTCGGAACCCTCCGGAGCGGCGTCACGGACAAGCCCGTGAACGCCCGCGGGCGCTCTCGCCACGCGGGTGTCACCTAGGCGCCCTGCGTCCCAATCTCAACCGCCCGTTCGGGGAAAGGCTCCCGGCGGGCGTCTCGCGCCCGCACGAGCGGACCCCGTGCCTCTTAACGGAGCGCTCCGCGCCCGCATCGGCGGGCGGGTTCGACCCGCGGTCGCGGGTCGGGCCATCGGCCTCAGGCGGCGGGCGTCGCGGCCTGGAACAGGCCGACGCGCAGGTCGCTCGCCTCGTAGATGCGGCGGCCGTCGGCCTCGAGCCAGCCGTCGGCGATGCCGAGCACCAGGCGGCCCTGGCGCACCCGCTTCAGGTCGACGCCGTAGACGACCTTCTTGACGCTCGGAAGCACCTGGTCGCTGAACTTGACCTCGCCGACGCCGAGCGCGCGGCCGCGGCCCGGCGAGCCGAGCCAGCCGAGGTGGAAGCCCACCATCTGCCACAGCGCATCGAGGCCGAGGCAGCCCGGCATCACGGGGTCGCCCTGGAAGTGACAGGGGAAGAACCAGAGGTCGGGCCGCACGTCGAGCTCGGCGACGACGTGGCCCTTGCCGTAGGCGCCGCCCTCGCGGCCGATCGAGGTGATGCGGTCGAACATCAGCATCGGCGGCAGCGGCAGCTGGGCGTTGCCGACGCCGAACATCTCGCCGCGGCCGCAGGCCAGCAGGTCCTCGTAGGAGAAGTGCGAGGGCCGGCTCGGGGCGTCGGGAGCGGAGGTCTGGTCGGCGGACATGTGCGGGGCGAATTCCTCGTGCGGGACGCCGCGGGCGCTCCGGCGATGGGCCGGTCCGCGGCGGGGTGGCGCCTCGTTAACACAGCGCCCGGGACTGTTCAAAGCCGCGCCGCCGGCTTAGTCTGTAACGCTTCTGATCTGCGCCGCGACGGCCCCGGTCGGGTTGCGGCAGGACAGGCGCGGGCCTATAACGGCGGTTATCCTTGTCGCAGTCCAACGAGTCGATAGTCCCGCTGATGAACGACCTGTCGCCCCTGCGCGCCGTCCTCGGCGCCCGCGTCCCGGCCCTCGAGACCGGCGCTGCCGGGCAGCGCCGCGGTTGCCCGCTGTCGGAGCTTCGGGACCGTCTGCGTCGCGCCGGCCTGCGCCCGACCCGCCAGCGCCTCTCCCTCGGCTGGCTGCTGTTCGGCAAGGGCGACCGTCACCTCACCGCCGAGATGCTGTACGACGAGGCGATGCGGGCGAAGGTCCCGGTCTCGCTCGCCACCGTCTACAACACCCTGCACCAGTTCACCGAGGCCGGCCTGCTGCGCCAGCTCGCGCTCGACGGCTCCAAGGCCTACTTCGACACCAACCCGAGCGAGCACCACCACTTCTTCCTCGAGGAAGAGGGCCAGGTCCTCGACATGCCGGATTGCGGCATCACCGTCGATTCGCTGCCCCAGGCCCCCGAGGGCATGGAGATCGCCGGCGTCGAGGTGATCGTGCGCTTGCGCCGCCGCACCGGCCGGGCCTGATCCACAGCCGAATTTTGACCGAATGAAGGGCTGCGCCTCCGGGAGGAGCGCGGCCCTTCTGCCGTCCTGAGTGCGGGCCCGCGTCAGTCCACCTTCTCGTTCGGGTAGACGCCCCAGAGCCGGTCCTGCCGCATGTAGCCGTCGACGTCGCCGCGCTTCTGCGGCAGCGCCACGATGAGCCGGCACCACGTACCGTCGCAGGTCTTCACGCTGCCGATCACCCCGGCCTGGAGCTGCGCCACCACGCCGCTGCCCGTGTCGGCCCGGTCGTAGAGCGGGACGGGCGCGCCCTTGTCCTTGTCGCCGCGGTTCAGCACCACGGCGGTGCGCCGGCCCGACAGCAGCGAGTGCAGCACCCAGCCCTCCGTGCCCTCCGAGTCGCGGATCCGGCGCCAGGTCTCGTATTCGGCGATGATCTCGACCGGCAGGCCGGCACGCTGGAACACCCAGAGCGTACGGTGGTCCTTCGACGGGCCCTCGCGCAGGTTCACCCGGTCGGTCTTGAGGCTGACGTAGCGCGGGATCGGCAGCTTGGTCGCCGGACCGATGGTGACGCCGATCTCGCCGGGGGCGGGGTTGACCGCCGGGGTGGGCGGCGCGGCGTGGGACGGGGCCGCCAGCATCAGGAGGGCGGGCGCGGCCAGCATCAGGAGGGCGGGGATCGCCAGGGCGAGAAGGCGCGGGTGGAGCGTCACGATCGGTCTCCCATCCGGCGGCGCGGGGCCGCGGCGCGGATTGTCTTCCGGTCGGCCTCTGCTAGAGAGGCCGCCGGGCCCCGGATCGAGGGGTGCGTACCCGCCCGTATCGCCGGGGCGTGGTTAAAGGGGCGTAACGACGCCTGTGGCCCGCACCAAGGCGGGGCTTTTCGCCGGGCCGCCGCGTCGCCTATCGTGCGCCGCGGAAGCCCGTGACGCGTGTCGGGACCGCACGGACGGGCCGAGGGCCTGCCCGGTGGCGAGGGAGGGATCATGTCGTTGAAGCGCAAGCCGCTCGTGGTGGTCACCCGGCGCCTGCCGGACGTCGTGGAGACGCGGATGCGCGAGTTGTTCGACGCCCGCCTCAACCACGAGGACACGCCGCTCACAGGTGCCGCCCTGGCGCAGGCCCTGCAGGAGGCCGACGTCCTGGTGCCGACGGTCACGGACGAGATCGACGCCTCGGTGCTCGCCCAGGCCGGCCCGAACCTGCGCCTGATCGCCAATTTCGGCAACGGCGTCGACCACATCGACGTCGGCGTCGCGCTCCAGCGCGGCATCACGGTCACCAACACGCCGGGCGTGCTGACCGAGGATACCGCCGACATGACCATGGCGCTGATCCTCTCGGTCGCCCGTAGGGTCACCGAGGGCGCCCGGATCATCCCGGACGACGCCTGGTCGGGCGGCTGGTCGCCGACCTGGATGCTCGGCCGGCGCATCACCGGCAAGCGCCTCGGCATCGTCGGCATGGGCCGCATCGGACAGGCGCTGGCGCGCCGCGCCAAGGCCTTCGGCCTGTCGATCCACTACCACAACCGCCGCCGGGTCGGCGCCCGGATCGAGAGCGACCTCGAGGCGACGTACTGGGAATCCCTCGACCAGATGCTGGCACGCGTCGACATCGTGTCGGTCAACTGCCCGCACACCCCGGCCACCTACCACCTGCTCTCGGCCCGGCGCCTGAAGCTGCTCAAGCCCGAGGCGGTGGTGGTCAACACCGCCCGCGGCGAGGTGATCGACGAGACCGCGCTCGCCCGCCTGATCGAGGTCGGCGACATCGCGGGGGCCGGGCTCGACGTGTTCGAGCAGGAGCCGGCGGTGAGCCCGCGCCTCGTCAAGCTCGCCAAGGCCGGCAAGGTCGTGCTGCTGCCCCACATGGGCTCGGCCACCCACGAGAGCCGCGTCGACATGGGCGAGAAGGTCATCATCAACATCAAGACCTTCCTCGACGGCCACCGGCCGCCGGACCGCATCCTGCCCAGCATGCTGTGAGGCGGGGGCCTTCCGGCCTCCGACCCCGACAGTCTCACGCGTCACCCCGGGTTCCGCCTCGCGGCCCCGGGGTGAGCGAGAAGCGCCTCGTCCGCTCAGCCCTGTAGCGTAGCCTTCAGGCTGATCTTCGCGTTCAGCACCTTCGAGACCGGGCAGTTCTTCTCGGCGATGCCGGCGAGCTCGTCGAACTTCTGCTGGTCGATGCCCGGGATCTTCGCCGTAAGGGTAAGGGCCGAGGCCGTGATGGTGAAGCCGTCGCCATCCTTCTCCAGGCTGACCACCGCTTCCGTGCGCAGCTCGTCCGCGGTGAAGCCGGCACCCTGGAGCTGGAAGGCCAGCGCCATGGTGAAGCAGCCGGCATGGGCGGCGGCGATCAGTTCCTCCGGGTTGGTGCCCGGCTCGGTCTCGAAGCGGGTGTTGAAGCCGTAGGGGTTGCTCGACAGCACGCCCGACTGGGTCGTGAGCTGGCCCTTGCCCTCCTTGCCGTTGCCCTGCCAAACGGCGTTCGCCTTGCGGTTCATGGCTTCGTCTCCCGTGACGCTCGCGCGGGTCCGTCCCGGCGCGTTCACGTCCACAGGTAGGTCACGGCGCCGTCAGGTCACCCGTCACGCCGATCATCCGTCGCGCAGGTCGTCCTCCGTCTCGGCGTCGATCACCCGGCGGGCCAAGGTGAGAGCGAAGCCCGCCCGCGCCATCGCGGCGAGGTCGCGCTCGCGGGCGCCGGCCCGCGCGGCCGGCTGGCGGA
This sequence comes from Methylobacterium ajmalii, assembly GCF_036448855.1. Lineage (NCBI taxonomy): Bacteria > Pseudomonadati > Pseudomonadota > Alphaproteobacteria > Hyphomicrobiales > Methylobacteriaceae > Methylobacterium > Methylobacterium ajmalii. Next base: position 95,967 of record NZ_JAZFXT010000009.1, read on the forward strand.
ACGGCCCGAGGCGGCGGCGCCGGGCGTAGGCGAGGGCGGCCTCGTCCTCGCTGCCGTCCTCCTGCCCGGCCAGCACCGCGCCGACCGTCTCCCGGTCCACCCCCTTGGCAGCGAGCTTGGCGCCGATCGCCCGGGCCGAGCCGCCGCGGCGGCGCAAGCTGCGCACCTTGGCGGCCGCGAAGGCCGCGTCGTCGACGAGGCCGGCGCCGAGCGCCCGGGCCACCACCGCCTCGACCATCTCGGAAAAGTCGTCCGGCGCCTCGCCGCGCAGGCGGCAGCGGGTCTCGACCCGGCGCCGGAGCACCCGGCGCAGCATCTCAGCCGAGGCGCCGTAGCGTTCGAGGTAGTAGAGCGCGGCCCGCTCGAGGTAGGCCGGGGTGATCGGCCGCGCCGCCCTCAAAGCGCCATCGCGGGCGGGTTGATCGGCGCCGTCCCGGATCGCCTCCGTCCCGGCGGAGGCGTCCGCCCCGGGCCCGTGCGAGGGGTGATGCCGGCGTTTCTCCACAAGCGTGAATCCTTCTTCCTCTTGATCGCCCTCGCCCTCGGGGCGGTGGCCGGCGCGGTCCTGTACCTGTCGCGGCCGACGACCCTGCGGGTCGCCGTCGGCCCCCGCGACCGGGTCGAGACCCACCTGATCCAGGCCTATGCCGACGCGCTCGCCCGCGCCCGGGAGGATATACGCCTCGAGGTCGTCCCGTACGACGACGTGCGCGACAGCGCCGCGGCGCTCCAGAGCGGTCGGGCCGACCTCGCGGTGGTGCGCCCCGACGTCCGCCTGCCCGAGAACGGCCTGACCCTGGCGGTGCTGCACGACGAGGCCCTGATCATCGCGGCTCCGCCCGATTCGGGCATCCAGGCCTTCTCGGACCTCGCCGGCAAGCGCCTCGGCCTCGTCGCCCATCACGGCGCCGACCAGCCCCTGGTCGCGAGCCTGCTCGCCTACTACGCCCTGGCGCCGACGCCGGCCGGCGCCGCGCCGGCTCCCGCCGATCCCGGCGGGGCGCTGCCCGCCGCCGCCGGCAGCGTCGCCCTCGTCCCCCTGCACGCCTCGGAGGTCGCGGCGGCCTTGGCCGAGCACCGGATCGATGCCGCCGCGGTGATCGCCGCGCCCTCGGCGAAATCCGCCGCCCGGGTGGTACAGGCGGTCGAGGCGGCCTCGCCCGGACGCGGCGCGACCATCGTGGCGATCCCCGACGGCGAGGCCATCGTCCAGCGCCTGCCCGAATTGCAGGCCGTGACCATCGCGGCCGGCACCTTCGGGGGCCGGCCCAAGCGCCCGGACGACGAGGTGAAGACGGTCGGCGCCTCCTACCGGCTGATGGCCCGGTCGTCGCTCGCCCGCGACACCGCCGCGAGCGTGACCCAGCACCTGTTCGAGTTGCGCTCGCGGCTCGCCGCGATGGTGCCGACGGCCAACCTGATGAAGGCCCCGGACTTCGACAGCGCCGCCGAGGCGACGAGCGCCCGCCTGCCGATCCATCCCGGCGCGGTCGACTATTACGAGCGCGAGCAGCAAACCTTTCTCCAGCGCTACGAGGACTGGGTGTACCTGGTGGCGTTCTTCGGCGGCGGCCTCGGCTCGGCGGTGGCCTGGCTCGGCCAGCGCCTCGCCCGCGAGCAGCGCGCCCGCATCGACGCCGTCCTCGACCGGCTGCTCGCCATCCTGATCGAGGCGCGGGCGACGCAGGACCCGGCCGCCCTGGAGGCCCTGGCGGTCGAGATCGACGGCCTCGTCATCGACGTGGTGCGCCATGCCCGTGCCAACGACACCGATGCGCGCACGATGAGCGCGCTGATCCTGGCGGTGGATGCCGCCCGCGCCGCGGTGGCGGATTGCCGGCGGGACGGGGCGCCTGTGCGGGAACGGTCGGGACGGGTGCTGTCGTGGCATCCGGCGAGCGGGACCTGAACCCTTCCATCTCGGGCCGCCCGGCTTGATCATGGGTCAGGTCGTCCGAAAGCAGGGAGCGAGCGGGCGAGGTCGATTATGTTCGATCTCGCAAGACGGCTTTGTCACCGCCGAACGAAGAGCCAAGGCATTACAAGGGCGACCGACAGGGTGATCGACAGGGTGTAGGCCAATACGATACTTATTTGTCCGAGCGTCATATACAGGCAGAGATAGAAGGCCAGCACCCCGAACGCCCCCTGAACGCTGCCGCGTACGACATCGAGAGAAGCGGCGACGCCGGTCTGGACGCGGGCGAAGACGATGAGTGGCCAGGAAATGACCGGGATAGGGGCAAGCACCCCGCTCAGGGCTGGGCCGAGATACGGGGCAAGCGTCGAGACGAGCACGACGAGCAGGGTGGCAGCGCCCAACCGCGCGGGCATGTCCCACCGAGGTGGTCGTGCACGGCCGACGGCCTGTCCCGAGAGCGGGCACAGCGCAATGACCAGCACCATCAAGACAACATCGAGAGCAGCCATCACCCACACCCCCGGGTGAATGACGCTGTGCAGGATGAACCCGCCGCCGAGGAACGCCAGCAGTCCCGCACCCACCGCCCTCGAGGAGCTGACCCGCGGAGCACAGAGGGCGTAAGCCATGTAGGCGAGTGCCACGGCCCCGAGACCGGTGACCGATCCGACCGCCGCATCGGAGGCAAATTGCTCGCCCTGTTCGATGGCAAGATAGATCGAGATCGGCGCCGAAGTCAGAGGTAGCCCCGACAGCAACCCTCCGACGAGGCTTCCCCACCGACGCGCGGCAGCCGACACCACCCACATCAGCGCTGGAGTGACGACGATCTTGGCGGCGACCAAGCTCATAAAGCCCCGATCCGTGATGCGACTCTGCAGATCCGACGAACGTACCGTCGAGCCTGCGTACGCTCAACGGACTTGCCGGAGGGTTCGCAAACCGTTCGTCGTGGAGCAGACCAGGATGGCGTTGATTGCGTTCTCGCGCACGGACTTTAGGTAATGAGATGGTCCCGGCGCCTCAGGGCCGGAAACAGTCGGCCCCACAGGGCCGCCACCGCGACCGTCGCGATGCCGCCGATCACCACCGCCGGCACCGCGCCGGCAAAGGCGGCGAGCGTGCCGGATTCGAACTCGCCGAGCTCGTTCGAGGCGCCGATGAACACGGTGTTGACCGCCGCGACCCGGCCGCGCATCGCGTCCGGCGTCTCGCCCTGGACCAGGCTCTGGCGCACGTAGACGCTGACCATGTCGGCGGCCCCCGTGACGAACAGGCATGCCATCGACAGCGGCAGAGAGGTCGAGAGGCCGAAGCCGATCGTCGCGAGACCGAACACCCCGACGGCGATGAGGAGCCGCGGGCCGACCCCGCGGGTCAGCGGCCGGTGGGCGAGGAGGATCGCCATCAGGACCGAGCCGAGCGCCGGCATGCTGCGCAGGAGACCAAGGCCGAGGGGGCCGACGAACAGTACCTCCTGGGCGAAGATCGGCAGGAGCGCGGTGGCGCCGCCGAGTAGCACCGCCACGAGGTCGAGGGTGATGGCACCAAGCACCACCGGCTGCGAGCGGATATAGGTGAGGCCGGCGAGCAGCGTGCTCCAGGTGACCGCCGGCCGGGTGGCGACGGCGGCCGGCCGCGGCCGGATCCCGATGATGCTGACGGCGGCAAGCGCGAAGCAGGCGGCGGCGAGGCCGAACACGACGGCCGGCCCGAGCGCGTAGAGCAGGCCGCCGAAGGCCGGTCCGGTGACCGACGCGCTTTGCCACAGCGAGGAATTGAGCGCGATGGCGCTGCCGAACTGCTCGCGCGGCACCAGGGTCGGCAGCAGGGCCTGGCTCGCCGGGTTGGCGAAGGCGCGGGCGGTGCCGACCAGGATCATCAGGGCGTAGACCGGCCAGACCGGCGCCGCACCGGAGAGCGCGAGCGCCGTCAGGCCGAGGCCGGCGAGCGCCAGGAGCCCGTAGGACAGGGCCGCGATCCGGCGCCGATCGTAGGTGTCGGCGACGTGGCCGGTGACCAGCGCCCCGAGCATCGCCGGGGCGAAGCTCGCCAGCCCGACGAGACCCAGCGCCAGGGCGCTGCGTGTGAGGTCGTAGACGAACCAGCCCACCGCCACCGCCTGCATCTGGTAGGCGAGCCCGGTGAGGAAGCGGGCACCGCCGAAGAGCCGGAAGTCGCGGTTGCGGAAGAGCGTCCAGCCGGACGGGGCGGGGGAGAGCATGGTCGGTCCGTGCCCGCCGGATCGGGCGGCGGGGTTCAGGAGGAGGGCCCGTCGCGACGGGCGATCAGGCCAGGAGCTTGCGGGTCAGGATCGAGAGGCCGAAGGCCAGGGCCGAGACGGCGACCGAGATCGCGATGAAGAGCGTGCGGCGGGGCTGCTGGGCCGATTCGGCCCGCACCGGCTCGACGACCATGCTGAAGAACTCGATCTGGCGGTCGGCGATCATGCGCGAGCGCTCCCGCGCCGCGATGGTGGCCGAGTAGTACCTCTCGGCGGTCTTGCGCTCGGCGTCGAGCTCCTCGAACTTGGTCAGCGTCGCCGAGAGCACCCGGCGCTGGTCCGGATCCTGGTTGGCCGCCTCGCGCTCGATGCGGGAGATCGTGTCGTCGAGCTGGGCGATCTGCGCCTTCAGGTCCTGGATGCTGCGGCTGTCGTCGCGCAGGTCGCGCTGGAGCAGGCTGAGCTTGACCGCGAGGCCGATCCGCTGCGAGCGGATCTCGGCGATCATCTTCAGGTTCGTGTCGTTGGATTTCTGGGCGTCGAGCACGCCGTCGCGGTTGCGCAGGTCGCGCACGGCGAGGTGCAGCTTGGTCAGCCGCTCCTCGGCGCGCTTCATCTCGCGCTCGCTCTCCGCCAGGGCGTCGTTGCGGGCCCGCACGGTGAGCTGGTTCACCAGCCGCTCGCTCTCGGCGAGCACGGCCTTGCTCAACGTCAGGGAGTCGTCCGGGTCGAAGGCATTGACCGAGACCTCGATCAGGCCGGACGTCTCGACGGTGACCTTGACCCGGTCGGCCCAGTACTTGACGAGCTTCTCGATCGGCTTGTCGGGATTGAAGCGGGAATACGCATCGATATCGTCACGGGAGAACATCTTTCGTAGCGGCAGGCTGCGTTCGAGCGTCTCGATCATCGTCCGGCTCTTGATGTATTCGCCGACGATCATCGAGTCCTGGGCGATCATCTGGGACGGGATGCTCGAGGTGGTGCCGACCCCATCGGGCGCGGCCTTCTCGGCCCCGCCGATCGCCGGGCGCAGGGCGAAGCGGGCGTCGGTGACGTAGCGATCCGACAGGTAGAGGCCGAAGAACACCGCGCTGCCGAGCGACGGGAGCACGAACAGGAAAAGGAACAGGAGCGGGGTCACGATGTCCCGGCGCCGGTGCGCCCGGATCGTACGGATCGTGGTCTTGCTCGGGTTCGAGAAGCGCGACACCCGGGCCGCCTGCCGCAGGGCCTCACCGATCATCCGGGAGCGGTCGGCGGGGCTGAGCGCCTTGCCTTCCGGGTTGCGGGCGTCGATCGTCATGGACAGGTGTTCCGGCTGCGGGCGTGGCCGGGGCGCGGGGCGCGCCGGCCGGCAGGAAGAGCGGGTCGCGGATCGCTCACTGGTTGAGGCGCTGGTAGACCTCGATCGCGTCGTTGATGTCGGGATAGATCACGGCGCGACCGTTCGCCAGCACGATCCCCTGCTGGGCGTAGTCCCGGATCGTATCCATCGAGTGCGAGCACATGATGATGTCGGCATTGGCCCGCCGCTGGCTCCACACTTCCTCGCAGCGCTTGGCGAAGCGCGCGTCGCCCACGCCGGTGATCTCGTCGACGATGTAGCAGTCGAACGGGATCGCCATGCTCATCCCGAAGGCCAGCCGGGCGCCCATGCCCGAGGAGTAGTTGCGGATCGGCACGTTCATGTAGTCGCCGAGCTCGGCGAAATCCTCGACGAAGGCCAGCACCCGGCGCGGATCCTCGCCGTGGATGCGCGCGACGAAGATCACGTTCTCGCGCCCGGTCATGAACGGGTGGAAGCCGCCGCCGAAGCCGAGGGGCCAGGAGATCCGGGTGGTGCGGATCACCCGTCCCCGGGTCGGTAGCTCGCAGCCGGCCAGCAGCCGCAGCGTGGTCGACTTGCCGGCGCCGTTGATGCCGAGGATGCCGTAGCTCACGCCCGGCTTCAGCGTCAGCGACGCCTGGTCGAGGATGACGCGGCGGTACCCGTCCGTCTTGTAGATCTTGGTGACGTTGTCGAGGCGGATCATCGGCGGGAAGGCACGCTCGAAGGGCTGGCGGTCGCCGTCCGGGCAGGGGCCGGACGGCCTTACGCCTGTCCGATCATGCGCCGCGCCGGCATCCGCACGGTTAACGAGGCCGGCCGCATCGGCCGGCAGCGTCGGGACCTAGGCGGAAAAAGCGGCGAATCTGAGAAGGAACGGCCCCGCCGGACCGACGCCGCGGATCGGGCATCGACAATGCGGTGATCCGGGACGGATACCACATCGTATCCAGGCCCCGCCGGATGCGCAGGCCCCGTTTCGCCGCTACTCCGCTTCATCCTCGGGCGGCTCCGGCAAGGCCATCACCCGGGGCGGGTGCGCGATCGCCTCCAGGAAGCGGATCAGGTCGCCCGGTGCCACGGCCGTGGTGGCGCCGTTGTGGAGCGGATGGAAATTGACCGGGTCGTGCGCCATCAGCCCGGCATCGAGGATGACCGCGACGGTGCCGTTACGGTCGTTGACGAGCCCGAACGGCGTCACCGAGCCCGGCCGGACGCCGAGGCGCTCGTAGAGCAGCTCGGGCGAGCCGAAGGAGAGCCGCCCGGTGGCGCCGAGCGGCCCGTGCAGGCGCTTGAGGTCGATCCGCGCCTCGGCCTCCGCCACGACGAGGAAGAGCCTGCCGCGCTTGTCCTTCAGGAAGAGGTTCTTCGAATGCCCACCCGGCATCCCGGCCTTGAGGTCGCGGGATTCCGACACCCGGTGCACCGGCTCGTGCGCCACGGTGGCGTGGGCGATGCCGAGGCCGTCGAGGAGGGCAAACAGCGCCTCGGGCGTCGCGGGGTTCATCGCGCGAGTCTCACGCGGCGAGGTGGCGGCCGAGCGCCGCCGGGTCGACGTTGCCGCCCGACAGGATCACGCCGACGCGCTTGCCCTGAACCGCCACCGCACCCTCGAAGGCCGCGGCCGCCGCGAGGCAGCCGGTCGGCTCGACGACGAGCTTCATCCGTTCGACGAAGAACCGCATGGCGGAGACGAGCTGGGCGTCGGTCGCCGTCACGATGCCGGCAGCCTCGCGCCGGATGATCGGGAAGGTGTGCTGGCCCAGATGCGTGGTCAGCGCCCCGTCGGCGATCGAGACCGGAACCGGGATGCGCACCACCTCGCCCTGGGCGAGCGATTGCTGGCCGTCGTTGCCGGCCTCCGGCTCGACGCCCCAGATCTCGACCTCCGGCGACAGGGCCCGGGCCGCGAGGCACGAGCCGGCGAGCAGGCCGCCGCCGCCGAGGCAGACGAGGAGCACGTCGAGGGGGCCGACCTCCTCGATCAGCTCCTTCACAGCGGTGCCCTGGCCGGCGATCACGTCCGGATGGTCGTAGGGCGGGATCATCGACAGGCCGCGCTCCTCGGCGAGACGTCGGCTCACCGCCTCGCGGTCCTCCTTGTAGCGGTCGTAGACGACGATCTCGGCGCCGTAGCCGCGGGTCGCCGCGACCTTGATGGCCGGCGCGTCGTGCGGCATCACGATGACGGTCGGCACGCCCTGCAGCGCGCCGGCATAGGCGATCGCCTGGGCGTGGTTGCCCGACGAGAAGGCCAGCACGCCGCGCTCGCGCTGCTCGGGCGAGAGCGCCGCGATGGCGTTGCAGGCGCCCCGGAACTTGAAGGCGCCGGCCCGCTGCAGCGGCTCGGCCTTGAAGAACAGGGTGGCGCCGGTCCGCGCATCCGCGGTGCGGGAGGTCAGCACGGGCGTGCGGTGGGCGATGCCGCGGATGCGCTCCGCGGCGGCCTCGACGTCGGCGTAGGCGAGGGTCATCAGCGGTTCTCGAAGTTGGGTTTGCGCTTCTCGACGAAGGCCGACATGCCTTCCTTCTGGTCGTGGGTGGCGAAGAGCCCGTAGAACACCCGGCGCTCGTAGCGGATGCCCTCGGTCAGCGTGGTCTCGAAGGCGCGGTCGACGCTCTCCTTGGCCACCATCACGGCGGGCAGCGACATCGACGCGATGGTCTCGGCCGCCTTCATCGCCTCGGCGAGGAGGTCGGCCGCCGGGACGACCCGGGCGACGAGGCCGGAGCGCTCGGCCTCCGCCGCGTCCATCATCCGGCCGGTGAGGCAGAGCTCCATCGCCTTCGCCTTGCCGACCGCGCGGGTCAGGCGCTGGGTGCCGCCCGCACCCGGGATGACCCCGAGCTTGATCTCGGGCTGGCCGAACTTCGCGGTGTCGGCGGCCAGGATGAAGTCGCACATCAGCGCCAGCTCGCAGCCGCCGCCGAGCGCGTAGCCCGCCACCGCGGCGATGATCGGCTTGCGGCGCCGGCCGACCTTGTCCCACTCGCCGAACGGGTCGGCCATGTAGAATTCGGGGTGGGTGCGGTCCTGCATCTCGCGGATGTCGGCGCCGGCGGCGAAGGCCTTCTCGGAGCCGGTGATGACGATGCAGCCGATGCCCGCGTCGGCCTCGTAGCCGTCCAGCGCGTGGTTCAGCTCGGCGATCAGCGCGTTGCACAGCGCGTTCAGCGCCGCCGGACGGTGCAGGGTGACGAGCGCCACGCGCCCGCGCGTCTCGACCCGGATGTTCTCGTAGTCCACGGCGTTTCTCCCGCTTCCCTCTCCCGCTTGGCTAGGGGAGGGAGAAGCGGGGCGCAAGCGCTCTCAGGCCGGGGGCGGGTCCGGCGCCTCGACCACGGCCTGGCGCTGGAGCTGCAGGGCGACGAACCAGCACAGCGACGCCCAGGCGGCGCCGATGCACCAGCCGGCGAGCACGTCGCTCGGCCAGTGCACCCCGAGATAGATCCGGCTGATGCCGACGAGCAGCGTGGTGACGACCCCGAGGCCCATCACGAAGGCCTTGACCTTGCCGGAGCGCTCGACCCGGGCGAGCAGGATCGCGAGCGTCAGGTAGGCGATCGCCGACAGCATGGCGTGCCCGCTCGGGAAGCTCGCCGTGAAGGTCTCCATGCCGTGCGGCACCAGATCGGGACGGGGACGGCGGAAGAACAGCTTGAGGCCGGTGGAGAGCAATTCGCCGCCGCCGATCGCCACCACGACGAACAGGGCGGCCCGCCGCCGCGCGGTGATCGCCAGGTAGAGCACCACGCAGGCCGTGACGTAGACGATGCCGAACACGCTGCCGAAGGCGGTGATGTCGCGCATCGTCTCGGGCAGCCAGGACGGCCCGATCGGCTGGGCGAGGTCGCCGGGGACGCGGAGCGCCAGGAGCAGCCGGTCGTCGAAGCCGAACGAGCCGCCCTCGCGGATCTCGTCGGCGAGCTTGAAGAATCCAAAGCCGAACAGGCTGACGGCGAGCAGCGAGGCGAGCGGCCCGATCTCGTTGAGGCGCAGGCGCAGCCACACCGCCGTGGCGTGGCGCCGGAACGGGATCTGGACCATCAGGCGCCCCCGAACGGAAACCGGCCGCGAGCCTCCCAGGGCCCGCCGAGATAGCGCCAGAGCAGGAGCCCGGTGCCGGTGATCGTGCGCGGCACGAACGACGCCTCGAGTTCGCGGTGGAGGGCGCGGGCCTCCTCCGGCGCGACCTTGTTCTGCACGGTGACGTGGGGCCGGTAGCCCTGCCGGTCCTGCGGCGTCAGCCAGGGCTCGAATGTTCTGGCGAGGCGCCTGCGCAGGGCCGAGAGCCGGCCCGATTCGAGCGTGTAGGCGACGCCGCGGCCGATAAAGCGCAGGCCTGCGACCTCGACCGGCATCGGGCTCTCCGCCCGTGCCTCCGCGACGAGCGTCTCGACGACCGCGCGCTCCTCCTCGCCCGGCAGGTGGTGGAAGAGCGTGACGTGGGCCGGAATCTTGTTGAGGGCCGGTGGGAAGTGACGGCGGCGCCGGCCGTCGAACTCCGCGAAGGCGGCCTCGTCGAGTTCCAGGGTGAGGATCAGGGGGGCTTGCGACATCCTCCAGGCGAGATGGCGCAGGCGGCCGCAAAGGCCAGTGCTGTTCAGCTCGTACCGTTCCCGCTACACGGCGCCCATGCGCGACAGTACCGACATGGTCCATCTCGGCCGGGATGGCTGGCTCTTCCTGACCGGCGGCACCAACCGCGTGCGCGAGCAGTACCGGGCGAGCCTGCCCGTCGCCTGGCGGCTGTGGCGCTGGCGCCGGCTGATCGAGGCGCGTACCGCGCGGGCCGCCGCCGCGGGCCTGCGCGCCTTCCACGTCGTGGTGCCGGAAAAGCTCAGCATCTACGAGGACCGCCTCGACGGGCTCGCCCTCGATCCGGCGCTCTCGCCGGCCCGCCGCCTCGGCGCGCGGCTCGCCCGCTCGCGGGTCGCCGGCTCATGGATCGACCTCGTCGGCCCGCTGCGGGCGGCGCGCGACGCGGAGCCGCCGCTGTACCTGCGCACCGACACCCACTGGAGCCAGGAGGGCTGCCGGCTCGCCTTCGGCGAGATCATGCGGGCGATGGGCGCGGTGCCGCCCGCCGACCTCGCCGGGCGGCCGTTCCACGACCATGACGGGGTGCGCGACCTCGGCGCCAAGCTCGACCCGCCGGTGCGGGAGACGATGCGGGTCCGCGAGGTCCAGCGCGACGCCGTGCGGGTCTTCGCCAACCCGCTGGTCGAGGGCCACGAGGCGCGGGGGACCGCGGCCGACCTGCATGTCGGCGCCCACGTGGTCTTCCGCAACGAGAGCCCGGCCGCCGACCCGCGGACCCTGATGCTGTTCGGCGATTCCTGCTCGCACTTCCATCCGATCTTCCTCACCGGCCTGCTCGCCGAGAGCTTTCGCGAGCTGCACTTCGTCTGGTCGGCGAATCTCGACTGGGCCTATATCGAGCGGGTCCGGCCGCACCTGCTGCTCGTCGAGGTGGCGGAGCGCTTCCTCGCCAGGGTGCCGACCGACCGGTTCGACGTCGCGGCGGAGGGCGCACGCTCGCTCCCGGCGGCCTGAACCCGCCCATTGCGGTGCCGTCCCGCCGCCCCACCTTCGGAGGCGACGGGCGAGGAGGGTGCGATGGGGCTTCTGGTCGACGGCGTCTGGCACGACCAATGGTACGACACCAAGGAGACCGGCGGGCGCTTCGTGCGCAAGGACGCGGCCTTCCGCAACTGGGTCACGTCGGACGGCGCGCCGGGGCCGAGCGGGGAGGGCGGCTTCCAGGCCGAGCCCGGGCGCTACCACCTCTACGTCTCGCTCGCCTGCCCGTGGGCGCACCGCACCCTGATCGTCCGGACGCTCAAGGGGCTCGAGGACGCGATCTCGGTCTCGGTGGTCGATCCGCTGATGGGATCCGAGGGCTGGGTGTTCGGCGAGAGCCCGGGGGCGACCCCCGATACCGTGAACGGGGCGACGCGCCTCTACGAGGTCTACCTCAAGGCCGACCCGCACTATTCCGGCCGGGTCACCGTGCCGGTCTTGTGGGACAAGGTCCGGGGCACGATCGTGTCGAACGAATCGGCCGAGATCGTCCGGATGCTGGGCGCCGCCTTCCCGGGCGGGCCGGACCTCTACCCGCAGGACCTGCGCGCCGAGATCGACGACGTGAATGCCCGGGTCTACGACCGGGTCAACAACGGCGTCTACAAGGCGGGCTTCGCCACGACGCAGGAGGCCTACGAGGAGGCCGTGACGGCGTTGTTCACGGAACTCGACGCCCTCGACGCCCGCCTCGACCGCTCGCGCTACCTCGTCGGCGCCCGGCTGACCGAGGCCGACATCCGGCTGTTCACCACGCTGGTGCGGTTCGATCCGGTCTATGTCGGCCACTTCAAGTGCAACCTGCGGCGGATCGCCGATTACCCGAATCTCGCGCCCTACCTGCGCGACCTCTACCAGACCCCCGGCGTCGCCCCGACGGTGAACCTCACCCACATCAAGCGGCACTATTACGAGAGCCACGCCACCATCAACCCGACCGGGATCGTCCCGCTCGGGCCCGTGCTCGACTACGACGCGCCGCACGGCCGGGCCGAGCGGTTCGGCACTTGAACCCGACGGCCCGGGCGCGTCACCCCGAGGCCGGACCCCGCGCCTCGGCGAGGTGCACGGCCTGGGCGCCGACCTCGTAGGCGATCTCCCGGACGGCCCGGAACCCGATCGGCGCCGGGTCGGTCACCGGGAGCGGCAGGTCGGCTTCCGTAATCCGGCCGGCCACGAGGTCGGCGAGCACCGCGCCGAAGGCGGTGCCGGGGGCGATGCCGCGGCCGTTATAGCCGCTGAAGCCCACCACGTTGCGGGCGAGCCGGTGGAAGCGCGGCAGGGCATCCGCCGTCATGCCGATCCGGCCGTACCATTCGGCCTCGAACGGCACGTCGGCGGCCTGCGGAAACAGCGCCCTCATTGTGCGCCGGGCCCAGGCCCGGTGGATCGCCGCCCCGGTGCCGCGTAGCGCACCGACGCTGCCGATCACCAGCCGCCCGGCGGCGTCGAGGCGGAACGAGGTCAGGACCGGCTTGGTGTCCCAGGCGCCCTGGCGCCCGGGGAGGATCGTGCCGCGCAGGTTGTCGCTCAAGGGGGCGGTCGCGATGTTGAAGTAGGGCAGGTGGGCGATCTCGGCCCGGATCTCCGGCCAGGGCGCGCGCGTGTAGGCGTTGGTGGCGACGATCACCCAGTCGGCGGTCACGCCGCCCTCCGGCGTCGCGAGGTGCCAGCGCGGGCCGGTCCCGGTCACGCCGACGACCGGGCTGCCGGTATGGACGACCGCGCCCGCGTCGATCGCCGCCCGGGCGAGGCCCCGCGCATAGGCGAGCGGCTGGATCGTGCCGGCGCGCTCGTCGAGGAGCGCCCCCGCGTAGGCCCGCGTGCCGGTGAGGCGGGTCGCCTCGTCCGCGTCGAGGAGGCGAACCGGCGCCCCGCGGGACTGCCATTGCCGGGCCCGGTCCGCGAGATCGGCCAGGCCCTTCCGGCCGACCGCGCAATGCAGGGTGCCGGCCCCTTCCGCCTCGCAGGCGATGCCGTGCCGGGCGACGAGATCGAACACCCGGCGCGGCGCGGTACCGAGGAGCGCGAGCAGCCGCTCGCCGCGCTCGGTGCCGAGGGCGGCGGGCACGAGGTCGGGCTTCACCCACAGGCCCGCGTTGACGAGGCCGACATTGCGCCCCGAGCCGCCGAAGCCGACGGTCTCGCCCTCGAGCACCACTACCCGGGCGCCGCCTTGCGCGAGGTGCAGGGCCGCCGACAGGCCGGTATAGCCCGCCCCCACCACCGCCACGTCGGCGGTCGCCTCGCCGCGCAACGGCGTCGTGTCGGGAGCCGGCGGGGCGGTACGCGCCCAGAGGCCGTGCGAGCGGGGATCGGTGATCACGGGCAGTCGGGTCCTGGAATCGGTCCGGCACCATGCCGGATCGGTCGCGTTCGCGCCACGGCTGGCGCGGGAGCGGGACCGGCCTAGACTGGCCCTCCAGGGAGGCCCGCATGACCGAATCCAACGCCGTGGACGCGGCGATCGCCAGCCGGCGCAGCGTCCGGGGATTCCTCCCCGATCCGGTGCCGACGGCGACGATCCGCGATCTCCTGGCGCTCGCCGGCCGGGCCCCGAGCGGCAGCAACATCCAGCCCTGGAAGGTCCACGTCGTCACCGGCGCCGCCCTCGCGCGCCTGACCGCCGCGCTCTCGGCGGCGCATGAGAGCGACGTGCCGGAGGCGCGAGAATACGAGTATTACCCCGTGACCTGGCGCGAGCCGTATCTCGGCCGGCGCCGGAGCCTCGGCTGGCAGCTCTACGGGCTCGCCGGCATCGAGAAGGGCGACAAGGCGGGCGCCAAGCGCCAGTTGGGCCGCAACTTCACGTTCTTCGGCGCTCCCGTCGGCCTCGTCTTCACCATCGACCGCGACCTGGAGCAGGGCAGCTGGCTCGATTACGGCATGTTCCTCCAGACCCTGATGCTGGCCGCCCGCGGGCGAGGCTTCGACACCTGCCCGCAGGCGGCGATCGCGAGCTATCCGAGGGTCGTGCGGGGAGAGCTCGGGATTTCGGAGGGCGAGACGGTGGTGTGCGGGATGGCGCTCGGCTTCGCCGACCCGGACGAACCGGTGAACGCGTTGCGAGCGGAGCGGGAGCCGGTGGAGAGCTACGCGGTGTTTCATGATTCTTAACAGAGGGATGGTTTTCCAGATAAATCGATACGAATACAAGGTGACTATATGCAATATGATGCCAAAAATATTGATCTTAGAAAGAAATATCGTCAATATTTTACTTATTTATTGGCTTTTATATCTATAAATTCTGTGATAATAGCAACATTGTGTTATCAAATTGCGCCAGATACAAATGATCTGTATCATTTGGCAAATCCAGGGGACAGGCCAAACAAGGGCGAAAGTACCGTTCAGTATTTGTTTGTATTTTCGTGTATTTTAACCTTAGCCGCGATCGCCAACTGGGTGGCCCCTAATTATATGCTGCGTCGCTCACCTCAATCTGAGCCCGGCTTCGCCGTTGCCTTGATGGCTGCGCTGGTGGTGGCATGTATATTCTTCGCCGCGACTCTTGTGCGTGTCCAGGCCGTCAGGCTGCTCGTTGGGTAGCGGCCGATCTGCGTATAGGAGACGCTGCGTCCTCCTCGATTCGAGCGGTTCGTGACCTGGAACCCGTCGCCCGGCCCTGTGGTCATGGGGAGAGAGCCGTTGGCGGCGAGAGGGGCGAACGGTTCACGTTCGAAATCCCGTCGTCATATCGCGCGAGGTCTGGTTCCGTCGAACGCCCGCCGAACAGCTTGCCCGCCACCCGGCGAAACGCCGGCCGGCTCGCCGTCCACAGGGCCGCGTGCAGCGCGCGGATGCCGAGCCGGGTTCGCGGATGCATCAGCCGCGGCGCGATCTTGGGTACGCCCTGCGCGTCTTCGACCATCGGGCGCATCTCCCGCTCGTAGGCCGTGAACGCGGCCCGGACGTCGTCGGTGCGGGTAAGCTCGCCCGCGAGCACCCGCGCCCCGGTGACCGCCAGCGTGGCGCCGATGCCGGCGAGCGGCGTGACGCACCAGGCGGCGTCGCCGGTGAGGGCGACGCGGCCGCGCGACCAGCGCGGCATCCGCACCTGGCGCAGCACGTCGAAATAGAGGTCGTCGGTGCCGTCGAGGGCCGCCAGCACCCGCGGCGCCTGCCAGCCGGCATCGCGGAAGCGCTCGCGCAGAAAAATCTTCTGGCGGTCGCGGTCCCAGCCCTGCGCCTCGGCGAGCGGGCCGTAGACCGCCAGCATCGCCCGGGTGGTGCCGTGCCGGTCGGGGCGCAGCGACAGGCTGCGACCGCCGGGCGCGTTGTACCAGCGCCAGAGCCGGTCGTCGTCAGGGGCGCGGGGGATCGTGAGGTACGCGAGGGTCAGGTCCATCCAGCGCGGGTCGTTCTCACCCGGAAACACCCGCTCGCGGGTCGAGGAGCCGACGCCCTCGGCGACGACCACGGCGTCGTAGGCGGCCGTCTCCCCGCCCGCGAAGGTGACGGTCGCGGCCTCCGCGCCGTCGTCGATGCGCTCGACCATGGTGCCGAACCGGAAGGCGGCGTGGGGTCGGGCCGCCTCGAAGAGCAGGCGGGCGAGGTCGCCGCGCAGGATCTCCATCTCGGCGGTCGGGCCGTCGCCCTCGATCTGCCCGGTCATGAAGCGCGCCCGCGGCCTGCCGTCCGCATCGATCCAGGCGGTGCCCTCCTCGCCGGTGCCGCGATCGAGCGCCGCCCGCTCCAGCCCCATCTCGCGCAGGACCCGGCGGCCGACGCCGCGGATGTCGACGTTCTGGCCGCCGTCGCGGAAGGCGGGCGCGCGCTCGACAACCGTCACGTCGAACCCGGCGCGGCCGAGCCACCAGGCCGCGGTGGTGCCGGCGATGCTGGCGCCGGTGATCAGGATGCGGTGAGCCATGCGCGGAGCCTACTCCACCCGCACCACGGGCTCGAACCGCCCCTTCACCTTCACCGGCACCGTGAAGGTGCGCCCGGCGAAGCGGTCGTCGGTGCGGTCGGGGTCGAGTCCCTCGGTGGCGGAGGTCACCACCAGGGTATCGGCGTCGGGCCCGATGAAGGCCGGGCAGGTCACCTGGCGGGCCGGCATCGCGATGCTGCGCACCCGCGTGCCGTCGGGGGCGTAGGCGTCGAGGCTGGCCGCACCCCAGCGGGCGTTCCAGACCAGGCCCTCGGCGTCGATCACCGCGCCGTCCGGCGCGCCCTCGGAGGCGGGAACCTGGACGAAGACCTGTCGGTCGCCGGCCGGCAGCCCGGTCGCCGGATCGGTGGCGACGCGCCAGATCGTGCCGGCCTCCGAATCGGCGAAGATCGCGTGCGTGCCGTCGGCCGCGAACGCGATGGCGTTCGGGATGGTGAGGCCGGTGAACAGGGTCCGCACCGCGCCGCGGAAGAACCAGTGGATCGCGCCGTAGCCGGCCTGCGCCTCCCGGCCCATCGTGCCGAGCCACAGGGCGCCGCAAGGGTGGACCCGGCCGTCGTTCGAGCGGGTCTCGGGCCGGTCGGCCTCCAGCGCCGCGAGGAGGCGCATCCGCCCGCTGTCGATGTCGCGCAGGTAGAGTCCGTCCTCGGCGCCGAGCAGCAGGGTGGCGTCGTCGACCCGCGCCACCATCGAGGCCATCACCGGCAGGTCGTGCAGGGTGGTGGCGCCCCCCGAGAACGGCCGCTCGCACAGGTGGTTGCCGAGGATGTCGAGCCAGTAGAGCCGGCCGAGGCCGGGATGCGCCGCCGGCCCCTCGCCGAGGATGCAGGCGCGGTCGCAGAAGATGCCGGCCCAGCCGCTCATCGGGCGGTCTCCTTCGTGAAGCGGTACTCG
This sequence comes from Methylobacterium ajmalii, assembly GCF_036448855.1. Classification (NCBI taxonomy): domain Bacteria; kingdom Pseudomonadati; phylum Pseudomonadota; class Alphaproteobacteria; order Hyphomicrobiales; family Methylobacteriaceae; genus Methylobacterium; species Methylobacterium ajmalii. Next base: position 112,817 of record NZ_JAZFXT010000009.1, read on the forward strand.
ATGATCTCGCGGTAGGTCTCGCCGGGGCGCACCACCGCGCTCGGGAAGCCCGGATGGTTCGGCGCGTCGGGAAAGGCCTCGGGCTCGAGGCAGAGCCCGCTGCGGGCAGCGAAACCCAGGCCGGCCTTGGCGAGGTGGGTGCCGTCGTAGAACTGCACCGCCGGCGCGGTGGCCAGCACCGTGAGCGCGAGGTCGCTGCCCGGCGCCGTGATCCGGCCGACGGGGCGCGGCTCGGCGGCGGATTGACGCCCGAGCACGAAGGCATGGTCGAAGGCCCGGTCGCCGATCCGCGTCGCGCGGCGCAGGTCGAACCGGGTGCCGGCGACCGGGGCGACCGCGCCGGTCGGGATCTGGGCCTCGTCGACCGGCAGATAGGCCTCGGCCGGGATCTCGATCACGTGATCGTCGATCGGCGGGGCGGGATGGCCGCCGGGCGGCAGCGTCAGGTTGAAGTAGCTGTGGTTCGTCAGGTTGACGATCGTCGGCTCGGTGGTGGCCGCCGTCAGCGTGAGGCGCAGGGTGCCGGGCGCGACGATGGCGTAGGTGCACGCCACCGTGAGCGCCCCCGGGTACCCTTCCTCGCCGTCGGCCGACCGGTAGGTCAGGGTCAGGCTGCGCGGGCCCACCTCGGCAAAGCTCCAGTTCCGGCGCGAGAAGCCCTGCGCTCCGCCATGCAGGTGGGTGCGGCCGGCCTCGTTGCGGGGCAGCGCGTGGGTCCCCCCGTCGAGGGTGAAGCGTCCGCCGGCGATCCGGTTGGCGAAGCGCCCGACGACGGCGCCGCATTGCGGGGTCTTCTCCACGTAGTCGTGGGGATCGTCGCGGCCGAGCACCACCGGGCGGCCCTGGACGTCGAGGCGGCGGATCACGGCGCCGAGGCTCAGGACCGCGACCTCCAGCCCCTCGCCGGCCAGCCGCGCCTCCAGGATCGGGCTGCCGTCCGGCATCGTGCCGACGGGGACGGGGGCTCTGTCGCGCATTCGGGCATCCTGACGGGGGCCGGGTCGTGGCCGGTGGATCGTCCCTTAAGGGTAGGGCGCGGCCGGCGCCCTCTCCACCGCCGCCGCGCTGTTGCGCAGGCCGTCGCGCACCACCACCTCGGTCGCCGCGGCGGCGGCGGGCGGGTCGCCGGCCCGGATCGCCGCCGCGATCGCCGCGTGCGCCCGCCAGGCGACGGCGTGCTCGTGCGGGTCGGTGGGCCGGCTGAGCTGAAACAGCACGGCGAGCGCCGCCTCGGTCACCGCGCCGACCGAGTGCATGAAGACGTTGCCGGAGGCGTCCGCCAGGGCGAGGTGGAAGGCGAGATCGGCCCGCGCGAAGGCCGGATCGAGCCCGGCCGCGGCCCGCATGTCCGTCACGCAGGCGTCGAGCCGGTCGAGATCGGCGAGCGTTCGGCGCTCCGCCGCCAGCGCGGCCGCCGCCGGCTCGACCGCGAGGCGGATCTCGGCGAGGTCGCGCAGGAAGCGCGCGTCGATGCCGCCCTCGATCGTCCAGGCCAGCACGTCGCGGTCGAACAGGTTCCAGGCCGCCCGCTCGCGCACACGGGTGCCGACACGGGTCCGGGTCTCGATCAGGCCCTTGGCCGACAGGGTCTTGATCGCCTCGCGCAGGACCGTGCGCGACACGCCGAACCGCGCCAGCAGGACGGGCTCCCCCGGCAGCACCGCGCCCTCGGAAAAATCCCCGGCGACGATGCCGGTGCCGAGCGCCCGGGCGATCCGGGCGTGACCCGGGCCCCCGACCCGGCCCGCGGCAGCTGCCCCGGGAAACCTCTTGCGCGAAATCGCCGCGGCCTCGCTCCCATCCAAGGTTGCGCCCTCCCGGTGGATTCCGGCCTCTTGCCCACGCGTCATGAATCCGCGATAAGGGCCGGACCGCTGCAATAGTCATATTAAATGATTTACAGCGCGTCGAGCGGACCGACGGGCTTCGAGGGAGGAAGCGGTGGCGGCAATCTATCCGGACCTTGCGGGCAAGGTCGTGGTGGTGACGGGCGGCGGCTCCGGGATCGGGGCGGAGCTGGTCCGGCACTTCGCCCGGCAGAAGGCCCGGGTCGGCTTCCTGGACATCGCGGACGAGCCGTCGCAGGCGCTCGCCGCCGAGCTGGAGGGGGACGGCCTGTCGGTCGCCTTCGAGCACGCGGACGTCACCGACATTCCGGCGCTGAAAAGCGCGATCGGTCGCATCCGAGACCGGTTCGGCCCGGTCGACGTGCTGATGAACAACGCCGCCCACGACGAGCGCCACGCCACCGAGGAGGTGACGGAAGCCTACTGGGACGGCCGCATCGCCGTGAACCTCAAGCACCAGTTCTTCGCCGCCCAAGCCGTCCTGCCCGACATGAAGGCGAAGGGCGGCGGCGCGATCGTGAATTTCGGCTCGGTGTCGTGGATGATCGGGCAGGGCGGCATGGCCGCCTACACCGCCTGCAAGTCCGGGGTGATCGGCCTCACCCGCTCGCTCGCCCGCGATTTCGGCCCCTTCAACATCCGGGTCAACGCGCTGGCGCCGGGCTGGATCATGACCGAGCGCCAGCTGGCGCTGTGGGTGACGCCGGAATCGGACGCCGAGATCAACGCCCGCCAGTGCCTCAAGCGCAAGCTGGTGCCGGCGGACGTCGCGCGCTTTGCCGTGTTCCTCGCTTCGGAGGAGGCGGGGGCCTGCACCAACCAGCATTACGTCGTGGATGGCGGATGGGTGTGAGGGGAGGCTCCCGCAGGCACGCCGGGGGCCAGTCCAAGCGCAGGTTTCTCCCTCCCCCCTCTGCGGGTGAGGGGGAAACCCGCGCTATTCCTTTCCCCGGACGGCCCCAGACATCCCCCGCGGAAGTATCAGGCCGCTCCCACCCGTCGGCCACAATACGGAAAAACCGACCCCGGCAGATTAGCAGGCCGCAATCCTGCCGGGCACCACTTACCGGCAGCCCCGCGCACCCAAGATGCGGGGATTTGGGAGGAACCATGAAGTCGTTCGTCGCTCTCGTCGGCGGAGCCCTGATGGCTGCCGCGATGCTCGCAACCCCGGCTGCCGCCCAGCAGAAGGGCAAGATCGGCGTCTCGATGCCGACCAAGTCCTCGGCGCGCTGGATCGCCGACGGCCAGGGCCTGGTCCAGGCGCTCAAGGACAAGGGCTACACCGCCGACCTGCAATACGCCGAGGACGAGATCCCCAACCAGCTGTCGCAGATCGAGAACATGATCGCGACGGGCGCCAAGGTGCTGGTGATCGCCGCGATCGACGGCACCACCCTGTCGGACGTGCTGCAGCAGGCGAGCGATCGCGGCATCAAGGTCATCGCCTACGATCGCCTGATCCGCGGCTCGAAGAACGTGGACTACTACGCTACCTTCGACAACTTCCAGGTCGGCGTGCTGCAGGGCAGCTACATCGTCGACAAGCTCGGCCTCAAGGACGGCAAGGGGCCGTTCACCGTCGAGCTGTTCGGCGGCTCGCCCGACGACAACAACGCCTACTTCTTCTACGACGGCGCGATGTCGGTGCTCAAACCCTACATCGATTCCGGCAAGTTGACCGTGCCGAGCAAGCAGCTCGGGATGGACAAGGTCTCGACCCTTCGCTGGGACGGCGCGGCGGCCCAGGCCCGGATGGACAACCTGCTGTCGGCCTTCTACGGCAACAAGCGCCTCGACGCGGTCCTGTCGCCGTATGACGGCATCTCGATCGGCATCATCTCGTCGCTGAAGGGCGTCGGCTACGGCTCGCCCGACCAGAAGATGCCGATCATCACCGGCCAGGATGCCGAGATCCCCTCCGTCAAGGCGATCGTCCGCGGCGACCAGAGCATGACGGTGTTCAAGGACACCCGCGAGCTCGCCAAGGTCACGAGCGACATGGTCGCGGCGATCTCGTCAGGCGGAGAGGTCGCGGTCAACGACACCAAGACCTACAACAACGGCGTCAAGGTGGTACCATCCTATCTGCTGAAGCCGGTGACGGTCGACAAGGACAACTGGCAGAAGGTGCTGGTCGACAGCGGCTACTACAAGGCCCAGCAGGTCAAGTGATGGCGGCGTCCCCGGCTCCGCGCGCGGTGCCGAGCGCCTCTCCGATCCTGGAGATGCGCGGCATCACCAAGGCGTTCCCGGGCGTCAAGGCGCTCGACACCGTCAACCTCGCCGTCCGCGCCGGCGAGATCCACGCCGTCTGCGGCGAGAACGGGGCCGGGAAATCGACCCTGATGAAGGTACTGAGCGGGGTCTATCCCGCCGGCTCCTACGACGGCAACATCCTGTTCGACGGCGAGGAGCGGCGCTTCTCGGGCATCCCCGACAGCGAGGCGCTCGGCATCATCATCATCCACCAGGAGCTCGCCCTGGTGCCGCTCCTGTCGATCGCGGAAAACATCTTCCTCGGCAACGAGGCGGCGTCGCGCTTCGGCCTGATCGACTGGCCGCTCGCCATGGCGCGCACCCGCGAGCTGCCCGCCCGGGTCGGCCTCGACGAGGCGCCCGAGACGCTGGTGACGCATCTCGGCGTCGGCAAGCAGCAGCTCGTCGAGATCGCCAAGGCGTTGTCGAAGAAGGTGCGGCTCCTGATCCTCGACGAGCCGACCGCCTCGCTCAACGAGAGCGACAGCGCCGCGCTCCTCACCCTGCTGGAGGCCTTTCGCCAGCAGGGCATCACCTCGATCCTGATCTCGCACAAGCTCAACGAGATCGCCCGCGTCGCCGACAGCGTGACGATCCTGCGCGACGGCACCAGCGTCGAGACCCTGCCCCGGGAGGCGATGCTGGGCCCGGACGGCAGGCTGAACGAGGACCGGATCATCAAGGGCATGGTCGGGCGCGACCTCGCCCACCGCTATCCCCCGCGGGAGGGCGTCGCGATCGGCGAGCCGCTGCTGGAGGTGCGGAACTGGAGCGTGCGCCACCCGCTCCATCCCGATCGCCTCGCGGTCGAGGACGTGAGCCTGACGGTCCGCCGCGGCGAGGTCGTCGGCATGGCCGGGCTGCTGGGGGCCGGGCGGACCGAGTTCGCCATGAGCCTGTTCGGCGGCGCCTACGGCCGGCGCGTCGCCGGGGAGGCCCGGCTCAACGGCCAGCCCGCCGATCTCGGCAGCGTCGAGAAGGCGATCCGGGCCGGCCTCGCCTACGCCACCGAGGACCGCAAGGGCTACGGCCTCGTGCTGCACGAGGACATCCGCACCAACGTGTCGCTGGCCAACTTGCCCGGAGTCGCGGCCCGCGGGGTCATCGACGAGGACCGCGAGCGGGCGGTGGCCGAGCGCTACCGCGAACGCCTGCGCATCCGCTCGTCGGGCATCGACCAGGCGACCGTGAACCTGTCGGGCGGCAACCAGCAGAAGGTCGTCCTGAGCAAGTGGCTCTTCGCCGACCCGGACGTGCTGATCCTCGACGAACCGACCCGCGGCATCGACGTCGGCGCCAAGTACGAGATCTACGCGATCATCAACGACCTCGCCGCCCAGGGGAAGGGCGTGCTGATCATCTCGTCGGAGATGCCGGAGCTGCTTGGCATGTGCGACCGCATCCTCGTCATGAACCGCGGCCGCATCGTCGGCGAGCTGCCCGCGGCTGAGGCCTCGCAGGAGGCGATCATGCGGGCCATCGTCACCTCGGGAGGCTGAAGACCAACGATGAGCGACACCGCCACCCCCCTCCAGGCTCCGCGCCCGCCCGCCCTCGCCGGCTTGAGCGCCAAGGCGTTCTCGGGCTCGCTGCGCGACTACGGCATGATCCTGTGCCTCGTCGGCATCGTGCTCTTCTTCCAGTTCTTCACCGACGGGGCGCTGCTCCGCCCGCTCAACCTCACCAACCTGGTGCTGCAGAACAGCTACATCGTGGTGATGGCGCTGGGCATGCTGCTCGTCATCGTGGCCGGGCACATCGACCTGTCGGTCGGCTCGACCGCGGGCTTCATTGGCGCGCTCGCCGCGGTGCTGATGGTGCAGATGGGCCTGCACCCGCTCCCGGCGACGCTGCTGTGCCTCGTCGCCGGCGGGCTGATCGGCGCGGCGCAAGGATGGTGGGTGGCCTACCTGCGCATCCCGTCCTTCATCGTGACGCTGGCCGGCATGCTGGTGTTCAAGGGCCTCACCCTGGCGCTGCTCGCCGGCCAGTCGGTCGGGCCGTTTCCCTCCGATTTCCAGAAGCTCAGCTCCGGCTTCATCCCGGACATCGTCACCGGCGGCGCGCTGCGCATCACCTCGGTCCTGGTCGGCGTGGCCCTCGCCCTCATCCTCGTCGGCTCGAACCTGCGCCGGCGGCTCGGCCAGCAACGCCAGGGGTTTACGCCCGAGCCGATCGGCGCCTTCGCGCTCAAGAACGCGGTCGTGGCCGCCGTCATCGTCGCCTTCAGCACCTGGCTCGCCACCTATCGCGGCCTGCCGAACGTACTGATCGTGATGTTCGCGCTGATCCTCCTCTATCGCTTCGTCACCAGCCGCACGGTGATCGGCCGGCGGGTCTACGCGCTCGGCGGCAACGAGAAGGCGGCGAAGCTCTCGGGGATCAATACCGAGCGCCTGACCTTCCTTACCTTCGTCAACATGGGGGTGCTGGCCGCGCTGGCCGGCCTGATCTTCGCCGCCCGCCTCAACACCGCGACCCCCAAGGCGGGCCTCGGCTTCGAGCTCGACGTCATCGCCGCCTGCTTCATCGGCGGCGCCTCGGCCTCGGGCGGCGTCGGCAAGGTGACGGGCGCGGTGGTCGGCGCGCTGATCATGGGAGTGATGAACAACGGCATGTCGATCCTCGGCATCGGCATCGACTACCAGCAGGTCATCAAGGGGCTGGTGCTGCTGGGGGCGGTCAGCATCGATCAGTACTACCGGAAGAGATGATCCGAGGGGATCGTATGAAGCCGACGCCGCGACTCCCTCGTCGTCCCGGGTTCCGTTGCGCGGTCCCGGGCTGACGCTGGAAGCCTGTTCGACTGATTTGAGTGCCCGTTCCCGCCCGCGACCTCATCCTGAGGTGTCTGCCGATCTGCTGCGCGGCACCTCAGGACCAGGTAGGAGGGTCTGCAAGTCTTGATTGTCTCAAGTCTTGAGTCGGAAATTCGGTGCTGCCGGCCTCAACCCTCGCCGTCCCGCGCCCGCTCGCGCTCGGTCGCCAGCGCCGGGGCGCCGAACCACTCCGCCCGCATCGCCTCGCGCAGCAGCGCGCCGACCGCCGGGGCGTGCGGCCGGCCGCGGACGGTGACGAGGGCAACCTCGCGCCAGAAATCCGGCTCGACGAGCGGACGGGCGACGACGCCCGGATGGGTCACGCAGGAGCGCGGCATGAAGCCGAAGCCGAGGCCCGAGGCGATCATCGCGAGAATCCAGTCGTCGCGCTCGCTCCGGTAGATCGTCTCGCAATCGGTGCAGCCCTGCGCCTCCCAGACCGGGCCGACGGTGCCGCGGAACTCGCAGTTGAGGCGGTGGACGTAGTGCTGGCCGTTGAGGTCGCGGGGGCGGATCGCATCGAGGGCGGCCAGCGGGTGGGCGGGCGCCACCGCGATCACCATCGGCTCGCGGAACAGGGCGAGATGGTGCAGGCGTGCATCCGGCTCGCGGCCCGGCAGGCAGTAGAGCGCGACCTCGAGGCCGCCCGCGAGCAGGCGCTCCTCCAGGGCGCTCGCGCTCGCATCGACGATGTCGAGCTCGAGGTCCGGATGCCGCGCCCGCAGGCCGCCGATCAGCCCGATCAGGGCGTCGGGCTGGATCGTGCACATCACCCCGAGCGTCAGACGGGTGCGGCGCTGGCGGCCGAAGGCGCGGGCCTCGGCCTGCGCGGCCTGCGCCTTGGCGTAGACGTCCTCCAGATAGGGCCGCACCGTACGCCCCAGCTCGGAGAGCTGCGTGCCGGTCCGCTCGCGGTGAAACAGCGCCCCGCCCAGTTCCTGTTCCAGGAAGTGGATCGCCCGGGTGAGGGAGGGCTGGGTGACGTGGCAGGCCTGGGCCGCGCGGGTGAAGTTGTGCTCCTCGCACAGGGCCAGGAAGTAGCGGATCTGGTGCATCTCCATCGTCGCTCTCCGCTGCGAGCCTCCAACCCGGGAGCCCCGGCGCCGCGGGGACGGATCGAAGGCTAACACCGCGGGGGCGGGGCGGGAACGCGGCCGTGCGGGCCGGCGCGTCAACACCAGGGGCAGGAGCGCCAGGCCGGCGGGTCCGAGGGCCGGGACGGCTCGGTCGAGCGCACGGCCCGCGGGGCCCGGACCGGGGCCGCCCGCAAGCGTCCATCGTCGTAGCCGGTGTAGCGCGGGGGCGCGGGCATCGCGGAGACGACCGCGGCCTCCCGGCCCTCGGGGTGCAGGAGCGACTGGGTCCAGGCATGGGCGGAGGTCGACAGGGTGGCGAGCACGGCGCCGGCGAGGAGAAGGCTGCGCATCGGACGATAATCCGTTCGTGGGAGGGGGCGGGGTGCCCCCTGGTCGAGAGGGATCATCGCCCCGGGGCTCCCCCGCGGGCCAATGCCGTTCGCCTATCGTGGCGATGCCGTCCGGCTCTGGCCGCGTCCCCGCCCACGGTTGACGCCGGGGGACGGGCGGGGGCCTAAACGGGGCCTTGCGATCACCCCCTGGCTTCCGGAGCCCCCCTCATGAGCCGCCTCGTCTACGTGCTGAACGGCCCGAACCTGAACCTGCTCGGCAAGCGCCAGCCGCACATCTACGGCAGCGAGACGCTCGCCGACGTCGAGGCCTCCTGCCGGGCGCTCGCCGGCGAA
>NZ_JAZFXT010000010.1:0-120209 GCF_036448855.1 Methylobacterium ajmalii
GCGAGGCGGGTGCGGCGGCAGAAGCGGGGCGATTGTAGCCCAGAGATCGTCGGGAAGAAGCGGGCGAGCCATACCGGCCCAACGCCCAAACGCCACGATCGTGCCGTTCTGTTAGGCGCTCTAAGCCGATGCGCGCGAACCGAGGCGCCCGGCGAGGTCGCCGGCCCGCGCGGCGTAGATCACCGGCAGGGGGGCGGCCACGCCCCGCACCGCCACGGTCTCGACCCGCAGGCCGTCGAGGCCGATCCCGGCCCGAGTCGCGGCCTCCGACGAGGCGACGATCTGCACGTCGGCGGCCTTGGCGAGGGATTCGAGCCGGCTCGCCAGGTTCACCGCCGGGCCGATCACAGAGCGCCCCCGGCTCGCGCCGTAGCCGAGGCGGCCGAGCACCAGCGGGCCGGCATGCAGGCCCATCGCCATGCGGAGCGCCGTCGGCAGCTCGGCGGCGATCTGCCGGTTGAGGTCGGTCACCGCCCGGTCGACCGCCCCGGCGGCCGCGAAGGCGCTGCGGCAGGCCGGGGCGATCCCGTCCGGATGGGTGAACAGGGCGAGCAGCCCGTCGCCGGCGTACCCGCCGATCCAGCCGCCCGCCGCCTCGATCTCGCGGCCGGCCGCCTCGAAGAACCGGTTGAGGATGAACACCACGTCGAAGGGCAGCTTGCGCTCGGAGAGCGTCGTGAAGCCGCGGATGTCGATGAACAGGATCGCCACCTCGCGCTCGATGCCGGCGACGTCCGTGTTGGTCAGGTGCTGGTTCACGCTCTCGCGGCGCGGGTCGAGGATGCGCACCACGGCGACGTCGCCGCCGGGCTTGGCCTGGCAGGCGAGCCGCACGTTGGCGGGCGCGCCGATCGCCCGGAGCGCCGCGCTCTCCTGGGCGCCGGGGGGCGAGAGGTGCCCCTCCCCGCCCACCACCAGCACGCGGCAGGTCGAGCAGCGCCCGCGCCCGCCGCAAACCGAGACGTGGGGCACCCTGTTCGCCCGGCTGATCTCGAGGAGCGTCGGTCCCTCCAGGCTCCTCACCATGGGCCCTCCGACATACGTGATGCTGAAACGCCGGGCCCGGAGCGTCGCGGCGGCCCGCAGCAGCACGATGCCGAGCGCGACGGCGACCGCGGCGTAGATCGCGCCGGTGACGGTGTCGCCCCAGGCGGCGACCGTCGAATCGAGGGGCGGCACCTGCCAGCGGGCGGCGAGGTCCGGCGCGTCGAAGCGGCGCGCCAGCACCGTGTCGCGTTCCATCAGGCGCCCTTGCGTGACGATGCCGGCGAGCGCCGCCGCCGGCAGGCCGACGGCCGGCACCGCGAGCACCGGCGCCATCCGCCGGTAGAGCGGCGACAGGCGCAGCCAGGCATGGAGGCCGAGGCAGCCGTGCAGCCAGACGACCAGCAGCAGGGCGGTCTGGAAGCCCATCCCGTCCGGCCAGATGCGGACGATCACGTAGGGGTAGTTGGTGCGCGTGCCGTCGACGAGGCTGGCGATCCGCGTGCCGAGGACGTGCGGCACCAGCAGGAAGGGGATCGCGAAGCCGAGCAGCGTCTGCGCCGCCTCCCAGGGCGGCATCCGCAGGGTCCGGCGTTCGGCGAGGCGCACCAGCGAGAAGGCGACGTGGGCGAGAAGCGCGAAGCCGAGCACCAGGCTGCCGGGAATCGACCGGGTGACCGCGACCCGCCAGCGGGCCACGTCCATCATCGTGTCGAGGCCGACGAGGCCGAGCGCGTGGTTGGCGAAGTGAGTGCCCGCGAAGACGAACAGGACGAGGCCCGAGACCAGCCGCAGCCGCTGCGCGAGCGAGCCGCGCCAGAGGCGCGCGCCCGCCTCCGGATCGGGGATGCCGGCGGGAGGTGCGCGCATGAGATTCTTTCCTGCCGCGGGTTTCCTCCTCTCCCCGCGGGCGGGGAGAGGAGACATGCGCACGGCCCGAGACGCTCGACTACACGTCGAGTTACGCCTCGCCGCGGCCCTTCACCTTGAGCGCCGCCTGCGCCGCCGCCAGCCGGGCGATCGGAACCCGGAACGGAGAGCACGAGACGTAGTCGAGGCCGGTTTCCTGGCAGAAGGCGATCGAGGCCGGGTCGCCGCCGTGCTCGCCGCAGATGCCGAGCTTCAGCTTGTCGCGCACCGCCCGGCCGCGCTCGGCGGCAAGCCGCACCAGCTCGCCCACACCCTCCTGGTCGATCGACACGAACGGGTCGGAGGCCAGGATGCCGCGCTGGGTGTAGGGCCCGAGGAAGCGGCCCGCGTCATCGCGGCTGATGCCGAGCGTGGTCTGGGTCAGATCGTTGGTGCCGAAGGAGAAGAACTCCGCCGTCTGGGCGATGTCGCCGGCCCGGAGCGCCGCGCGCGGCAGCTCGATCATCGTGCCGACCTGGTACTCGACCTCGGTGCCGGTCTCGGAGGCCACGGCCTTCGCCATGGCGTCGATGCGGGCCTTCACCAGGTCGAACTCGGTGCGGGTGAAGACCAGCGGCACCATCACCTCGGCGATGATCGGCGTGCCCGTCTGCTTGGCGGCTTCCACGGACGCCTCGAAGATCGCCCGGGCCTGCATCTCGGCGATCTCAGGGTATAGGATCGCGAGCCGGCAGCCGCGGAAGCCGAGCATCGGGTTGAACTCGTGCAGCTCGTTCATCCGGCGCCGCACCTTGTCCTCCTGGACGCCAGTGGCGGCGGCGACCTCGCCGATCTCCTTGTCGGAGTGCGGCAGGAACTCGTGCAGCGGCGGATCGAGGAGCCGGATCGTCACCGGCAGGCCCGACATGATGGTGAACAGCTCGACGAAGTCCTGGCGCTGGTACGGCAGGAGCTTGGCGAGCGCGGCACGCCGGCCTTCCGCGTCGTCCGCCAGGATCATCTCGCGCATCGCGACGATGCGCTCCTCCTGGAAGAACATGTGCTCGGTGCGGCACAGGCCGATCCCTTCCGCGCCGTACTTGCGGGCGGTGCGGGCGTCGAGCGGCGTCTCGGCGTTGGTGCGGACCTTCATGGTGCGGACCTCGTCCGCCCACTCCATCAGCGCCGCGAAGTCGCCGGACATCTCGGGCTCGACCATCTCGACCGAACCCTGCATCACCTGGCCGTTCGAGCCGTCGATGGTGATGCGGTCGCCGGCCTTGAGCGTCACGCCGCCGACCGAGAGGGTGCGGGCGGCGTAATCGACCCGGATCTGGCCGGCGCCCGACACGCAGGGCTTGCCCATGCCGCGGGCGACCACCGCCGCGTGCGAGGTCATGCCGCCGCGGGTGGTGAGAATCCCTTCCGCGGCATGCATGCCGTGGATGTCCTCGGGCGAGGTCTCGATGCGGACCAGGATGACCTTGCGCTCGGCCTTCTTGGCGGCCTCGGCCTCCTCGGAGTTGAACACGATCTCGCCCGAGGCGGCGCCCGGCGAGGCCGGCAGGCCGGTGGCGATGACCTTGCGCTCGGCCTTCGGGTCGATGGTCGGGTGCAGCAGCTGGTCGAGGGAGGCCGGCTCGACGCGGCCGACCGCCTCCTGGTGGGTGATCAGTCCTTCGGCCGCCAGCTCGACGGCGATGCGCAGAGCCGCCTTGGCGGTGCGCTTGCCGTTGCGGGTCTGCAGCATCCAGAGCTTCCCGGTCTCGACCGTGAATTCAAGGTCCTGCATGTCGCGGTAATGGTGCTCGAGCATCCCGTAGATGCGCACGAGCTCGGCGTAGGCCTCCGGCATCGCCCGCTCCATCGACGGCTTGTCGGAGCCGGATTCGATGCGGGCGACCTCGGTGATGTCCTGCGGCGTGCGGATGCCCGCGACCACGTCCTCGCCCTGGGCGTTGATCAGGAACTCGCCGTAGAGCGCCTTCTCGCCGGTGGAGGGGTTGCGGGTGAAGGCGACGCCGGTGGCCGAGGTCTCGCCCATGTTGCCGAAGACCATGGCCTGGACGTTGACCGCGGTGCCCCAGCTCGCCGGAATGCTGTGCAGCTCGCGGTACTTGTTGGCGCGCGGGTTCATCCACGAGCCGAACACCGCGCCGATCGCGCCCCAGAGCTGGGCCTGCGGGTCCTGCGGGAAGTCCTGGCCAAGCTCGCGCTTCACCAGCGCCTTGTACTCGCCGATCAGGTGCTTCCAGTCGGCCGCACCCAGCTCGGTGTCGAGGGTGAGACCCTTCTCGTCCTTGTAGCGCTCCAGCACCTCCTCGAAGGAGTGGTGCTCCACGCCGAGCACCACGTTCGAGTACATGGTGATGAAGCGGCGGTAGCTGTCATAGGCGAAGCGCTCGTCGCCGGCGCCGCGGGCCAGCGCCTCGACGGTGACGTCGTTGAGGCCGAGGTTCAGCACCGTGTCCATCATGCCGGGCATCGAGGCCCGGGCGCCGGAGCGCACCGACACGAGGAGCGGCGACTCGGAATCGCCGAAGCGGCGGCCGGCCAGGGCGCCGACGGCCTCGAGCGCGCCGGCGACCTGCCCCTCCAGTTCCGGCGGGTATTGCCGGCCGTGGTCGTAGTAGTAGGTGCAGACCTCGGTGGTGATGGTGAAGCCGGGCGGCACCGGAAGCCCGAGATTCGACATCTCGGCCAAGTTCGCGCCCTTGCCGCCGAGCAGGTCGCGCATCGCCGACTTGCCCTCGGCCTTGCCGTCGCCGAAGGTGTAGACCCACTTTGCCATGTCACTTCCGGCCATGTCACTCGTCCGTTCGTAGCGGCTGCCGCCTGACGTTCCCGCCGGGTTGGACCATTCGGAACCCCAACGCAAGCTGAACGGCGGCGCCGTCCCGACCTCTTCGCGGTGAGTCGGGCGTGAGGCCGCGCCGTTCGAATCCGGCAAGTCGCCGCGCGACGCGGATTCCGGCCCCGCCCGGGCGGGCGAAGCGGCCGCTCCGCCGCGCGGGTGTCAGGCGAGCTGGACGATGAGGCCGTTCTGGATCGTCACCCGCCGGTCCATCCGGGCGGCGAGCTCCAGGTTGTGGGTCGCGATCAGCGCCGCGACGCCGGAGGCCCGCACCAGCGAGACCAGGATCGCGAAGACGTGTCCGGCGGTCTGCGGGTCCAGGTTGCCGGTCGGCTCGTCGGCCAGCAGCAGGCGGGGGCCGTTGGCGAGCGCCCGGGCGATGGCGACGCGCTGCTGCTCGCCGCCCGACAGCTCCGCCGGGCGGTGGCTCAGCCTCTCCTTGAGGCCGAGGAACGACAGGAGTTCGCCCGCCCGCGCCCGCGCCTCCTTGGCGGCCAGGCCCCGGATGAGCTGGGGCAGGGCCACGTTCTCCAGCGCCGAGAACTCGGGCAGGAGGTGGTGCGACTGGTAGACGAAGCCCATCTCCTCGCGCCGCATCCGGGTGCGGGCGGCGTCGTCCATCCGGGCGCTCGGCTGGCCGCCGATATAGACCTCGCCCGCATCCGGGCGCTCGAGCAGCCCGGCGACGTGCAGCAGGGTCGACTTGCCGGTGCCGGACGGCGCGACCAGCGCCACGATCTCGCCGGGCCAGATCGCGAGATCGGCGCCGCTCAGGATCTCGAGATGGCCGGCGCCTTGCGCGTAGCGCCGCTCGACCTGCGCGAGGAAGAGCGCCGGGACCGGCTGCTGCTGGGTGTCGTCCATCGGCGTCAGGCGCCCCGCGCCGAGGCGTGGGGGGTGGAGCGTTCGGGGAAGGCGGGCAACGGCATCCGGACGGTACTCGGGTACGGGGCCGGACGAGCGCCCGGCCGGGACGAAGGATCAGCCGTAGCGCAGGGCCTGCACCGGGTCGAGCCGGGCGGCGCGCCAGGACGGGTAGAGGGTCGCGAGCAGCGACAGCACCATCGACATCGCGACGACGGCCACGACCTCACTGGCGTTGGTCTCCGACGGGATCTCGGACAGGAACCGCACCGTCGGGTCCCAGGCGCCCGGGAACAGCGTGCGCTGGATCACCGTGAGGTTGGCCGAGAAGACCAGCCCCAGGACGAAGCCCGCGATGGTGCCGAGGATGCCGATCGAGGCGCCGGTGATCAGGAACACCCGCATGATCGCGCCGCGGGTCGCCCCCATGGTGCGCAGGATCGCGATGTCGCTCGACTTGTCCTTCACCAGCATGATCAGGCCGGAGACGATGTTGAGCGCCGCCACCAGCACGATCAGCGTGAGGATGATGAACATCACGTTGCGCTCCACCTCGAGGGCGGAGAAGAAGGTGCGGTTGCGCTGGCGCCAGTCGGTGATCAGCACCGGGCGCTCGGCGGCAAGCTCCAGCTCTCCCCGCGCCTCCCCGACCGAATCGGCGTTGTCGAGGAAGATCTCGATCACCGAGACATCGCCGTCTCGGTTGAAGAAGGCCTGCGCTTCCGTGAGCGGCATGTACACGAAGGTGCCGTCGAACTCGGACATGCCGACCTCGAACACCGCCGCCACGTTGTAGCTCTTGATCCGCGGCGCGGTCCCGAACGGCGTCGTCGCGCCCTTCGGCGTCGCCAGCGTGATCGTGTCGCCGGCCTGAAGCCCGAGGGATTCGGCGAGCCGCTTGCCGATGGCGACGCCGCCGGCGGCGTCGAAGTTCTCCAGCGTGCCGCCCCGGATGGTCTTGGCCACCGAGGGAATTTT
Organism: Methylobacterium ajmalii; assembly: GCF_036448855.1. Lineage (NCBI taxonomy): Bacteria > Pseudomonadati > Pseudomonadota > Alphaproteobacteria > Hyphomicrobiales > Methylobacteriaceae > Methylobacterium > Methylobacterium ajmalii. The sequence continues at coordinate 6,530 of NZ_JAZFXT010000010.1, forward strand.
CTGCAGGTCGTCGGCCCGCACGCCGCGCACCAGCACGCCCGAGCCGCCGAACTGCGACGAGGCGAAGGCCTGGCCCTCGACCATCGGCAGGGCGAGGTGCACGCCCGCCACCTTGCCGAGCCGCTCCGACAAATCGGCGAAATCGGTCAGCGGCCGGTCGATCGGCGCCACGAAGATGTGGCCGTTGATGCCGACGATCTTGCTGAGAAGCTCCTTGCGGAAGCCGTTCATCACCGAGAGCACGATGATGAGGGTGGCGACGCCCAGCATGATGCCGAGGAACGAGAACAGGGCGATGACCGAGACGAAGCCCTCTTTGCGCCGGGTGCGCAGGTAGCGCCCGGCGATCGTCCATTCGAAGGGGGCGAACGGCAGGGTACCGCCGCCGCCGCGTCCCGCGAACAGGGTGCCGAGCTTCGGGATGCGGTCGCGGATGGCGGCGAGGGCCATCGGGTCAGGCGGTCCGGTTCTGGCGCAGGTAGGCCGGAACCGCGTCGGGCGCCACCGTCTCGCGGGCGCCGGTGGCGCGGCGCTTCACCTCGACCTTGCCCTCGGCCAGGCCCTTCGGCCCGACGATGACCTGCCAGGGCAGGCCGATCAGGTCGGCGGTGGCGAACTTGCCGCCCGGGCGCTCGTCGCGGTCGTCGTAGAGCACGGTCAGGCCGGCGGCCTCCAGCTCGCCCTGGAGCTTGGCGCAGGCCGCGTCCGTGCCGGCATCCCCGACCTTGAGGTTGAGGAGCGCGACGTCGAACGGCGCCACCGCATCCGGCCACACGATGCCGGATTCGTCGTGGCCCGCCTCGATGACCGCCGCCACCAGCCGGCTCGGGCCGATGCCGTAGGAGCCCATATGGACCGGGCGCTCCTGGCCGTCCGGGCCGGTCACCTTCGCGCCCATCGGCTCCGAGTACTTGGTGCCGAAGTAGAAGATGTGGCCGACCTCGATGCCGCGGGCGGCCATCTGCTCGGGCGCCGGCACCTGCGCGAACGCGTCGGCGTCGTGCATCTCGGAGGTGGCGGCGTAGCGCGAGGTCCAGTGGTCGACGGTGGCCTGGAGCCCGGCGACGTCGTCGAAGTCGATTCCCGCCTCGGGGGTCGGGAAATCGAGATAGGCGCGGTCGCAGAAGACCTCGCTCTCGCCGGTCTGGGCCAGGATGATGAATTCGTGGGAGAGGTCGCCGCCGATCGGACCGGTCTCGGCCCGCATCGGGATCGCCTTCAGGCCGAGCCGCGCGAAGGTCCGCAGGTAGGCGACGAACATCTTGTTGTAGGAGTGCCGCGCGCTCGCCTGGTCGAGGTCGAACGAGTAGGCGTCCTTCATCAGGAACTCGCGCGAGCGCATCGTGCCGAAGCGCGGCCGCACCTCGTCGCGGAACTTCCACTGGATGTGGTAGAGGTTCTTCGGCAGATCCTTGTAGGAGCGCACCGCCGAGCGGAAGATCGCCGTGATCATCTCCTCGTTGGTCGGCCCGAACAGCATGTCGCGCTCGTGCCTGTCCTTGATGCGCAGCATCTCCTTGCCGTAGGCGTCGTAGCGGCCGGATTCGCGCCAGAGGTCCGCCGACTGGATCGTCGGCATCAGGAGCTCGACGGCGCCCGAGCGGTCCTGCTCGGCCCGGATGATGTCGGCGACGCGGTTGAGAACCCGCAGACCCAGCGGCAGCCAGGCGTAGATGCCGGCCGCCTCCTGGCGGATCATGCCGGCGCGCAGCATCAGCCGGTGCGAGACGATCTCCGCTTCCTTGGGCGTCTCGCGCAGGATGGGCAGGAAGTAGCGGCTGAGACGCATGGTGGACCTTGGCGTGGCAGGCAGTGGCTTTGCGGGGGCGCAACGGCGCCGCCGGGGCGGGTTGATCCCCGGGGACCGCTCTTTTGCACGCTTCCGGCCCCGTTCGCAAAACATGAAACGCGCGGCGCAAGCCCGGGCCCTTGGTCCGGTCGCGGCTCTCCCCGCACCGAACGCGGGGCAGAGGAGAAAAATGCGGTTGCCATGCAAAAAAACGCATCACCCTGCTCGAAAGCAGGTGACAATGCGAATTCTTGTTCCTATAAGCGGCATCGCGATGATGCGCAGGCAGGCCGAACGGCGCCGCGCAAGGTCCGAGTCTCGGGAGGAATAGCCAGCCTCAACACCCAACGGGGTGAATAATAGAATACGGACTGGCGAAAACATTCAGAAAGCTATCAAGCAAGGCTTCCGAGCCTTGCTTTTTTATTTTGTGCTTCGATCAGCAGTCAAAGTCGGATCATCCGGGAGGCCGCGGCGGTGGACGCCGCAGCTCTGCTACAACCCGGCGAGAGGAAACGCCGCGACGGCGACGAGGAAGACCACATCGGCGACCAGCGTGGTCCACACTGCCTTGCGGCGCATCTGCGGCCTGTGCGGCGCGCCGAGATCCTGGCCCGGCACCACGACCTCGGTGCCGTCGGGCGCGGCCCGGAACGGCAGCACCGAGAAGAGCATTGTCCACCAGACCACGAAGTAGAGCGCCCCCGCCCCGAAGCCGCTGAGGCGGAAGCCCCAGACCGCCAGGGCGAGCATCGGCAGCATCAGCAGGATGCACGCCGCGAGGGTGCGGGGGATCGAGGTGGTGGCACGATCGAGAAGGGCGGAGAACAAGGTCAGGCCTGCTCCAGCTCGACGAGCGTGCCGAGAAAGTCCTTCGGGTGCATGAACAGCACCGGCTTGCCGTGGGCGCCGATCTTCGGCTCGCCCGAGCCGAGGATGCGGGCGCCCTGCGCCTTCATCCGGTCGCGCGCGGCCAGGATGTCGTCGACCTCGTAGCAGACGTGATGGATGCCGCCGCCCGGGTTGCGCTCCAGGAAGGCGTTGATCGGCGAATCCGCACCCAGCGGCTCCAGCAGCTCGATCTTGCTGTTGGGCAGCTCCACGAAGATCACCGTCACGCCGTGCTCGGGCTGCGGCAGCGCCTCCGACAGGGTCGCGCCGAGGGTGTCGCGGTACACGGCGGCGGCGGCCGCGAGATCCTTCACCGCGATGGCGACGTGGTTGAGCCGGCCGATCATGGGGTGTTCCTCCGTGGTCCCTTCGGGACGTTTGTCGTTACGAGGTCAGCGTCCAAGAGGGTACTTCAGGACGCGCGCTGAGCCCTCCCCCCCTGCGGGGAGGAGGGCGGGCGCAGCGAACCGGGAAAGGGGACGCTGCCGCCCCTCTCGCGGGACGTTGCCCCGGCCCGGCCACTGCCAACGCAGGGTCCACCCTCCCCCGCAGAAGGGGAGGGTTCGGCTCCTCGATCGGGAGCGTCCGTGAACGACGCCCCCGGCCCTCACACCTCGACGACCATCACGTGGCAGGCGGGCTTCTTGCCCCACACCTCGTTGACCGCCGAGCGGATCGCCCGGTCGACGGCGTTCTCCACCGCCTCGGAATCGCGGCGCTTGACCCGCGACAGGCCGTTGAGCGTCCGCTCCACCGCGTCGCCGACGACGTCGATGATGACCTCGCCCTTGCGGCCGTAGCTCGGCAGGCCCATCAGGTCGATCGACGGCTCGCCCTTGATCTCGCCGTTGCGGTCGAGCGCGACGGCCACCGAGACGATGCCCGTGAAGGCGAGCTTGCGCCGCTCGGGGATGGCCCGGTCGTTCGCATCGACCAGGACGTTGCCGTCCTTGTAGACCCGGCCGCTCTTCACCTTGGTGACGATCTCCGGCTCGCCCGGCGCGAGGCGGATGAGAGTGCCGTTGCGGGCCTTCATCACCTTGTCGACGCCCTGCTTGCGGGCGAAGGTGGCGTGCTCGGCGAGATGCAGCGCCTCGCCATGCACCGGCACGGCGATCCGCGGCTTGGTCCAGCGGTACATCGCCGCCATCTCGTCCCGGCGCGGGTGGCCGGAGACGTGGACGAGCTCGGTGCGGTCGGTGATGACCTCGATGCCGGCCTCGATCAGGTCGTTGATGATCGCGCCGACCGCGCGCTCGTTGCCGGGGATCGCCCGCGAGGAGAAGATCACCCGGTCGCCGGCCGCGAGCGCGATCTCCGGATGCTCGTCGCGCGACACGCGGGCGAGCGCCGCCCGCGCCTCGCCCTGCGAACCGGTGAGGAGCGCCACCACCTTCTCGCGCGGCAGGTAGCCGTAGGCTTCGGCGCCGCGGATCTCCGGCAGGCCGTCGAGGTAGCCGCACTCGCGCGCGACGTCGATCACCCGGTCCATGGCGCGACCGACCGCCACCACGTCGCGGCCGCAGGCCTGCGCGGCGAGGCAGACGGCGCGCATGCGGGCGACGTTCGACGCGAAGGTCGTGACCGCGACCCGGTGCGGGGAGTTGCGGATCAGCTCGGCGAGATGCTCGGCGACCTCGGACTCGCTCGGAGAGCGGCCCTCACGCGTGACGTTGGTCGAATCGCAGACCAGCGCCAGCACGCCCTCCTCGCCGAGCCGCGTGAAGGTCTCCTCGGAGGTCGAGTTGCCGGCGACCGGCGTGTCGTCGAGCTTCCAGTCGCCGGTATGCAGCACCATGCCGAGCGGGGTGCGGATGGCCAGCGCGTTGGCCTCCGGGATCGAGTGGGCGACCGGCACGTACTCGATCGAGAACGGGCCGAGCTCGAGGCGGCCGTCCGCCGGCACCTCGCGCATGTCGACCTTGGGCGCGCCCGGCTCGCCGAGGCGGCGGGCCTCGATCAGGTTCTTGGTGAAGCGGGTGGCGTAGATCGGCACCTTGAGCTTGGGCCACATCTCACCGATGGCGCCGATATGGTCCTCGTGCCCGTGGGTGATCAGGATGCCGAGGATGTCCTTGCGGTGCTCCTCGGCGAAGCTGAGGTCCGGGTACATCAGGTCGACGCCCGGCAGGTGCTCCTCGCTGGCGAACCCCATGCCGAGGTCGACCATGATCCACTTGCGCGCCTTGGGCGGGCCGAAGCCGTACAGGCCCGCATTCATGCCGATCTCGCCCACCCCACCGAGGGGCACGAAGATCAGCTCATCTCCCTTGTTCGACATTCCCATACCATCACTGCACGGACCGCCGTCGCGGTCACACTCGAGGAACGGCCTCGTCTGCCGTCACGGTCACGGCGCCGTCATGTCCCTTTGCGGCCGGAAACGGCCGCGCGGCGGCGGCGCCAGGGGCGCCCCGCCGTGAAAACCCGATCTATCGGGGGAGCCGCCGTCGCCATCCCGGCGCCGTGCCGCCTCCCCGCGTCACGCCGCCGTGGCGGCCGTCCCGAAATGCACCTCGCCGGCCGAGACCGCGAGGTGGCCGCCTTCCGCCAGGCGCACGACCAGGCGTCCACCCTCGTCGATCGTCTCGAAGATTCCCGCCACGCTGCGCCCGCCGGCGTGGACGTTGACCGGGCCGCCGAGGCCCGCCGCCGCCGCGAGCCAGGCCTCGCGGATGCGGGAAAAGCCCTTTCCCTCGTCCCAGAGGCGCTCGGCTTCGACCCAGGCGGCGCTGAGGAGCCGGAACAGGCCCGGGGCATCGACCGCGTACCCCGCCGCGGCGAGAGAGGTCGCCGGATAGGGTAGCCCGTCGGGCGCCCCCGCGACGTTGATCCCGATTCCGACCGTCACCACCGCGCGGCGGTCCGGCAGGGTCTCCATCTCGAGGAGGATGCCGACGAGCTTGGCGCCGTCGAGCAGCACGTCGTTCGGCCATTTCAGCCGGAAATCCGGGCCGCGTCCGTGCATGCCAGGCCCGCAGGCCCGGCGCAACGCCCGCTCGACCGCGAGGCCGGCGACGAAGCCGAGCGTCGCGACCCGGTCGGGGGCGAGGCCCGCCGGCACCGGCCAGAGCAGGCTGGCGGCATGGTTGCCGGGGATCCAGCTCCAGCCCTTGCCGCGCCGGCCGCGGCCTCCGGTCTGCTCCCGCGTCACCACCCAGAGCGGGCCGGTCTCGCCAGCGCGGGCGCGGGCGAGGGCCTGCGTGCTCGTCGAGCCGAGGCTGTCATGGACCTCGAGGCGATATCCCGCGGCCGTCGCCGCGGGGTCGAGCACGAAGGTCATGCGCCTAGAACAGCGACTTGGCGGCGGCTCCGGCCAAACCGACCAGCGGCGCCGGCACGAGCCAGAACAGCAGCACGACGACGCTCGACAGGCCGAGCACGATGCGCAGGCCCGGGCCCATCGGCGCGTAGGCGCCGGCCGGCTCGTCGAAGTACATCACCTTGACGAGGCGCAGGTAGTAGTAGGCGCCGACCACGCTCGTCACCACGCCGATCACCGACAGCAGCACCAGGTTCGCCTTGATGGCCGCCGCGAAGACGTAGAACTTCGCGAAGAACCCGGCGAGCGGCGGGATGCCGGCGAGCGAGAACATCATCATGGCGAGCAGGAACGCGACCAGCGGGTGGGTGCGCGACAGGCCCGACAGGTCGTCGATGGTCTCGTACATCTGGCGGCCGCGGCGCAGCGACAGGATCACCGCGAAGGCGCCGAGCGTCATGGCGAGGTAGATCGCCATGTAGATCACGACGCCGCGCACGCCCTCCTCCGTGCCGGCGGCGAGCCCGATGAGGGCGTAGCCGACATTGGCGATCGAGGAATACGCCATCAGGCGCTTGAGGCTGCGCTGGCCGATCGCCGCGAAGGAGCCGAGCGCCATCGAGGCGATCGACACGAACACGATGATCTGCTGCCACTCCGGCGTGATCACCGGGAAGGCGCCGATGAAGACGCGCACCGCCATCGCCATCGCGGCCATCTTGGGGGCCGAGGCGAAGAAGGCGGTGACCGGGGTCGGCGCGCCCTCGTAGACGTCCGGCGTCCACATGTGGAACGGCACGGCGGCGAGCTTGAACGACACGCCGGCGGCGACGAACACCACGCCGAGCACCACGCCGATCCCCGAGCCCTCGCGCAAGGCGGTGACGATGTGCGGGAACGAGACGGTGCCGGTGAAGCCGTAGACCAGCGAGGCCCCGTAGAGGAGCATGCCGGACGAGAGGGCGCCGAGCACGAAGTACTTCAGGCCGGCCTCGGTCGAGCGCACGTCGTCGCGGTGGAACGAGGCGATGACGTAGGCCGCCAGGCTCTGCAGCTCGAGGCCCATGTAGAGCGCGATCAGGTCGTTGGCCGAGGCCATGACCATCATGCCGATCGTCGCGAGGACGATCAGGATCGGGTACTCGAACCGGGCGATGCGCTCGCGCTCGAAATGCTCCTTGGCGAGCAGGATCGCGGCAGCCGACCCGATCAGGGTCAACGCCTTCATGAAACGGGCGAACCCGTCCACGATGAAGGAGCCGTTGAAGGTGGTGACCTTGGCACCGAAGGGCTGGCTGACCACCGCGAACAGCGCGAGGATCAGGATGATCAGGGCCCCGACGCTGACGCCCTCGGTGGAGCGCTCGCCCTTGAAGGCCCCGTAGAGGATCAGCACCAGGACGCCGACCGACAGGATCAGCTCCGGCAGGGCGGGCCCGAGGGCGGGCATGACGATCTGAGCGGCGTTCATCGCGAAAAACTCAGTGCGGGACCGGCAGAGCCGCGGCAGCGGTCTGGGTCGTGGAGAGGGCGGCGCGCATCCCCTGCATCAGCGCGTCGGTCGAAGGCGCGAAGACGTCGAGGATCGGGCCGGGATGGACGCCGTAATAGATCGTCAGCACCACGAGCGGGGCGAGGATCAGCATCTCGCGGCGGTCGAGGTCGGTGATCCCCTGCAGGCTCGGCTTCTCGAGCTTGCCGTAGACCACCCGGGCGAACAGCCACAGGGCGTAGGCCGCCGACAGGATGATGCCGAAGACCGAGAAGAACGAGACCATCGGGTTGGCCCGGAAGGCGCCCATCATGGCCAGGAATTCGCCGACGAAGCCCGAGGTGCCCGGCAGGCCGACATTGGCCATCGTGAACACCATCATGGCGACCGCGTAGAGCGGCATCCGCTTCACCAGGCCGCCGTAGGCCGAGATCTCACGGGTGTGCATCCGGTCGTAGATGACGCCGACGCAGAGGAACAGTGCGCCCGAGACGATGCCGTGCGAGATCATCAGGAACAGGGCGCCCTGGATGCCCTGCTCGTTGAGCGTGAACAGACCGAGCGTGACGAAACCCATATGCGCCACCGACGAGTAGGCGATGAGCTTCTTGATGTCCGTCTGCACCAGCGCGACCAGCGAGGTGTAGATGATCGCCACGACCGAGAGCGTGTAGACCATCGGAGCGAAGTAATGGGAGGCGTCCGGGAACATCGGCAGCGAGACCCGGATGAAGCCGTAGCCGCCCATCTTCAGGAGGATGCCCGCCAGGATCACCGAGCCGGCGGTCGGCGCCTCGACGTGGGCGTCGGGGAGCCAGGTATGGACCGGCCACATCGGCATCTTCACCGCGAAGGAGGCGAAGAAGGCGAGCCAGAGCCAGATCTGCATGTTCGCCGGGAAGCGGGTCTGCAGCAGGGTCGGGATGTCGGTCGTGCCGGCCTGCCAGTACATCGCCATGATGGCGAGCAGCATCAGCACCGAGCCGAGCAGGGTGTAGAGGAAGAACTTGAACGACGCATAGATCCGTCGCTTGCCGCCCCAGATGCCGATGATCAGGAACATCGGGATCAGGCCGGCCTCGAAGAACAGATAGAACAGCACCAGGTCGAGGGCGCAGAACACGCCGATCATCGTGGTCTCGAGGACCAGGAACGCGACGAAGTACTCCTTCACCCGGTGCTCGATCGAGAGCCAGGAGGCGCCGATGCAGAACGGCATCAGGAAGGTGGTGAGCAGCACCAGCGGCATCGAGAAGCCGTCGACGCCGAGTTTGAACCGGATCGTGTCGGTCAGCCAGGCATGGGTCTCGACGAGCTGGAACTGCGAGGTCGCGGTATCGTAGCGCCCCCAGGCGACGAGCGAGAGCAGGAAGGTGGCGAGCGTCGCGATGAGCGCCGCCCAGCGGGCGTTGCGGCGGACCGACTCCTCGTCGCCGCGCAGCGTCAGGATGAACGCGGCGCCGACGAGGGGCAGGACGAGGAGGCCGGAGAGGATCCCGAGGCCGAGCATGAGTCTCTGTTCTCCGGTCAGGTCAGTGGGTGGCCGCGGAGACGCCGGTGATGAGGTACCAGCTCACCAGGGCCGCGACGCCGACCAGCATCACGAAAGCGTAGTGGTAGACGTAGCCGGTCTGCAGGCGGACCACCCCGCGGGTGACGTCGACGACGCGGGCGGCGATGCCGTTCGGGCCCATCCCGTCGATGATCCGGCCGTCGCCGACCTTCCACAGGAACTCGCCGAAGCCCTTGGCCGGGCGGACGAACAGCCGGTCGTAGATCTCGTCGACGTACCACTTGTTGAGCAGGAAGCGGTAAAGCAGCGGCTGGTTCTGGGCCAGCTGGTGCGGCAGCTCCGGCCGGCGGATGTACATCCAGAAGGCGAGCAGGAAGCCCAGCACCAGCATCACGAAGGGCGAGTGCTGCACCCAGGCCGGCGCGTTGTGGATGTCGTGCATGATGTGGTTGTCGGGGCCGTGCGCGAGCGCGCCCTTCCAGAACTCGTCCATGCCCTCGCCGATGAAGCGGTTCTTGAACACCAGGCCGGCGAAGAGCGCTCCCAGGGCGAGGATCGCCAGCGGGATCGTCATCACCTTGGGGCTCTCGTGCGGGGTGTGGGCGTGGTGATCGTGGTGCTCGATCGCCGAGTGCGAGGCCGGCTCGACGTCGTGGCCCTTGTCGTCGTGGGCAACGCCCTCGTGGTGGCCCGGCGCGCCGTCGGCCTGAGCCGAGGCCTGGGCGACTTGGGCATGCGCGACCGGGGCATGCGCGACCGCATGATGCGCGTCGGCGTGGTGGTCGTCATGGCCGTGGCCGTGCGCGTTCTGCCAGCGGGCCCGGCCCTCGAAGGTCAAGAAGAACAGGCGCCAGGAGTAGAACGAGGTCATGAAGGCGGCGATGACGGTCGCCAGGAAGGCCAGGGTGTGGCCCGGCCGGGTCGAGACGTAGGCCGCCTCGATGATGGCGTCCTTCGAGTAGAAGCCGGCGGTGAACGGGAAGCCGATCAGCGCGAGCGTCCCGATCGCCATCATGGCGGTGGTGAAGGGGATGTAGCGACGCAGGTCGCCCATGTTCCGCATGTCCTGCTCGTGGTGCATCGCATGGATGACCGAGCCGGCGCCGAGGAACAGCAGCGCCTTGAAGAAGGCGTGGGTGAAGAGGTGGAACACGCCCGCCGCGTAGGCGCCGACGCCGAGGGCGACGAACATGTAGCCGAGCTGCGAGCAGGTCGAGTAGGCGATGACCCGCTTGATGTCGTTCTGCACCAGGCCGACGGTGGCGGCGAAGAAGGCCGTGATGCCGCCGATCACCGTGACGACGATGAGCGCGTTCGGCGCCGCGTCGAAGAGCGGCGACAGGCGGGCGACCATGAAGACGCCGGCGGTCACCATGGTGGCGGCGTGGATGAGAGCCGAGACCGGGGTCGGGCCCTCCATCGCGTCCGGCAGCCAGGTGTGCAGCAGGAACTGCGCCGATTTGCCCATCGCGCCCATGAACAGCAGCAAGCAGCAGATGGTCAGGGCGTTCCAGTCGTAGCCGAGCAGGTGGAAGGTCGCGTCCTTGAGCTCCGGCACCTTGGCGAAGATCGCGTCGTACGAGATCGCGCCGAACAGGACGAAGCAGAGGAAGATGCCGAGCGAGAACCCGAAATCGCCGACGCGGTTGACGATGAACGCCTTCATGGCGGCGGCGTTGGCCGAGGGCTTCTCGTACCAGAAGCCGATCAGCAGGTACGAGGCGAGGCCGACGCCCTCCCAGCCGAAGAACATCTGGACGAGGTTGTCCGACGTCACCAGCATCAGCATGGCGAAGGTGAAGAGCGACAGGTAGGCGAAGAACCGCGGCCGGTGCGGGTCCTCGTGCATGTAGCCCATCGAGTAGAGGTGGACGAGCGCCGAGACGCTGTTGACAACCACCAGCATGATCGCGGTCAGCGTGTCGGCCCGGAACGCCCAGTCGACCACGAGGTCGCCGGCGGTGAACCAGGTCGCAACATGGACCTTGGTGGCGCCGTGGCCGTGCCCGCCGGTCACCTCGAAGAAGGCGACCCAGGACAGGAGCGCCACGAAGACGAGGATGCCGGTGGTCACCACCTCGCTGGCCCGCGGGCCGATGCGGCGCCCGAACAGACCGGCGATGAGAAAGCCGATCAGGGGCAGGAAGACGATCGCGTGGTACATGCTCGGGTCCCGGCCTCGCGTGGCGGTTGCCGCTGTGGCGCTGGTTCTGGGGGAAAGGGCGTGCGGGCTCGGGCGAGCCGCGTCAGCCCTTCATCATGTTGACGTCCTCGACGGCGATCGACCCACGGTTGCGGAAGAACACCACCAGGATGGCGAGGCCGATCGCGGCCTCCGCGGCGGCGACCGTCAGCACGAACAGGGCGAAGACCTGGCCGACGATGTCGCCGAGATGGGTCGAGAACGCCACCAGGTTGATGTTCACCGCGAGCAGGATCAGCTCGACCGACATCAGGATCACGATGATGTTCTTGCGGTTGATGAAGATGCCGAGCACCCCGAGGGTGAACAGGATCGCGGCGACCGTCAGGTAATGGCTCAAACCGATCATCGTGCCTCTCGGCCGCGGGCGGCCGCCTTCGTGTCGCGGGGCACATGCCCCGCCGCTCTTGCCATCACCATCGCGAGGCTTGGGGCAGCCCCGCACGAACTCGTCCGGCCCCGGGCCGGCCCGTCAGACCTCGACGCCCTGCCCGGTCGGGACCTGGCGGACCTCGACGGCGCTGGCCTGGGTGCGGGCGTTCTGGATCGCGATGTCCTGGCGCTTGACGCCCGGGCGGTCGCGCAGGGTCAGCACGATCGCGCCGATCATCGCGACCAGCAGGATCAGGCCGGCGATCTGGAAGAAGAAAAAGTAGTTGGTGTACAGAACGAGGCCGAGGGCCTGCGTGTTGGTCACCGTCTCGGAGCCCGGCGACACCGCCAGCGGGCCGTGGACGAGACCCGGATCGATCGCCCAGGAGCCGACCACGAGGAGCAGCTCGACCAGGAAGACCGCCCCGATCATGCCGCCGACCGGCAGGTAGTCCTGGAAGCCCTGGCGCATCGCCGCGAAGTCGACGTCGAGCATCATGACGACGAACAGGAACAGCACCGCGACGGCGCCGACATAGACCACGACCAGGAGCATGGCCAGGAACTCCGCCCCCATCAGCACGAACAGCCCGGAGGCGTTCACGAAGGCGAGAATGAGGAAGAGCACCGAGACGACGGGGTTGCGCGAGGCGATCACCATGAAGCCGGAGGCGACGGTGATCGCGGCGAACAGATAGAAGAAGGCGGCGGCTGCGGTCATGCGCTGAATTCATGCCGCCTGGCGGCGGCCTCCTGCCCGACCCCCGGAGCGTGCCGGCGGCTCGTCTATAGAACCCGCTCCCGCGGCGCACAACCGGGGGAGCGGCGAATGTGGCGTCGATGGGGAAGGATCGCCGCCCTCCCCTGTCCTCGAGGGAGGGCGCTCCCACCCTCCCCGGCCCGCGCTCAGCGGTAGGGCGCGTCCGCCGCGATGTTGCGGGCGATCTCGCGCTCCCAGCGGTCGCCGTTCGCGAGCAGCTTCTCCTTGTCGTAGAGCAGCTCCTCGCGGGTCTCGACCGAGAACTCGAAGTTCGGCCCCTCGACGATGGCGTCCACCGGGCAGGCCTCTTGGCACATGCCGCAATAGATGCACTTTACCATGTCGATGTCGTAGCGGGTGGTGCGCCGGGTGCCGTCGTTGCGGCGCGGACCCGCCTCGATGGTGATGGCCTGGGCCGGGCACACCGCCTCGCACAGCTTGCAGGCGATGCAGCGCTCTTCCCCGTTGGGGTAGCGCCGCAGGGCGTGCTCGCCGCGGAAGCGCGGGCCGCGATGGCCCATCTCGAAGGGGTAGTTGATCGTCGCCTTGGGCTTGAAGAAGTAGCGCATCGCCAGGGCGAACCCGGTGACGAACTCCTTCAACAGCAGGCCGCGGGCGACCTGGTCGAGCTTCATGGCTCGTTCTCCGACGGGGGGCTTCAGGAGACCGGCGCCAGGCCGGTCAGCTTGAGGACGAAGGCGACGACGAACACCATGACGAGGGAGAGCGGAAGGAACACCTTCCAGCCCAGCCGCATGAGCTGGTCGTAGCGGTAGCGCGGCACCATGGCCTTCACCATGGCGATCATGAAGAACAGGAAGCTGGCCTTGAGCGCGAACCAGATCAGGCCCGGCACCCAGGTGAAGGGCGCGAACGGGATCGGGGAGAGCCAGCCGCCCATGAACAGGATCGTGCCGAGCGCGCACATCGTGACGATGGCGACGTACTCGCCGAGCATGAACAGCAGGTACGGGGTGGAGGAGTATTCCACCATGTAGCCGGCGACGAGCTCGGATTCGGCTTCCGGCAGGTCGAAGGGCGGGCGGTTCGTCTCGGCGAGCGCCGAGATGAAGAACACCACGAACATCGGGAAGAGCCAGAGCCAGTACCAGCCGAGGATGCCGAGCGAGGTGTCCTGCGCCCGCACGATCTGCGACAGGTTGAGCGAGCCGGCGCACATCAGCACCGTGACGATCACGAAGCCGAGCGAGACCTCGTAGGACACCATCTGGGCCGCCGAGCGGAGCGCACCCAGGAAGGCGTATTTCGAGTTCGAGGCCCAGCCGCCCATGATGACGCCGTAGACGCCGAGCGACGAGATCGCGAAGATGTAGATGATGCCGACGTTGATGTCGGCGATCGGCCATCCGTCGGCCAGCGGGATCACCGCCCAGGACGCGAGCGCCAGGGTGGCGAAGATCAGCGGCGCCAGCAGGAAGAGGCTCTTGTTGGCGCCCGCCGGGATCACCGGCTCCTTCAGCACGAACTTCAGGAGGTCGGCGAAGGATTGGAACAGGCCCCAGGGCCCGACCACGTTCGGGCCGCGGCGCAGCTGCACGGCCGCCCAGATCTTGCGGTCGGCGAGCAGCGCGTAGGCGATGAAGACGAGCAGCGCCACCAGCAGCGCCACGCTCTTCAGGGCCACGAGGAGGACGGTGCCCAGCACCTCCCAGACGGTCATCGGTCGGTGCTCCTCATTCCGCCGCTTCGAGGGCCCGCCCGCGGGCGAGACCCGAGCACTCGGCGAGCACCCGCGAGGCGCGGGCGATCGGGTTGGTAAGATAGAAATCCGCCACCGCGGGGCGGAACGCCTCGCGGCCGGGCTCGCCGGCGAGACCCGCCAGTGTCGTCAGCGCCGCGGCGCCGTCGGTCGGGGCGACCTGGTCGATGCCGGCGAAGTGCGGATGCGCGGCGTAGAGTGCCTTGCGCAGCGCGTTCAGCGAGTCGAACGGCAGCCGGTGGCCGAGCACGTCCGAGAGGGCGCGCAGGATCGCCCAGTCCTCGCGGGCGTCGCCCGGCGGAAAGGCGGCGCGGTTGGCGAGCTGGACCCGGCCCTCGAGGTTGACGTAGGTCGCCGACTTCTCGGTATAGGCCGCGCCCGGCAGGATCACGTCGGCGCGGTGGGCGCCCTTGTCGCCGTGGGTGCCCTGGTAGATCACGAAGGCGCCAGGACCGACCTCGACCTCGTCGGCGCCGAGGTTGAACAGCACGTCGAGCGCGCCGGCCTCGACCATCTCGGCGAAGCTCAGCCCGCCCTCCCCCGGCACGAAGCCGAGATCGAGGGCGCCGACGCGGGACGCCGCGTTCTGCAGCACGCCCAGCCCGTTCCAGCCCTCGGCCTTGGCACCGAGGCCCTGGACCAGCTTGGCGACCGCCGCGAGGAGCGCCGCACCGTCCGGACGGGCGAGCGCAACCTGGCCGACGATGACCAGGGGCCGCTCGGCGGCCTTGAAGGCTTCCGCGAAGCTGTGACGGCCCGAGGCCACCTCGGCCAGGGTCTCGGGACCGGCGCCGAGATAGGTGTGGGGATAGGTGAGGTCCGCGTCCTCGCCGATCACGCCGATCTGGATCGGCGCGAGCCGCCAGCGCTTGCGGATGCGGGCGTTCAGCAGCGAGGCCTCGGTGCGCGGGTTGGCGCCGACGATCAGGATCGCGTCCGCCTGCTCGATGCCGGCGATGCCCGGCCCGAAGGTGTAGGCGGCCCGGCCCCAGGCCGGATCGATCATCGCGCCGTCCTGGCGGCAATCGAGGTTCTGGACCTTGAGCGCGCCCATCAGGGTCTTGAGCGCGAAGATCTCTTCCGCGCCCGCGAGGTCACCGACGATCGCGCCGACGCGCTTCGGATCGGCGCCCTTGAGCTTCGCCGCGATCGCCCCGAAGGCCTCGGCCCAGGAGGCCGGGCGCAGGCGGCCGTTCTCGCGCAGGTAGGGCCGGTCGAGGCGCTGCAGGCGCAGGCCGTCGACGACGTGGCGGGTCTTGTCGGAGATCCACTCCTCGTTGATCGCCTCGTTCACCCGCGGCTCGATCTGCATCACCTCGCGGCCGCGGGTGTCGACGCGGATCGCCGAGCCGACCGCATCCATCACGTCGACGGATTCGGTCTTGTTCAGCTCCCAGGGGCGGACGTTGTAGGATTGCGGCTTGTGGACCAGCGCGCCGACCGGGCAGAGGTCGGCGACGTTGCCCTGCAGTTCCGATTCCATCGCGCGCTCGAGGTAGGAGGTGATCTCCATGTCCTCGCCGCGGCCGATGGCGCCGAGATCCGGCACGCCGGCCACCTCCGCCAGGAAGCGGACGCAGCGGGTGCAGTGGATGCAGCGGTTCATCGCGGTCCGCACCAGCGGGCCGATGTACTTCTCCTCGACGGCGCGCTTGTTCTCGCCGTAGCGGGTCGAGTCGACGCCGTAGGCCATCGCCTGGTCCTGCAGGTCGCAGTGGCCGCCCTGGTCGCAGATCGGGCAATCGAGCGGGTGATTGATGAGGAGGAACTCCATCACCCCCTCGCGGGCCTTCTTGGTCAGGGCCGACTTGGTCGACACCGCCGGCGGCTCGCCGTTCGGGCCCGGGCGGCAGTCGCGCACGGCCCAGGCGCAGGAGGCGACGGGCTTCGGCGCGCCCTTCAGCTCCACCAGGCACATGCGGCAATTGCCGGCGATCGACAGCCGCTCGTGGAAGCAGAAGCGGGGGATCTCCGCACCCGCGACCTCGCAGGCCTGGAGCAGGGTGTAGTCCGGCGGGACATCGACCTCGATGCCGTCGACGAGAATCTTGGTCATGCGGTCAACTCTCGGGCGAGGCCCGCGGCGCGCACGTCTCCGCGCGTCAGGCCGGCGAACCGTTGATACGATCCAGGGTGGGTGAGACGGGGCACCGCCTCACTCCGCCGCCATCGGCACCGGGGTCGGATGCGGGTTGGCGGTGTAGCGGTCGATCCGCTTCTCGATCTCGGGGCGGAAGTGCCGGATCAGGCCCTGGATCGGCCAGGCGGCGGCGTCGCCGAGCGCGCAGATCGTGTGGCCCTCGATCTGCTTCGTCACGTCGAGCAGCATGTCGATCTCGCGCTTCTGCGCCCGGCCTTCCGCCATGCGCAGCATCACGCGCCACATCCAGCCGGTGCCCTCGCGGCATGGGGTGCACTGGCCGCAGGACTCGTGCTTGTAGAAGTACGCGATGCGGGCGATCGTCGCGACCATGTCGGTCGACTTGTCGAACACCATCACGGCGGCGGTGCCGAGACCCGACTTCAGGTTCTTGAGCGTGTCGAAGTCCATCGGCGCGTCGATGATCTCGGCGGCCGGCACCAGCGGCACCGAGGAGCCGCCGGGGATCGAGCAGAGCAGGTTGTCCCAGCCGCCGCGCATGCCGCCGCAATGCCGGTCGATCAGCTCGCGGAAGGTGATCCCGAGCTCTTCCTCGACGTTGCAGGGCTTGTTGACGTGGCCCGAGACGCAGAACAGCTTGGTGCCGGTGTTGCCCGGGCGGCCGAGGCCGGCGAACCAGGCGCCGCCACGGCGCAGGATGGTGCCCGCCACCGCGATCGACTCGACGTTGTTGACCGTCGTCGGGCAGCCGTAGAGGCCCATATTGGCCGGGAACGGCGGCTTCAGCCGCGGCATCCCCTTCTTGCCCTCGAGGCTCTCGATCAGCGCCGTCTCCTCGCCGCAGATGTAGGCGCCGGCGCCGTGGTGGACGTAGATGTCGAAGGGGTAGTCGTGGACGTTGCTCTCGCCGACGAGGCGGGCCGCGTAGGCCTCGTCCACCGCGCGCTGGAGCGCGTGCTTCTCGGCGACGTACTCGCCGCGGATGTAGATGTAGCAGGCATGCGCGCCCATGGCGAAGCAGGCCAGCATGCAGCCCTCGATCAGGAGATGCGGATCGTGCCGCATGATCTCCCGGTCCTTGCAGGTGCCCGGCTCCGACTCGTCGGCGTTGACCACGAGGTAGTGCGGCCGGCCGTCCGACTTCTTCGGCATGAAGGACCACTTCAGGCCGGTGGGGAAGCCGGCGCCGCCGCGGCCGCGCAGGCCCGATTTCTTCATCTCCTCGATGATCCAGTCCCGGCCCTGCTGCAGCAGGAACTTGGTGCCGTCCCACGCGCCGCGTTTCTTCGCGGCCTCGAGGCCGGGGGAGTGGAGACCATAGAGGTTGGTGAAGATCCGATCCTGATCGGCGAGCATGGCGATCGTCCTACAGGCCTGCTGTGAAAAGGGACATCATGGTCGAGATTACGGCTTCGCCTTAGGGCCGGGCGGACCCTTGTCGGCGGCCTTGTCGGCGTTGGTCAGGCCGATGGGCTTGGCCTGCGACCCGTCGGTCTTCCCCGCGGCCGTCGCCGGCTCGGCGCCGGCCTCCGGCGTCGTGCCCTTGGGCGCCGCCACCGGACGGCCCTCCTCGGGCTTCACCGGGGTCATGGTGTAGGAGCGGCCGCTCTGGGGCGCGCCGACGGTCTCGGGCCCGGTGCGGGGGACCGCCACCGTGGTGCGGTCCGGCGTCACCTCGCCCTTGTCGGATTTCGGCTCGACGCCGGCCGGAGCCTGGGCCTGCGCCGGAGCGGCAGCGGCCTTGCTCTCGGTGGCGCGGCCGGCATCGGGACGGGCGGCCTTCGGATTCTCGGCGGCCGACGCGTCGGTGCGGGCCTTCTCGCCGGTCGCGTCGGCGCCGGTCTCCTTCAGCCCCTCCTCCTCGAAGCGCTTGCGCCAGGCGCCGACGCGCGAGCCGTCGAACAGCATCTCGTCCTGGAGGGTCGAGACCGCGTCCTTGGGCTCGGAGGAGGTGCGGCCGATCTGGGAGCCGACCTTCACCGGCCGTCCGGCCGCGAGGTCGTCCATCAGCTTGCCGAGGGACTCAGGCGTGAGGTCCTCGAAGTAATCGTGGTTGATCTGCGCCATCGGGGCGTTGCAGCACGCGCCCAGGCACTCGACCTCGAGCCAGGAGAAGTTGCCGTCCGGGCTCACATGGCCGGACGGGCCGAGCCGCTCGTGCAGGTACTTCTTCAGCTCGCGGGCACCGCAGACGTCGCAGGGGGGGGTACCGCAGACCTGGATCCAGTAGCGGCCGACCGGCTCGAGGGCGAACATCGTGTAGAAGGTCGCGACCTCC
The DNA here is from genome assembly GCF_036448855.1 of Methylobacterium ajmalii. Taxonomy (NCBI): domain Bacteria; kingdom Pseudomonadati; phylum Pseudomonadota; class Alphaproteobacteria; order Hyphomicrobiales; family Methylobacteriaceae; genus Methylobacterium; species Methylobacterium ajmalii. The sequence continues at coordinate 24,911 of NZ_JAZFXT010000010.1, forward strand.
AGCACGCGGATATGCGGCATGCCGAGCTGGTCGGCCACCGCCTCGATCGCCTTCTGCGGCAGCCAGCCGCCGTTCTGCTCCTGCGCCTTCCACAGCAGCGGGATCACCGCCGAGGCCTGGCGCCCCTCCGGGTACTTGGCGATCTGCCCCTTGGCCCACTCGGCGTTCTCAGGCGTGAACGCGAAGCTCTCGGGCTGCTCGGAAACGGGGGCTAATCTGCGGTTGGCCATGTCTCAAACGTCCATGTCTCAAACGTGTCCGACGGGGGCGGGTGCGGGCGCGAGCCCCCTCACCGATCCACCTCGCCGAACACGATGTCGAGCGTGCCGAGGATGCACGACACGTCCGCCAGCAGGTGCCCGCGGCACATCCAGTCCATCGCCTGGAGGTGGGCGAAGCCCGGAGCGCGGATCTTGCAGCGATACGGCTTGTTGGTGCCGTCGGCCACGAGGTAGACGCCGAACTCGCCCTTGGGCGCCTCGACCGCGGCGTAGACCTCGCCGGCCGGGACGTGGAAGCCCTCGGTGTAGAGCTTGAAGTGGTGGATGAGCGCCTCCATCGAGCGCTTCATCTCGCGCCGCGGCGGCGGCGCGACCTTGCCGTCCTGCGTGGCGATCGGCCCCTGGCCGGCCGGCTCGCGCAGCTTGGCGATGCACTGCTTCATGATGCGAACCGACTGGCGCATCTCCTCCATGCGGATGACCTGGCGATCGTAGGTGTCGCCGTTCTTCCCCACGGGGATGTCGAACTCCATCTCGGCATAGGCCTCGTAGGGCTGCGACTTGCGCAGGTCCCACGGGATGCCGGAGCCGCGCACCATCACGCCCGAGAAGCCCCAGGCCAGGGCCTCCTCGACGGTGACGATGCCGATGTCGACGTTGCGCTGCTTGAAGATGCGGTTGGCCATCACGAGGTTGTCGAGGTCGTCGACCACCTGCGGGAAGGTCTCGCAGAACGCCTCAATGTCGTCGATCAGGCTCGGCGGCAGGTCCTGGTGGACGCCGCCTGGCCGGAAGTAGTTGGCGTGGAGACGAGCCCCCGAGGCGCGCTCGTAGAAGATCATCAGCTTCTCGCGCTCCTCGAAGCCCCAGAGCGGGGGCGTGAGGGCGCCGACGTCCATCGCCTGCGTGGTGACGTTGAGGAGGTGCGACAGGAGCCGGCCGATCTCGCAGTAGAGCGTGCGGATCAGCTTGGCACGGCGCGGCACCTCGATCCCGAGCATCCGCTCGACCGCGAGGCAGAAGGCGTGCTCCTGGTTCATCGGCGCGACGTAGTCGAGCCGGTCGAAATAGGGCGTCGCCTGGAGGTAGGTCTTGACCTCGATCAGCTTCTCGGTGCCGCGGTGCAGGAGGCCGATATGCGGGTCGACGCGCTCGACCACCTCGCCGTCGAGCTCCAGCACCAGGCGCAGCACGCCGTGCGCCGCCGGGTGCTGCGGGCCGAAGTTGATCGAGAAGTTGCGGATGCTGTGCTCGCCCATGTCGGCTCAGCCTTTCGCCGGTGCCTTGTCGGCCTTCTCGTCGCCCGGGAGCACGTAGTCGGTGCCCTCCCAGGGGGACAGGAAGTCGAAGTTGCGGAATTCCTGCGTCAGTCGCACGGGCTCGTAGACCACCCGGGCCTCGTCCTGGTCGTAGCGGACCTCGACGAAGCCGGTGAGCGGGAAGTCCTTGCGGAGGGGATGGCCCTCGAAGCCGTAATCGGTGAGCAGCCGGCGCAGGTCTGGATGGCCCGAGAACAGGATGCCGTAAAGGTCGTAGGTCTCGCGCTCGAACCAGTTGGCGGCCGGGAAGACCGGGATGGCGGAGGGGACCGGGGTGCGCTCGTCGGTCTGCACCTTCACGCGGATGCGCCGGTTATGGCGCATCGAGAGCAGGTGGTAGACGACGTCGAAGCGCTTGGCGCGGCCCGGATAGTCGGCGCCGCAGATGTCGATGAAGGTCGAGAAGGCGCAGGAGGGATCGTCGCGCAGGTGCGTGAGCACCCGCAGGATCTCGGAGCCCTCGACGATCAGGGTCAGCTCGCCGAAGGTGAGCGCCCGGTCGGTGATCGCGGCGCCCAGGCTCGCGGCGAGCGTGTCCGAGAGGGCCTGGAGGGCGGCGTCGCCCTGCTCGGTCTGGGTGTGGGCCCGGATGGTGATGCCGTTGCTCATGGGTCCGGCCTCAGCGCTCGATCGTGCCGGTGCGGCGGATCTTCTTCTGCAGCAGCAGCACGCCGTAGAGCAGCGCCTCGGCGGTCGGCGGGCAGCCCGGGACGTAGATGTCGACCGGGACCACCCGGTCGCAGCCGCGCACCACCGAGTAGGAGTAGTGGTAGTAGCCCCCGCCGTTGGCGCATGAGCCCATCGAGATGACGTAGCGCGGCTCCGGCATCTGGTCGTAGACCTTGCGGAGCGCCGGGGCCATCTTGTTGGTCAGCGTGCCGGCGACGATCATCACGTCGGACTGGCGCGGCGAGCCGCGGGGCGCGAAGCCGAAGCGCTCGCAATCGTAGCGCGGCATCGACATCTGCATCATCTCTACGGCGCAGCAGGCGAGCCCGAAGGTCATCCACATCAGCGAGCCGGTGCGGGCCCAGGTGATGAGGTCGTCGGTGGTGGTGAGCAGGAAGCCGCGATCGGCGAGTTCGTCGCTGATCGTCAGGAAGGTCGGGTCGTTGGCGCCGATCGGCTTGCCGGTGGCCGGGTCGAGGATACCCTTCGGCTGCGGCGCGATCTCGGGGGCGCGGACGGTGGTGAGGGCCATGGCGGGGTCCGGTTCCTACGTCTCGGGGGCGGCTCTACGCGTTCCGGCTGCTAGTCCCACTCGAGGGCGCCCTTGCGCCACTCGTAGACGAAGCCGACGGTGAGCACGCCGAGGAAGGTCATCATCGACCAGAAGCCGAACCAGCCGAGGTCCCCGAACGTGATCGCCCACGGAAACAGGAAGGCCACTTCGAGGTCGAAGATGATGAACAGGATGGCGACGAGGTAGAAGCGCACGTCGAACTTCATGCGCGCATCGTCGAAGGCGTTGAACCCGCACTCGTAGGCCGAGAGCTTCTCCGGGTCCGGGCTGTTGTAGGCCACCAGGAACGGGGCCACGAGGAGCGCCACGGCGATGAAGAGTGACACGCCGATGAAGATCACCAGCGGCAGGTAATCCGACAGGAGGCCGTTCATCGAGCATCCCCAAGGGTTGGCGCGAGCGTTGGGCGCGGGCCCGCGCCGCGGGCCGCCGGGGCCGTCATCGGAACGGTTCCAAAGCCCGGAAGGTGCCGCGAGGCTTAAACGAGCGGGTATTGCGAAACAAGGGGCGTTCGCACCGCACAAACCGCGAACGTCTCCGCGCTACATAAGGACATGCACGCGGCGCACAACGCCGGCGGGCCGCGGCCTGCCGGGGAGTATCGTCGCAGGGGGGCCCTCCCCGCTCCCGGGCCGGGCCGGGACCGGTCGCCATGCCGCAGCGCAGGGCGACGGCGGGGCTCAGCCGTCGGAGAGGATCAGGGCCCAGAAGCGCTTGTAGCGACTGCCGGGCGCGTCGACCCGGGCGATGCCGACGCGCCTGACCTGCGGCATCAGCATGTTGCGGTTGTGCTCGGGCGAGACCTGCCAGCGCTTCAGCACCTCGTCGAAGGTGGCCGAGCCCGCGCTCAGGTTCTCGGCGGCGTAGCGCCCGCCGAAGCCGGCCCGCTTGAGGCGCGCGTCGAAGGTGCCGCCGACCTCGTGCGACAGCCGTCCGGCGCGGGCGTTGGAATCGGCCTGGTACGAGGCGGCGCGGATCAACGAGGAATCGACCGTCACCGGCCCGAGGCCGTGGCTCGCCCGGTAGCGCGAGATCGCCGCCGCCGCCGCGGCCTCGTCGAGGATCACCGGGCTCGTGGGCAGGTCGGGCGCCGGCAGGAGCGCGCTGCCGCTGCACCCGGCGAGCGCCAGGCCGACCCCCGCGAGGGCGGCGAGGACGAGCGGGCGCCGGGTCGCCCCGCGACGCGGGCTCCCGGCCGGCCGGGCTGGGGCCATCGAACGGAGCGGCTGGGGCATCGTCTCGTCAATCCTCGGGGCGGGCGGCGCGGCCCGGGCGAGTCCGGGCCGGCGGCGCCACCTGTGCGGGGATTGTGGCGATGTGCGGGCGGCCTCGGGCGGCCCGCGGCGTCGCCAGGAACCGTCGGACCTCGGCGCCGATGCCGGCCGATTGCTGCGCCACCGCACCGGCGGCCTGCAGCACCCGGCGGGCGGCGTCGCCGGTGGCCTCGGCGGCGAGGGCGAGGCCCTCGACCGCGTCGCGGACCGTGGCGGTGCCGGCGGCCGTCTCGGCGACGCCGCGCACGATCGCCTGCGTCGCCCCGACCTGGGTCTCGACGGCGGTCGCGAACCGGTCGGTGACGCCGTTGATCGCCCGGGCCCGCTCGGCGACCTCGCCCATCGCGGCGGTCGCCCGGCGGATCGTGTCCTGGATCGCCGCGACCTGGGCGGAGATCTCCTGCGTCGCCCGGTCGGTCTGGCCGGCGAAGGAGTCGTAGACGGCGACGTAGTTGTCGCCATCATACCGCATGGCGGTGGAGCGGCGCTGGACCATCGCCATCGCGGCCTCGCGGGTCAACGTGCCGGCCTTCACCTCCGCCTCGAGGCCCGGCGCGGTCGCGACCACCACGTCGGTCAGGGCGCGGAGCTTCGCCACCCGCTCGCCGACCAGGCTGTCGTGGTTGGCGCGCAGGGCATGGAGCATCACCGCGCCGAGACCGAGCACGGTCGCCGCCATCAGGATGGCGAATTTCCGGCTCACGCCAATGTTGGACCAAGAAATCCGCAGCACCGCATTCCATACGGGAATGCCTTAGGCCAACGATGATTGACGTTGCCTTAGGGTCAGATCTTGGAAGTCGTTTTTCCAGCGAGGGAAATGGCGCGGGCGACGGGGCTCGAACCCGCGACCTCCGGCGTGACAGGCCGGCACTCTAACCGACTGAGCTACGTCCGCACATGGCGCATTGCACTACAGAAACGCCTTATCCCTGAAGGAAGTGGCGCGGACGACGGGGCTCGAACCCGCGACCTCCGGCGTGACAGGCCGGCACTCTAACCGACTGAGCTACGTCCGCCCGGCGTCTCGCAGTGCTGCGATGGCTGCGGTGTATGGGGAGCCCCCTACCCTGTCAAGCCGCCGGCTCAAGAAAGCCGGAAGGGGTCCTCGGGGTGCTGCGCGGGGTGTCGCCGGCCCATCGCACGCGGCCCGTTCCGCATCCGCGACAGGCCTCGCCGGCGCCCGTGGGCAGAGCCTTGCCCCCCGCTGCAAAGGACCTTGTCCGTGCCGCAGCTTGCATGCAGCGTCTTGCACTCGCGGCCCGAGCCCCTTAACGATGCCGGCACCCGGGCGGTTAGCTCAGTTGGTAGAGCATCTCGTTTACACCGAGAGGGTCGGCGGTTCGAGCCCGTCACCGCCCACCAATGCCCGCGATGGCTCAGGCCCTAGGCGCCGCCATCGGCAGGGCCCTTTCGCCATCCAATCCGCCAGAAGCCGCCGTCCGCGACCGGTCCCACGGTCTCGCCGGGCCGTCGCCGCGCAAGGTCCTTGTCCGACCGGATCCGCATCGAGGTTCGAACACCGCGACGTGCCGATGCGGCGCAGCGGCGGCGACGGTTCAGCGCAGATCGTCCCACCATTCGGCGAGGCCCTGAGGGGACGCGGCGTCCGGATTGCTCTCGGCCCGTCGGAGATGGCGGTAGTCGCTCGGCGACACGCCGTAGGCCGCCTTGAATGTGCGGCTGCAATCGGACTCGCTCGAGAAGCCGCAGGCCCGGGAGAGATCGGAAATCCGGCCGCACTCGTCGGGGCTCGCCAGCAGGGCACGCAGGCGCGCGAGCCGGTGGGAGCGGATCACGCGGGCGACGCCGCCGCTCGCCTCGAAGGCCCGATAGAGCACGGAGCGCGACACGCCGACGGCCCGCGCGACGTCGTCGGGCGTCGTGCCCAGATGCGCATCGATGTAGCGTCGGGCCCGGCGGCGGCAGGCCGCCGCGCTGGCCGTCCGCACCGCGTCCGATGCTGGCGGGACGTGGCCTGCAAGCGTAAGGGCGAGGAGCTCCGCAGTCACTCGCTCCAACCGCTGGCGATCGCTCGCGCCGTGACGAGGTAGTTCGTCGAGCACGGCGTGCAGGAACCCGGTCAGCAGGCGTACCCGATCCTGCGGCAGGACCGCACCGTGCAGGCGCCCGGGCTCGGGCGCGGCCACTTCGATCACGTCGCGGGGGATGGACAGCGTGATGACGCGGGCCTGGCTCGCCCTCGTCTCCATGGGCTGGCTCATGTCGATGAGGGCGCATTCGCCCGGTCCGACGATCCGGCTGCCGTTCGGCGTGCCGACCGTCAGGGCTCCGTCGAGGACGATCTGGGCCGTGAAGTGATCGAAGCCGTTGCGCAGGACCCGCCGGCGCGGGCGTGCATGCGCGACGCCCCGAAGCTGTCGGTCGAACAAGATCATGCCACCGAGTCGCTCGGCCGTCACCGCGACCGCGAAGGTCTCGTCCAGCCTCACCGCGTCGGCGGCTGTCGCGTAGAGGTCGTGATACGCCTCGAAGCCGCACTGACCGGATGGCGCTGCCAGGTCGGTCGAGAATCGTAGACTGACCGTTTGACGACCCGAAGCCTCGATGTCCGGCATGGATTGCTCGACCGATTTACCTTCATTTTCTTTACGGCAAAAAGATCGCGCAACGCAAGATCGCACCCTGTGGAACGCTGCTCCGTCGCCGCGCCGCGTGTCGCACGTCAACGGGCGACGGAGCGGAAACCTGTATCCCGCTTTGCAGGACATCCCGATCTTTGTTCACGGCGTTTCTCCCAGGTCCCGCGGTATCGACTATGTCTCCATTCCCAGCTCGGAGCACCCTCGCCAGCCGGGCCGATCGACCAATTATTGCAGGGTGCCAGCGCCGTTATTGTGCGCGATCTACCGTGCTGTCGTCAAAAATATTCAGTATTCTTGCGTGTAATATTTAACATATACAATTGGCACTGTTCACGGCTGCGCGAGCGAATTTGAGAGATTGCTCGCCATGACCGCGGATCACTGCGACGGGTGATCGCGGAAGCTGGTCTTCCTCGGCGATTGCGTCGACAAGGGACCCGAGATTGCCCGCACCATCGGGGCCATCCGGCTCCTGCAGTCGCGTGAGCCCGATTCCGTCGTCTGCCTGATGGGAAACCGGAAAGTGGCGCTGCCGCGCGCCATGCACGATCCCCGACGGGCTGCCGCCTGGACGGCAACGGGTGGTGACAGGACTCTCGCCTCTTACGCCGCCGCGGTCTTCGACCGGACCTCGCCGGGTCCGGTCGCGTTCCTGCAGTCACGGATCGACTGATCTATGGCGCCCGGACGACTGAACCCGGGGGCTCGTCATCCCGTGCCCAAGGCCTCCAGGCGAAGCGGCACGATCTCGGCCGCGTTCTGAAGCGCCGGCCTTCATGGGTCCCGGGCCCCGCCTTCGGCGAGCCCCGGGATAATCAATGGGGTTGAATCCCGGTGGAGGACGCGCGCGGGGACGCGCGCCTCAGCGATACGCCGCCGCGATCCCCAGGAAGTCCTCGGCCTTCAGGCTTGCGCCGCCGACGAGCGCGCCGTCGACGTTGGCGACGCCCATCAGCTCGGCCGCGTTCGAGGGCTTCACCGAGCCGCCGTAGAGGATGCGCAGCTTCGCCCCCTCGGCGCCGAGCCGGCCCTCGAGCTCCTTCCGGATCAGGGCGTGGACTTGCGCCACGTCGTCGACCGTCGGGGTGAGCCCGGTGCCGATCGCCCAGACCGGCTCGTAGGCGATCACCGTGTCGGCGGCGGTGGCGCCGTCCGGCAGCGAGCCGGCGAGCTGGCCGCCCACGACCTCGAGGGTCCGGCCGGCCTCGCGCTCCTCGCGGGTCTCGCCGACGCAGATGATGGCGACGAGGCCGGCGCGGCGCGCGGCCAGCGCCTTGGCGCGGATGTCGGCGTCGCTCTCGTGGTGGTAGGCCCGGCGCTCGGAATGGCCGACGATGGTGTAGCGCGCGCCGAGATCGGCCAGCATCTCGGCCGAGACGTTGCCGGTATAGGCGCCGTTCGCCTCGGCGTGGACGTCCTGGCCGCCGACCTGGACGGCTGAGCCCTTCAGCGCCGCGGCGGTCGCGCCGACGAGGGTCGCGGGCGGGCAGACCAGCACGTCGATGCGCGCGGCCAGCCCCGCATCGAGGCCGTCGCGGACCGCCTCGGCGACCGCCAGCGAAGCCTGGAGGCCGTTCATCTTCCAGTTTCCCGCCACCAGCGGACGCGGCCGTTCGGTCGTCATGTCTCTCCCCTGATCCTCGATCAAGCGTCGCCGGGTAACAGGTCCGCCGCCGGGCGGCAAACGTCCGGGGGGCGCTCTTTGCCTTGCGGCGCTTATGCGGTATCGCGGCCCGATCCGGGCGTCCCCTCGCGGCAGGCGCCCCCATGGCTTTTGAGGATCGCGATGCTCCAGGGGTTCCGCGCCGCCAGCCAGAGCTGGCTCGGCAAGATCGTGGTGACGGTGGTGTTCGGCCTCCTGATCGCGGGCCTCGCCATCTTCGGCATCGGCGACATCTTCCGCGGCGGCGGCAGCAACGCGGTCGCGACGGTGGGCAGCACGCAGATCCCGGCCGAGGCCCTGCGCACCGCCTACCAGAACCAGCTCCAGCGCCTGTCGCGCCAGAGCCGCCGGCCGATCACGCCGGATCAGGCCAAGGCGCTCGGCCTCGACCGCCAGGTGCTGGCCCAGCTGATCACCGAGGCCTCCCTCGACCAGAAGACCAAGGACCTCGGGCTGCGCATCCCGGATTCGACGGTGGTGCGGCTGATCCAGGAGGAGCCGGCCTTCAAGGGCACGAACGGCGCCTTCGACGTCAACACCTTCCGCGACACCCTGCGGCAGGCCGGCCTGACCGAGCAGGGCTTCGTGCAGGAGCAGCGCGCGGTCGCCGCCCGCCTCCAGCTCGCCGACGCGATCACCGCCGATCTGCCGGTCTCGCTCGCCGCCCGCGAGGCGATCCACCGCTACACCTCCGAACGCCGCGCCGCCGCGACCTTCACCCTGCCGGATTCGGCCGCCGGCGAGATCCCGGCCCCGACCGACGAGCAGGTCACGACCTTCTACACCGAGCGCAAGGGCGCGTTCCGGGCGCCCGAGTACCGCAGCGTGAACCTGCTGGTCCTCGATCCCGCGACGCTCGCCAAGCCCGACGCGGTGACGGACGCCGACGCCCGGGCCCGCTACGAGAGCGAGAAGACCCGCTTCGGCACGCCCGAGAAGCGGTCGATCCAGCAGATCGTCTTCCCCAACGACGCCGACGCGCAAGCCGCGCTCGCCCGCATCCGCGGCGGCCAGGCGACCTTCGACCAGGTCGCGACCGAACGCGGCCTCGACGCCAAGGCGCTCGATCTCGGCACCTTCGCCAAGTCCGAGCTGTTCGACCCGGCGGTCGCCGACGCCGCCTTCGCCGCCGAGGCGAACGCCGTGAGCGAGCCGGTGAAGGGCCGCTTCGGCACGGTGCTCCTGCGGGTGACCGCGGTGCAGCCGGCGGCGCGCAAGCCGTTCGAGGAGGTGGCGGGCGAGATCCGCGCCGAGGTCGCCCTCGACAAGGCCCGGGACGGGCTGGAGAAGGTCCACGACGCGATCGAGGACCAGCGCGCCGGCGCCAAGCCGCTGGCCGACATCGCCCGCGACCAGGGCCTGACCCTCGTCAGCGTGCCGGCGGTCGACGCGCAGGGCCGCGATCCCCAGGGCAAGGCGGTCGAGGCCATCCCCGACAAGGACGCGACGCTGGCGGCGATCTTCCGCAGCGACATGGGTGCCGACAACGAGGCCCTGCGCACCCGCGCCGGCGGCTACGTCTGGTACGACGTGACCAAGGTCGACCCGGCCCACGACAAGCCCCTGGCCGAGGTCCGCGACGCCGTGACGGCCCAGTGGAAGGCCGACGAGGTCGCCCGCCGCCTCGCCGCCAAGGCCCGCGAGGCGACCGAGCGCCTCGACAAGGGCGAGGCGATCGAGGAGGTCGCGAAGTCCCTCGGCCAGGAGGCCAAGACCGTGACCGACCTCGCCCGCGGCCGCGGGCGCGACGGCCTCTCGGCCGAGAGCGTCGCCCGCATCTTCGCGACCCCGGTCGGCAAGGCCGGCACTGCCGCCGGCGATGACACCGCCCGGGCGGTGTTCCGGGTGACGAACGCCACGGTGCCGGCCTTCGTGCCGAGTGCGGCCGGTGCCGTCGCGGTGGAGCAGCAGTACCGCACGGCGCTGGCCGACGACATCCTGGCCCAGTACATCGCCGACGTGCAGAAGCAGGCCGGCGTCTCGGTCAACGATGCCGCCTTCCGGCGGGCCATCGGCGGCGAGTACTGATCCCGTGCTGGTCGCCCCCTCCCCCGAGGCCGCCGCCGCCGCCTATGCCGAGGGCCGGCCGGTCCTCCTGCGGACCACCCTGGTGGCGGATCTCGAGACCCCGGTTGCCGCCTTCCTGAAGCTGAAGGCCGGCCGCGACGGCGCCGCCTTCCTGCTTGAATCGGTCGAGGGCGGCGCCGTGCGCGGCCGCTACTCGATGATCGGGGTCGATCCCGACCTCGCCTGGCGCTGCGCCGACGGCCGGGCCGAACGGGCCGTGGCGCCCGACCTCGCGGCCTTCGCGCCCGAGGAGGCCGCCCCCCTCGACAGCCTGCGGGCGCTGATCGCCGAGAGCGCGATTCCGGCCGAGCCCGGCCTGCCCCCGATGGCCGCCGGCCTCTTCGGCTATCTCGGCTACGACATGGTGCGGGAGATGGAGCGGCTCGGCCCGGCCCATCCCGACCCGATCGGGGTGCCGGACGCGATCCTGGTCCGCCCGACCGTGATGGTGATCTTCGACGCGGTGCGCGACGAGATCGCGCTCGTGGCGCCGATCCGGCCGGTCGCCGGGATCTCGGCCAGGGCCGCCTACGAGCGGGCGCTTGCCCGGCTCGAAGCGGCCGCCGACGCCCTCGAGGGCCCGCTGCCGGTCGAGGCGCGCCAGAACCCGGCCGAGATCCCGACGCCGACCCAGGTCTCGAACGTCACGCCCGACGAGTTCCACACCATGGTGGCGCGGGCCAAGGAGTACATCGCCGCCGGCGACATCTTCCAGGTGGTGCTGTCGCAGCGCTTCGAATCGCCGTTCGGCCTGCCGGCCCTGGCGCTCTACCGGGCGCTGCGCCGCGTCAACCCGGCACCGTTCCTGTGCTTCCTCGATTTCGGCGGCTTCCAGATCGTCTGCTCCTCGCCCGAGATCCTGGTGCGGGTGCGCGACGGCGCGGTCACCATCCGGCCGATCGCCGGCACGCGGCCCCGCGGCGCCACGCCGGAGCAGGACCGGGCGCTGGCCGACGAGCTCCTGGCCGATCCCAAGGAGCGCTCCGAGCACCTGATGCTGCTCGATCTCGGCCGCAACGACGTCGGCCGCGTCGCCGAGATCGGCAGCGTGCGGGTGACGGATTCGTTCTTCCTCGAATTCTACAGCCAGGTCATGCACATCGTGTCGAACGTCGAGGGCCGCCTCGATCCCCGGCACGACGCCCTCTCGGCGCTCGCCGCGGGATTCCCCGCCGGCACGGTCTCGGGCGCCCCGAAGGTGCGGGCGATGCAGATCATCGACGAACTGGAGCGCGAGAAGCGCGGGCCCTACGGCGGCTGCATCGGGTATTTCGGCGCCGACGGCCAGATGGACACCTGCATCGTGCTGCGCACCGCCATCGTCAAGGACGGCCGGATGCACGTCCAGGCCGGGGCCGGCATCGTGCACGATTCGAATCCTGCCTCCGAGCAGCAGGAATGCATCAACAAGGCCAAGGCGCAGTTCCGGGCCGCGGAGGAGGCGGTGCGCTTCGCCGCGCAGGCGCGGCGGGGGCAGTAGCGCTTGGTCGCGCCCGCAGCTATGCGATGGCGCCTTCAAGTCCACCAACGTCATCCTGGGGCCGCGCAGCGGAACCCGGGATCCATAACCGCTGACAGTCCAGGTTGAAGCGGAACGCTGCACACCTCATCCTGCCCCGTCAGCGGTTATGGATCCCGGGTTCTCGACTTCGTCGAGCCCCAGGATGACGTCGGGAGATGGCGGCGTCTGTGCGGCAGACAGCTTGCGCAGCCACTCAGAAAGGCTCTGACAGTTCCACCGGTCGAAAGAAGTGGCAGACCTACTTCCGGTTGGTGATCAGGCGATCGACGTTGCGGTCGGCCTCCCGGTTCTCCTTGTTCTGCTGCTTGACCGAGTTCTCGGTGTCGCGCTGTGGCATCTCATCAGATCACGCGGCTCTCAGCCGGCGTTCCATGAACACACTCAGCGGATCGTCGGTGTAGTCCGCGAACGGCCCCCGACGCACGAAGCCTGTCCTCTCGTAAAGGGCGAGCGCGGTGTGACTGACGATACCGGTCTCCAGGCGCAGGACGGCCATCCCGGCGCGATCCGCTTCGGCCAGCAACGCATCGAGCATCTGCCGGGACAGGCCCCGTCCTCGTGCGTGTTCCTCGACCCATATCCGCTTGATCTCGGCCCAGTCGCCATGCTCGACCAGGGCACCAGTCGCGACCGCCCGGCCCTCGGCGTCACGCGCCACGAGGAAGCGCACGTTCGATGCGCGCAACCCTTCAAGAATCATATGGTGGTTGCTTTCAGCAGGATAAAGCGCGGCAGAATCCGCCTCGCCGTTGCGGAGCAGCGCGACGACCTCCGGCTGTGCCGGATCCTCCTGCCGGATGGTCGCCACTCTCGCTGGGTTGGGAGGCGTGGTCATCGTTGCACCGGCTTCCTGGAAAACCAACGATCGGATGCCCGAGCGGCAGCGCCGCAACTTGTCCCACGATGATCCCGGCGCGATCAAGTCACCCCTACTCCGCCGCCGCCGGACGCTGGGCCCCCTCGTGCCCCGGCGGCTCGTCCACCGCGCCGACGAACCGGCCGAACAGCCGGCCCATCAGGCGCGAGAGATCGTCCATCAGCAGGAAGATCGCCGGCACGAACAGCAGCGACAGCAGGGTCGAGACGATCAGGCCCGAGATCACGGCGATCGCCATCGGCGAGCGGAACTCGCCGCCGATGCCGAAGGCCATCGCGCTCGGCACCATGCCGGCCGCCATGGCGATGGTCGTCATCACGATCGGTCGGGCACGCTTGGCGCCGGCCTGGGTGATGGCGGTGACGCGGTCGACCCCGCGGCTCATCTCCTCGACGGCGAAGTCGACCAGCATGATGGCGTTCTTCGTCACCACGCCCATCAGCATCAGGATGCCGATCACCACCGGCATCGAGATCGGCCGGTTGAAGACCAGGAGCCCGAGGATCGCGCCGCCGATCGAGAGCGGCAGCGAGAACAGGATGGTCAGCGGCTGGAAGAACGACGCGAAGAGCAGGATCAGGACGCCGAGCACCATCATCAGGCCGGCACCCATCGCCAGGGCGAAGCCCTCGAACACCTCGCCCATCACCTCGGCGTCGCCGGTCTGGCGCAAGCTGATGCCGGGCGGCAGGTTGCGGGCGGTCGGGGTGTTCATCGCGAGCTTGATCTGCTCGCCGAGCGCGTCCGAGCCCTGCATGTTGGCCTCGAGCGCCACGCGCACCGCGCGGTCGTAGCGGTCGATCGCGGTGGGCCCGCGGCCGAGGCTGATGTCGGCCACCGCGGCGAGCGGCACCGAGGCGCCGTTCTTCGCCGGCACCTTCAGGCTCTCCAGCGCCGAGAGGTCGCCGCGCAGGGCCATCGGCAGCTGGACCCGGATCGGGATCTGCCGGTCGGTGGCGTTGAACTTGGCGAGGTTCTGGCCGATGTCGCCGATCGTCCCGACGCGGACCGTCTCGGCGATGGTGTCGGTCGAGACGCCGAGATCGGCGGCGACGCCGGGTTTCGGCCGGATGCGGACCTCGGTGCGGTCGAGGGGCGCGGTCGACATCACGTTGACGAGGTTGGGCAGCGTCGCGACCTCGCGCTGCATCTTCTCCGCCACCTCGGTCACCTGGGCGGTGTCGCCGCCCGCGACGATGAGGGTGAAGTCGCGCTGGCCGCCCTCGCGCAGCGACCAGTAGCGGACGTCCGCCTCGTCGCGCATCAGGTCCATGATCGCCGCCTCGACGTCGGCCTGCTTGCGGGCGCGGGCGTTCTTCGGCGTCAGGTTGATGGTGAAGGTGGCGAGCCGCACCTCCTTCTTGCCCGGCAGCTGCCGACCGCCATCGACGAAGACGGAGCGGACCTCCGGCAGGGTGCGGATGCGCTGCGCGATCCGGTCGGTGACGGCGATCGTGTCGTCGAGCCGCGCGCCCGGCGGCAGTTCGACCACCATCAGGGTGCGGGCGGCGTCCTCCTTGGGCAGGAAGCCGGCCGGCAGCAGGCTCGTCGACAGGATGGAGGCGGCAAACAGCGCCAGGCCGACCACCAGGGTCACGTATTTGTGCCGCACCGACCACAGGACGAGGCGGTTGTAGACCCGCATCACCGGGCCCTCGCGCTCCTCGTGGTGGCCGTGGTCGCGCAGGAAGTAGGCCGCCATCATCGGGGTGATGAGGCGCGCCACCAGGAGCGACATGAAGACGGCCGCCGCGATGGTGAGGCCGAACTGCTTGAAGTACTGCCCGGCGATGCCACCCATGAACGAGACGGGGGCGAAGATCGCGATCAGCGTCGCCGTGATGGCGATGACGGCAAGGCCGATCTCGTCGGCGCCCTCGATCGCGGCGCGGTAGGGCGACTTCCCCATCCGCATGTGGCGGACGATGTTCTCGATCTCCACGATCGCGTCGTCGACCAGGATGCCGGTGACGAGGGTGATGGCGAGGAGGCTCACCGCGTTGAGCGAGAAGCCCATCGCGCTCATCGCCCAGAAGGTCGGGAAGACCGAGAGCGGCAGGGCGACGGCGGCGATCAGCGTCGCGCGCCAGTCGCGCAGGAACAGGAACACCACCAGCACCGCCAGCGCCGCGCCCTCCATGAGGCTGTGCATGGCGGATTCGTAGTTGCCGATGGTGTTGGTGACCGAGGAATCGATCCGGTCGAAGCGCACGCCCGGATAGGTCTGGCCCAGCTCCTCGATCTTCTTCGACACCACCTCGCCCACCGAGGCGTCGGAGGCGCCGCTCGCCCGCGAGATCGCGAAGGCGACGACCGGCTGGCCGTTGAGGCGTGCGAAGGTGCGGGGCTCCTCGGCCCCGTCGCTGAGCGTCGCGAGGTCGTCGAGCCGCACCTTGCGGCCGCCGGGCAGCACGATCGAGGTCGCCGCCAGGGTATCGAGGCTGGCCGACGCCGCGAGCGTGCGGATCGACTGCTCCTGGCCGCCGACCTCGGCCCGGCCGCCGGCCATGTCGGCGGAGGTGAGCCGCAACTGCCGGTTCACGTCGGCGGCGGTGATGCCGAGCGCCAGCAGCCGGTCGGGCTTGAGGGTGACGCGGACCTCGCGGGCGACGCCCCCTAAGCGCTCGACGCCGCCGACGCCGCGCAGGCCCTGGATCTGGCGCGCCACCACGTCGTCCACGAACCACGACAGGTCCTCGGGCGTCATCGCGGGCGCCGAGGCGCCGTAGACCATGATCGGCAGGCCGGCGATCTCGACCCGGGCGATGATCGGCTCGTCGATCGTCCGCGGCAGGTTCATCCGGACCTTGGCGATCGCGTCCTTCACGTCGTTGACGGCGCGATCGGTATTCACCTCGAGGCGGAACTCGATCGTCGTCGTCGAGGTGCCCTCGGTGATCGACGAGATGATGTGCTTGACGCCCTTCACCCCCGCCACCGCGTCCTCGACCCACTTCGTGACCTGGGTCTGCAATTCGCTCGGCGCGGCGCCGGCCTGGGTCACCGTCACCGAGACGATCGGGATGTCGATGTTGGGGAAGCGGGTGATCGGCAGGCTGCGGAAGCTCACGAGGCCGAGCAGCCCGAGCACCAGGAAGAGCACGATCGAGGGGATCGGCTTGCGGATCGCCCAGGCGGAGACGTTCAGGCGCATCGAGCGGACCCGGTCAGGAGAGGAAGGCGGACGAGGCGGGCGTCGGGGACGTCCGAGAGTCGGGAAGAGGGCGTCAGGGACGCCGGAGAACCTGGGAAGAGGGCGTCAGGGACGCCCTGCCTCGGCGGTCGCCGGCATCGCGGGGTAGATCGGCCGCACCCGGTCGCCGTCGCGCAGGAAGCTGCCGGCCCGGGCCACCACGGCGTCCCCGGCCTTGACCCCGTCGCGGGCCTCGATGAAGCCGCCGGCCGACAGGCCGGTGCGGATCGAGCGCAGCTCGACCCGCTCGCCCGAGACCACCAGCACGGTCGGGCCCGACGGGCCGTAGACCACCGAGGCGAGGGGCACGGCGACGCCGGTGCGCCGCGCCGCCTCGACGGCGCCGCGGGCAAACGCGCCGATGCGCAGGCGCGGATCGGCGTCGAGCTTGATGCGGACCTTGCCGAGCCGCGTCGCCCGGTCGATCTCCGGGTAGACCACCCGGACGCGCCCCGAGACCGAGACCGGCCCGTCGGGCGTATCGAGGTCGAGGCTCGCCGGGGCGCCGGCGCGCAGGCGCGCCAGCCCGGTCTCCGGCACCTCGCCCTCGAGCTCGATCTCGCCGCGGGCGATCAGGCGAAACAGCGGCTCGCCGGAGGCGCTCGCCGTGGCGCCGACCCGGGCGGTGCGGCGGCTGACGATGCCGCCCTCCGGCGCGCGGATCTCGGTGCGGGCGAGCTTCAGGTCGAGTTCGGTGCGCTGGGCCCGCGCCTGGGCGAGGTCGGCCTGGGCGATGGCGAGCCCGTTGCGGGCGGCCGAGAGCCGGCCATCCGCGCCCTTGGCGGCGGATTCGCGCTGCTCCAGCACCGCCGCGGTGCCGTTGCCGGTCTTCATCAGCGACTGGGCGCGCTCCAGCGACAGGGCGGCCTCGGTCTGGGCGGCCTCCGCCTGCACGATGGTGCTGCGCGCCTGCGCCACCGCGCCCTCGGCCCGGGCGATGGCGGCGGCGTTCTGGGCGAGCTGGGTGTCGATCATCTCGCGCGAGAGCCGCGCCAGCACCGCGCCCTTGGCGACCCGGTCGCCCTCCTCCACCAGCAATTCGGTGATGCGGCAGCCCTCGATCTCCGGGGAGACCAGGATCTCGTCGCGGGGCACCAGCGATCCGGTGACGACGGCGCGCTCGACGATCTCGCGCTCGGCCGCCACCGCGACGGTGACCGCGGGGGCGGGCGCCGCCGCGACGACGGGAGCCGACGGCGCGGGCTCGGCCAGGGCCGGAACGGCGGCGGAGGTCGCAGCGAGGGCCGCCGCGAGGGTGAGGGCCGGGATGCCGGCGCGGCGACGGGGGCGGGTCATCGGTCGGATTCCGGGGTGGTCGTCGGGTCGAAGCGGCCGTCGAGCGCCGCGCCGACGAGGGTCAGCATGGCGTCGATGACGGGGCCGGTGGCGAAGTCGGGCGAGAGGGCGCGGCGCACCATGATGCCGTCGGCCATCACCATCGCGAGGCGGGCGAGCGCCTCCGGGTCGGCGCCGGCCTTCGGCGGATCGGCGCGGTCCTGCGCCAGCCGGTAGAGCGACGTGAGCCGTCCCGCGATCTCGCGCTCGAAGTCCCGGCAGATCGCCGCCATGGCGGGGTTGCGGGTCGCCTCGGCCCACATCTCCAGGCACAGGACCGCCTTCTCGGCCGGCGCCTCGGCGAGGTGGCGGCGCGCGAGGCCGGTGAAGGCCTGCATCAGGTCCGGGGCGGCCTCGATGCCGGAAAAGTCCTCCGCCACGGCGGCGCGGTCGCGCTCGGCAAGGCCGGCGACGATCGCGTCCTTCGAGGGGAAGTAGCGGTAGAGGTTGCCGGGGCTCATCCCGGCCTCCGCTGCCACGTCGTGCATCGTGGCGCGGTGGAAGCCGTGGCGGACGAAGCAGGCCTCCGCCGCATCGAGGATGCGGGTGCGGCGCTCCTCGGCCGAATCGAGGCGGGCGGGACTTTGTGAGGGCGGCACGCGGTGTCGTTTCCGAGAATGAACGTTCATTCTCTACACCCAGGGCATGACAGCGCGCAATGACCGATCGGCTGCAACTTCTCGTGCCCGCTCCGCGTTGAGGGGACGAATGTCAGTGATCACGGGAAGGAACAGCGCGATGGCCATCTTCCAGGTTCGGCAGGCCGCGACCGGTGCGATCCTTTGGACCGGCGGTGCCGCGGACGAGCAGCAGGCCCTCGACGCCATGGCGCGCGAAGCCGGGTACACCGACTTCGCGGCCATCCCGGAATCCCTGCGGAGCACCAAGGTGGACCGGCTCAACCTCGGCTGAGCCGGCCCCCGGACCCTCGAGACCACCGAAGAGAAGCCGGGATTCGTCCCGGCTTTTTTGTGTTAAGGCATCGTTACCGATTTTGGTTAACGCCCGGTTACCGGGCAAGTCGTGCCTGCCCGCGATCGTTCCGGTGCCACCCTGGCCGCAGGCTTCGCCTGGCGCTGCCGCGCTACCAGGATCGCCGCCTGGTTCGTCGTCGAGGGCGGCAGCCGCATCTCCTGGGAGGACGACGCCGTCGCCCTCGTCGACGAGATCGAGCGCCCGGCCCATCTCCGCCGGCGCTTCACCGTCGGGTACTAACCTACAGGCCGATCAGCTCGGCGATCAGGTCGGCGCCGGCGGCGGGCGAGCGCTCGCCCGCCGCCACCATCCGCTCGGCCTCCGCCGTGGTCTTGCGCACCTCGGCGCTGCCGGTGAGGCGCTGGTGCAATCGCTCGTGGACGAGCGCCCACATCCACTTCACGTCCTGGTCCCGGCGCTTGGCGGCGATCTCGCCCGTGGCGGTGAGCTTGCGGCGGTGGTCGAGCACCGCGTCCCACAGGGCGTCGAGGCCCTGGCCGGACAGTCCCGAGATCGTCGACACCGGCGGCGACCATGTGGCGCTCGCCGGGGTCAGGATGTGCAGCGCGGCGCGGTATTCGGCCGCCGCCGCCATGGCGCGCCGCATTCCCTCCTCGCCGTCGGCCTTGTTGACGGCGATCATGTCGGCGAGTTCGAGGATGCCCTTCTTGATGCCCTGCAATTCGTCGCCGGCGCCGGGCAGCATCAGGACGAGGAAGAAATCGGTCAGGTCGGCGACCGCGGTCTCGGACTGGCCGACGCCCACGGTCTCGACCAGCACCACGTCGAAGCCGGCAGCCTCGCACAGCAGCATCGTCTCGCGGGTCTTGGCGGCGACGCCCCCGAGGGTGCCCGACGAGGGCGAGGGCCGGATGAAGGCATTCGGATCGACCGCGAGACGAGCCATCCGGGTCTTGTCGCCGAGGATCGAGCCGCCGGTGCGCGACGAGCTCGGATCGACGGCGAGCACCGCGACCTTGTGGCCCCGCGCCGTCAGGGCGGCGCCGAGCGCGTCGATGGTGGTGGACTTGCCCACGCCGGGCACGCCGGTGATGCCGACCCGCACCGCCTTGCCGGCATGCGGCAGGGCGGCGTCGAGGAGCCCGCGGGCGGCGGCGCGGTGGTCGGCCCGCTTCGATTCGACCAGCGTGATGGCGCGGGCGAGGGCGGCGCGGTTGCCGGACAGGAGCTGGGCGAGATCGGGGGCCGGGACGGTCATGGCGACCTTTCTGCCGGCTCGCCGGGCCCCCGTCGAGGGCCCGGGCTGTGGACGAAAGGTCGGGGAAGCGTAACCTTCGGGCAACAGGCGGGGCCTCGCCCGGTCCCTTCGCCGCGGCATTCCCCGGCGCGACGCGCCACGGCCACGATCATGCCGCATCCCCGGCCCCAAAGCCGGGGCGAGTGCCGCATCCCGAGTAGGACGCCATGACCACGAACGCCGCGCCGACGCGCCGGGGCCTTGCCCGCCTCGGCCTCTCCGCCCTCGCCAGCCTGTCGCTGGGCGGCTGCTTCGGCGACGGGCTCCTCGGCGAGTCCCCGGGTCCCGAGAAGCAATCCGCCCTGGACGTGAGCCCGGTGCTCCTTGTCGCCACGACCCGCCGCCCCGCCGACCCGGCCGGGCGCCCGCCCTACTTCACCGACCAGCGCGGGCGCGGCCTGTCCTTCGCGACCGTGCGGCTCGCGGTGCCGGACCGTTCGCTGATCGGCAAGGTCTCGGCGGTGGTCACCGGGGACTGGCGCATCGCCGCCGCCCCCCGGGTGGTCACCGGGCCGGAGGCCGCCACCGCCTTCGCGGAAGCCGCGCTCGGGCGCGACGTGCTGCTCTACGTCCACGGCTACCGCGAATCGTTCGAGACCGCGGCGGTGAGCGCGGCGCAGCTCTCCGACGGCATCCGCTTTCGCGGCGTGTCGGGCCTGTTCAGCTGGCCGTCCGCCGGCAAGACCTTCGATTACGGCTACGACCGCGAGAGCGCGCTGTGGTCGCGCGACGCCTTCGAGGACCTGCTGCGGGCGCTCGCGGTCTCGCAGGGCGGGCGGATCCACATCGTCGCCCACTCGATGGGAACGCTCCTCACCCTCGAGACCCTGCGCATGCTGCGGGCCGACGCCGGCGAGGCCGCCCTCGACCGGATCGGCGCCATCGTGCTCGCCGCCCCCGACATCGACATCGACCTGTTCACCAACGGCATCGAGCGCCTCGGCACCGCGGCGCAGAAGATCACGGTGATCTCCTCGACGAACGACCGGGCGCTCGAACTTTCCAGCACCATCGCGGGAGGCGTGACGCGGGCGGGCGCGGCCGACCGCAGCCGCCTCGAGGCGCTCGGCGTGCGCGTCGCCGATGCGTCCGACTACGGCAGCGGCCTCATCAACCACGACCTCTTCCTGTCGAACGTCGAGGTCCAGCAGGTGATCAAGCGGGCGGTGGCGCGGGCGGACGGGCGGTAAGCAGATTTCGCGGAAGCGGTTATCGGTTCGGCGCCGAACATCTGCGACAAAACAAGAACCTAAGCGGGCGACGCGTTGGCCTGCCCACGGTACACGGCAGCGACGTCAATCCGCGATGATCGTCTCTCCCACCCGCGACCTCATCCTGAGGCGTTGGTCGATCTTCGATCGACTGACCTCGAAGGAGGCCTCCAGATGTCGCTGCGATTTCTGGAGCCCTCCTGCGAGGCTCAGCGATCTTCGATCACGTGCGATCTTTGATCGCCAACACCTCAGGATGAGGTTATGTATGGGAAAGCCTTGACGCAGAAAGGCTTTATGCCCCTGTCGTGTACCGTGCGGCCTTCCAACGCAAGTCTGCTCGGGCGCGGGTCACTCCCCCAGCCGTGCCGCCACCTCGTTGCGGCGCAGGAACGGGATCGCGAAGGGCGGGTCGTAGCCCATGAAGAAAGGGGCCGCGGCCGTCGCTTTGCCGGCGCTCGCCAGCACCCCGGTCAGGATGCGCTCCTGCTCGGCCCTCGCCTCCGGGGTGATGCGGCCGGAGAAGCGAAGCGCCGCGATTCGCTCGGGCGGCACCCGCACCAGCCGCACGCCGGCCTCGGTCGGCTCCGGCGCGCCGGCATCCGCCACGGCATGGGGCAGGAAGAACCGCATCGTGCCGCCGGCGCCCTGCTCGACCGGCACCGTCATGGCGATGCGCCGGCCGCCGGTCTCGACGGGCGCCGTCATGGCGATGCGGTCGCCCGCCCGGTTGGCCCCGGTGATGTAGCGGAAGAGCCGCCCGAAGGCCTCGCCGTCGCCTTGCCCGCCACCTTGCCCGCGCGCGTCGGTCTCGACCGCGACGCGGGCCTCGTAGGCGCGGATCTCGACGCCGCGATCGAGCCGCTCCACCACCGCGTAGCGGGGCTGGTCGTAGAAGGTCCGGATCCCGACGACGCCGAGGACCGACTCGAACAGGGTGACGGCGTAATAGGCGAGCTTGTCCATGGCGTCACAGCGGCAGGGCGTGGCTGATCAGGACGACGGGGCGGCCGACATGGGCGTTGTCGGCGATCTCCGCGACGATGAAGCGGGCCACGTCGGCCCGGGCGATCAGGCCGTTCTTCCACGAGGACGGCCGGTCGAGCACCCGGTAGCGCCCGGTCGCGGCACCGCCGGTCAGCACGCCGGGGCGCACCAGGGTCCAGTCGAGCCCGCTCTGGCGGATGCGGATCTCCTGGGCGTCCTTGTCGTCGTAGGCGCGCCCGAAGACGAGACGAAAGGGCAGCCGCTGCAGCGGGCCGATCGCCGCCCGGCTGTCGCCCGCGCCGAAGCCCGTCACCGCGACGAGCCGGCGCACGCCCGCCTTCTCCATCGCCGGCACGAGCACGTTCGTCGCGTCGGAGAACAGGTGCACCGGGCCGAGCAGGTCGCGGGCCGGCACCCCGAGGGCCTGCACCACGGCGTCGACGCCCTGGAGCGCCCCCGTCACGTCGGCGGAGGACAGGGCGTCGCCGGGAAAGCGTTCGAGGTTGGGGTCGGAGAGGTCGATCTTGCCCGCCGAGCGGGCAAAGGCCCGCACCCGATGCCCCGCCGCGAGCGCCGCCTTGACCGTCTCCAGGCCGATGCCCTGGCTGGCGCCGATGACGAGGAGATGCGGCATGGAGGAATCCCGGATCGGTGGGGTTGCGAACGCTCCCTATGAAGCGCCGGGGAGGCCGGCCGGTTTCCCCGCTCGGCGCAGATTCCGGCCGGTGCGCGACACTGCGCCACGACGCGGTATCCTGGAGCACGGGCGCAACCCGTCGCGGGCCTCGCGGGTTCACGCTCGATCCGTGAGGGCTCGTCCATGCCGCTTCCCGCCCCGCTCGACCGCGCCGAGGCCGTCGTCTTCGACGCCTACGGCACGCTTCTCGACGTCCACTCGGCCGTGCAGCGCCACGCCGCCGCGATCGGCCCGCAATCGCAGGCCCTGTCGGAGACCTGGCGGCAGAAGCAGCTCGAATATTCGTGGGTGCTGTCGCTGTGCGGGCGCTACGCACCGTTCTGGACCCTGACCGAACGGGCCCTCGACTTCGCCCTCGCCAAGCATCCCGACGTCGATGCCGGCATGCGGGACGCTCTCTTGGAGGCCTACCGGTCGCTCGACGCCTACGGGGAGGTGCCCGACACCCTCGACGCCCTGCGCCGGGCGGGGCTGAAGACCGCGATCCTGTCGAACGGCGACCCCGCGATGCTGGACGCGGCCGTGACGGCGGCGGGGCTGTCGGGCCGGCTCGACGCGGTCCTGTCGGTCGATCCCGCGGGCACCTTCAAGACCGCGCCGCGGGCCTACGACTTGGCGCCGCGGGCGCTCGCGGTCGAGCGCGCGCGGATCGTCTTCCTGTCCTCGAACCGCTGGGACATCGCCGGGGCGGCGGCCTACGGCTTCGCCCCGGTCTGGGTCAACCGGACCGGCCAGCCCGACGAATACCCGGACCTCGCGCCGGTCCGGGTGATCCGCTCCCTCGACGGTCTCCTGACCTGACGCGGGCTTGCAGCCCGGCGCGGGCTACTCGCCCGCCATCGGGCGGACGGTGCCCGGCAGCGCGGCGGTCGCGCCCTCGCGGCGGCGGTAGATCAGCAGGGTGGCGATCAGCCCGCAGGCGCCCGCGAAGGCCATCCACAGGCCCGGCGCCGCCTTGTTGTCGAGCGCCTGGATCAGCCAGGTCGAGACGACCGGGGTGAAGCCGCCGAAGATCGCCGTGGCGAGCGAGTAGGCGAGCGAGAAGCCGGTGGTGCGGACGTTGGCCGGCACGATCTCGGTCAGCGCCACCACCATCGCGCCGTTGTAGCTGCCGTAAAGGAAGGACAGCCACAGGAGCGTGATCAGCATGTTGGTGAACGAGATGTTGGAGGTGAGCCAGGCCAAGGCCGGGTAGGCGGTGAGCAGGGTCAGGCCTGAGAACACCAGCAGGATCGGCTTGCGGCCGATCTTGTCGGAGAGCGCGCCCATCACCGGCAGCCAGAACAGGTTCGACAGGGCGGTGAGGAAGGTCACGATCAGGCTGTCGGTCTCGGACAGCTTGAGCACGCTCTTGCCGAAGGTCGGGGTGTAGACCGTGATGGTGTAGAACGACACCGTGGTCATCACCACGAGCAGCATGCCGAGCAGTACGATCTTCCAGTTCTCGCCGAGCGAATTGAAGACCTCGGGCAGCGAAGGGCGGTGCTTGCGGTGCAGGAACTCCTGGGTCTCCTCCAGCGAGCGCCGGATGTAGAACAGGAACGGCACGATCATGCAGCCGATGAAGAACGGGATGCGCCAGCCCCAGTCCGACATCTGGGCCGGCATCAGGGTCCGGCTCAGGGTAAAGCCGATCAGCGCCGCCACCATCACGGCGACCTGCTGGCTGCCCGACTGCCAGGAGACGTAGAAGCCCTTGCGGCCGGGCGTCGCCATCTCGGCGAGGTAGACCGACACGCCGCCGAGCTCGACGCCCGCCGAGAAGCCCTGGAGCAGGCGGCCGACCAGCACCAGGAACGGCGCCGCGAGGCCGATGGTCTGGTAGGACGGCACGAAGGCGATCAGCACCGTGCCGGCGGCCATGATGCCGAGGGTCACGATGAGGCCCTGGCGCCGGCCGATCCGGTCGACATAGGCGCCGAGGAAGATCGCCCCGAGCGGCCGCATCAGGAAGCCGGCGCCGAAGGCCATGAAGGTGAACATCAGCGAGGCGAACTCGTTCTCGGCCGGGAAGAAGGCCTTCGAGATGTGGCTCGCGTAGATGCCGAACAGAAAGAAGTCGAACATCTCCAGGAAGTTGCCGCTCGTGACGCGCAACACCGTGGCGACCTTCGATCCCTGCGGACCGTGGACCGGACCTGCCATGACGCTTCCTCCCGATATCGGGCTTGCCTTCGCCCTCTCTAGCGCCAACCGTCGCACGTTTGACAGAGAAATCTAATCCCGCGGAATCGGTGGCGAGGGCGCCGTCGACGGCTTAATCGACGGACGAGGTGCCGCGACGGGCGCCGCCGGGAGGTTCCATGAGCGAGACGACACCGCATCACCGCGCCGGGCGGACCCGGCGACGCGCCCTCCCCCGGCTCGCCGCCCTTCTGGCGGCGGGGCTCGCGCTCGCCGGCCCGGCGAAGGCCGCCGAGGTCCGGGTGATGATCTCCGGCGGCTTCACCGCCGCCTACCAGGCCCTGGTTCCGGGTTTCGAGACGAAGACTGGCGACACGGTCGCGACCGCCTACGGCCCCTCGATGGGGACGGCGCCCGAGGCGATCCCGGTGCGGCTCGCCCGCGGCGAGCCGGCCGACGTGGTGATCATGGTCGGCTACGCCCTCGACGCCCTCGACAAGGAGGGCCGGATCGAGCCGGGCAGCAAGGTCGCGCTCGCCGATTCGCGCATCGCGCTGGCGGTCAAGGCCGGCGCCAAGGTGCCCGACATCGCCACCCTCGACGCCTTCAAGCGGGCACTGCTCGGCGCCGCCTCGATCGCCTACTCGGACAGCGCCAGCGGCGTCTATATCGAGAAGGAGATGTACAGGAAGCTGGGTCTCGAGAAGGAGCTGGCGCCCAAGAGCCGGATGATCGTCGCCGAGCGCGTCGGCAACGTCGTCGCCCGCGGCGACGCGGAGTTCGGCTTCCAGCAGGTCGCCGAACTGAAGCCCGTCCCGGGCATCACCATCGTCGGGCCGGTCCCACCCGAGGTGCAGAAGGTGACGGTATTCTCGGCCGGGATCCCGAAGGGCGCGCAGCACCCGGAGGCGGCCCGGGCCCTGATCGCCTGGCTGTCCGCCCCGGAGCACGCCGGCACGGTGGCCGGGACCGGCCTCGACCCGATCTCGGCGCGCTAACCCCCGATTCACGACAAGGGAGAATCCGAGGGATCGGATTCACCACCTCTTCACGCCGTCCGGCGCCTCATGGGTTCCACACAACAGGTCTCGCGCCGCCCGGAGACGGGCCGGCTCAAGCGGGCGGGGACGGCATCATGCGACAGGGTCGGACGCCCGGAGCGGCGGCGCGCGAGCACGCGCCGCTGCTCCGGCAGGAGAAGAACGCGCATCAGCGCTACCTCGCGGCGCCGGGCTACCACCCGGGCGCCCTCATGATCGCGGCCGTCGGTCCGGCGCTCGGGGCGGCGATCGTGGCGGTGATCGCGCTCGGGCTGCGGGTCAGCCTGTAGGCGGAGCCCGGCCGGAACGACGAAAGCGCCGGGGTTGGCAGCCGGCGGCGCATGAACGATGATCGGGTCTATCCCGCGAGCAGGCCGGGCTGACCGGGAAGCGGCCGCAAGCATTCGATGCCCGCATCGATCGGCCGGCGACGGGCTTCCGCGAAAAGGCTTCCTTCGTGATCCGCGACACCGACCGCCCCGATCAGGCGCACGGCTATTCCTACAACAGGGGCGGCATCAGCAACCAGAAGATCGCCCTTCTCGGCCTGTTCCTGAAGGCGATGACGGGCGAGAATCGTTGCGTCATCCTGCCCGATATCGTGATCTTCGACCAGATCACGTTCATCCACAAGCGCGTCCCGATCGCGACGGCGTTCGACGTGGCGCGCCTACGGGATTTCGCGGAGTCCATCGGCGTCACCGTCCTCGATCGCGATCCCGCCGGGGACGAGGGCGGCTGGGAGTATTTCCATCACGGCGAGCGCCACATCGCCGGCACGGCGGCGGCCGGGGAGCTCGACCGCGACGGCGTCGCCGCCCGGTTCCTGCGCGCCCTGGTGCCGTCGGCGCGCACCGCGCCCGACGTGGCGAGGCTGCGCGACATCGTGCTCGACGAGCGGGGCATCACCCACGTGGTCCAGATGCGCATCGAGCGCGACTGGGAGTTCCACGTCCGGACCCGGGTCGATCCGGAGGTCGGCTTCAACGAGGACAACCTGCACACGGCCGAGAGCATCGCCCGCAAGTTCCGCGCGACGCATCCCGACGGTGCCGCGAAGATCTACGTCGTCTGCGACGAGGCGGCGCTCGTCGACGGAAAGGACCGGATCCGGCAATCCCTGCGCGAGCATTTCGACATCGAGGCGTTCTGGAAGTCCGACCTGCTGCCGCGCTTCCAGTCGGACGACGCGAACCTGCTCGAGCTCTCGCTGGCGGATTTCGAGATCGCGCTCGCGGCAGGAGCCTTCGTGGGGACGTCGCGGTCGACCTTCTCGGGGATGGCCGCGCTGGAGCGCTTCGCCCAGACCGGGAGCGTGGAGAACCACAGCCTCTACAACGCGCTCGGTCCGAGGCTGGCGGTCCGGCACGACCGGGGCGCCTTCCGGTCGGCGCGCCTGGCGACGGCCGAGTCGGTCGCCGATCCGTCCTGCGGCTACGAGCTGGGCCTGATCCTGGAGACGGCTGGCCGGCTGCGGCCGGCGCACGACCGCTACCTGGCGCGAGGCGCGTTCGGCGGGCCCGACCGGGAGGAGGTCTATCTCGCGCTCTACCGCGCGGCGCGCCTGAAGGCCGCGCTCGGCGACGAGCCGCAGACGGTGCTCGACGCGTTCGCGCGGGCGGCCGGCATCGGTGCGTCGCGGGCGGAGGCGCTGCACGCCGCCGCCCGGCACGCCCGCACGCATGGCCGCCACGAGGAGGCCTACGGGTTCGCGGCGCGCGGCCTCGGCATCGGCCCGCCCGCCGAGGGCCGGGCCGTCGAGGCCTGGATCCACGACTGGGCGCTGCTCGACGAGTACGCCGTCGCCGCCTCCTGGACGGGGCGTCCCGCCGACACCCTCCGGGCCTGCCTGCAGCTCCTGACGGGGGGCAAGCTGCCGGCCGAGCACCGCGACCGCATCGTCGCCAACGCGAAGTTCGCCATCGACCGCATCGCCGGGCTGTAGGCGTCTCGCCGCCCGATCCGGGACGACGGGCAATCCGGGGCGCGGGCCCCGCGCCAAACGGCCGGATTGCGGAACCGGGCGCCCGGCCGCAAGGTCACACGACCATGCGGCGCCACCTTCCCCTCGTCCTCGCGGCCATCCTCGCCCTCGTGGCGACGGCCCTGCTCGCCTACCAGTGGCTCGGGCAGCCCACGACGCTGCGCGTCGCCGTCGGGCCGGCGGGCAGCGAGGACGCCCGCCTGATGGCGGCGGTGGCGCAATCCCTCGCCCGCACCCACGAGGAGGTGCGCCTGCGGCTGGTGCCGACGAGCGGCGTCGCCGAGAGCGCGCGGATGGCCGAGATCGGCCGCGCCGACCTCGCCGTGGTGCGCTCCGACGTCGGCATTCCGGCGAGCACCCAGACCGTGGCGATCCTGCATCGCGACGCGGCCCTGCTGCTGGCGACCGACCCGTCCCTCTCCGCCGTGCCGGACCTGCGCGGCAAGCGGATCGGGATCGTGCGCAACCCCGCCGCCAACCTCCGGCTGCTGGCGAGCCTGCTCGCCCACTACGACGTGCCGGCCGACGCCGTGACGACGGTCCCGCTCGGCGACGGGCAGGAGGCCGGCGAGGCGCTGCGCGAGGGCAAGGTCGACGCCGTGCTGACCGTCAGCCCGCTGATCGGCCGCACCGCCGGCGACGTCGTGGCGAGCATCGGGCGCACCGGTGGGACCCCGGCCTTCGTGCCGATCGGCGAGGCGGCGGTGCTGGCCCGGCGTTGGCCGGCGCTGGAGAGCGTCGAGATCGCCCGCGGCACCTTCGGCGGCACGCCGCCGCGCCCGGCCGAGACCGTCACCACGGTCGGGGTCAGCCACCGGCTGGTGGCCCAGGCGCGCCTCGCCGATTCGGTGGTGTCGGAGCTGACGCGACTTCTCTTCGTCATCCGGCCCGCCCTCGCCGTCGAGGTGCCGCTCGCCAACCAGATCGAGGCGCCCGAGACCTCGAAGAGCGCCTCGCTCCCGGTCCATCCCGGCGCGCAGGCCTATTACGAGGGCGAGGTCGAGAGCTTCTTCGAGCGCTACGGCGACTGGTTCTACCTCCTGGTGATGTGCGTCTCGATCCTCGGCTCGGCCGCCGCCACCCTGGTGTCACGCGCCGCCAACAGGTCGCGGGCCCGGGACATGGCGCTCCTGCGCCAGCTCCTCGCCATCGTGCGGGCGAGCCGCGACGTCGAGGACGAGCTGGAATTGTCCGACCTCGAGCGCCAGGCCGACGAGATCCTGGCCGCGGCCCTGGCCCGGGCGGGGACCGGCGCCATCGACAATGCCGGCGTGGCGGCCTTCACGCTGGGCCTCGACCAGGCGCGGCGCGCCATCGCCGAGCGCCGGGCGGTGCTGGTCGAGCGGCACGCCGCCGGGCCGGACCCGCTCTCCGCCGCGGCCGAGTAGGCGGCCGTCTCGCGAGGGCCGTCCTGGGAGGACCCTCCTGGGAGGACCGTCGCGACAGCCCCCTTGCGAAGTGGCGCCACACCTTATATTGCGACGCAATAGTTTTCCCCCGGCTCGATGCGTCCGGCTGCCATCCTGGCGGCCCGCGGTGTGCCGGGCTTTGTTTGCTTCGGATATCCCATGAAGCTGCGCAATATCGCCATCATCGCCCACGTCGACCACGGCAAGACGACCCTGGTCGACAAGCTGCTCCAGCAATCCGGCTCGTTCCGCGAGAACCAGCGGGTCGAGGAGCGCGCGATGGACTCGAACGACCTCGAGAAGGAGCGCGGCATCACCATCCTGGCCAAGGCCACCTCGGTGGTCTGGAAGGATACCCGGATCAACATCGTCGACACCCCCGGCCACGCCGATTTCGGCGGCGAGGTCGAGCGCATCCTCTCGATGGTCGACGGCGTGATCGTGCTCGTCGACGCCGCCGAGGGCCCGATGCCGCAGACCAAGTTCGTGGTCTCGAAGGCGCTCAAGATCGGCCTGCGCCCGATCGTGGCGGTCAACAAGGTCGACCGGCCCGACGCCCGCATCACCGAGGTGGTGAACGAGGTGTTCGACCTCTTCGCGGCGCTCGACGCCACCGACGACCAGCTCGACTTCCCGATCCTGTACGGGTCGGGCCGCAACGGCTGGATGGCGACCTCGCCCGAGGGCTCGCAGGAGGACGGCCTGGCGCCGCTCTTCGACCTCGTGCTCGAGCACGTGCCCCAGGCCAAGACCGAGGACGGCCCGTTCCGCATGCTCGGCACGCTGCTGGAGGCCAACCCCTTCCTCGGCCGCATCATCACCGGCCGCATCGCCTCGGGCACCGTGAAGCCGAACCAGGCGATCAAGGTCCTCGACCGCGAGGGCAAGGTGGTGGAGACCGGACGCGTCTCGAAGATCCTGGCCTTCCGCGGCCTGGAGCGCCAGCCGATCGAGATGGGCGAGGCGGGCGACATCGTGTCGATCGCGGGCCTCGTGAAGGGCACCGTCGCCGACACCTTCTGCGACCCGCAGGTCGAGACCCCGATCCAGGCCCAGCCGATCGACCCGCCGACCGTGACGATGTCGTTCATCGTGAACGATTCGCCGCTCGCCGGCACCGAGGGCGACAAGGTCACGAGCCGCATGATCCGCGACCGCCTGTTCAAGGAGGCCGAGGGCAACGTGACGCTCAAGATCGAGGAAGCCGCCGACAAGGACTCGTTCTACGTCTCGGGCCGCGGTGAGCTGCAGCTCGCGATCCTGATCGAGACCATGCGCCGCGAGGGCTTCGAGATCGCCGTGTCGCGTCCCCGCGTCGTCTTCGAGAAGGACGAGGCCGGCGAGATCATGGAGCCGATCGAGGAGGTCGTGATCGACGTCGATGAGGAGTATTCCGGCGTCGTCGTGCAGAAGATGTCGGAGCGCAAGGCCGACATGATCGAGATGCGCCCGTCGGGCGGCAACCGCCTGCGCCTGGTGTTCCACGCTCCGACCCGCGGCCTGATCGGCTACCAGGGCGAGCTGATGACCGACACCCGCGGCACCGCGATCATGAACCGGCTGTTCAAGGCCTACGAGCCCTACAAGGGCGAGATCGCCGGCCGCCGCAACGGCGTGCTGATGTCCAACGACCAGGGCGAGGCCGTGGCCTACGCCCTGTGGAACCTCGAGGACCGCGGCCCGATGATGATCGAGCCCGGCTGGAAGGTCTACCAGGGCATGATCATCGGCGAGCACAACCGCGAGAACGACCTCGAGGTGAACGTGCTCAAGGGCAAGAAGCTCACCAACATCCGCACCACCTCGAAGGACGAGGCGGTCCGCCTGACCCCGCCGATCCGCATGACCCTCGAGCGCTCGCTCGCCTGGATCCAGGACGACGAGCTGGTCGAGGTGACCCCGAAGTCGATCCGCCTGCGCAAGGCCGTCCTCGACCCGAACGACCGCAAGCGCGCCGAGCGGGCCAAGGAAGCGCTGAGCGCCTGATCGCCTCAGGCTTTTCGTGAGACCGGATCCCTCGCCCCTCCCCGGGGCGGGGGATTTTTGTTTGTCGGGCGTGGATGGCCGCGCCGCCGAGTGGATTCCGCCTCCATCCTTTCGTATCCGGTGGAACCGATCGGGGCACGGCAGGGCGCGGGCCCTCGGACGGCGCCGGCAGGAGACCCGCGTGGAACACGAGATCTACCGCTGGCTCGGCATCCCGGCCGCGATCCAGTCGGAGGTGCTGGCGCCGATCGGCCTGGCGCTCGCGGTCATCGTCACCGTCCACGTGCTGATGAACAAGCGCGAGGTCGGCGCGGCGATCGGGTGGATCGGCCTCGGCTGGCTCTCGCCGATGCTCGGCAGCCTCCTCTACGTGATGTTCGGCATCAACCGGGTGAGCCGGCGCGCCCGCCGCCTGCCGGTGCTGCCCGGGCCGCGGCCCGGCGCGCCGCCGGCCCCCGTGGCCGAGGTGCCGGAGGCCTTCGCCCCCTTGCGGCGCGCCGTCGAACGGATCAGCGGCCTGCCGCTGGTGGCGGGCAACAGCGTCCGGCGCTACCGCCACGGCGACGAGGCCTATCCGGCGATGCTCCTGGCGATCGCCGAGGCGCAGACCAGCGTCGCGCTGTCGAGCTACATCATGCGCGACGACGACAGCGGCCGGGCCTTCGCGGCGGCGCTCAACGCCGCGCAGGCCAGGGGCGTCGCGGTCTGCGTCCTGATCGACGGCATCGGAAGCGGCTACTTCTTTCCGGCGATGTACCGGCGCCTGCGCGGCCTCGGAATCCCGGCCGGGCTGTTCATGCATTCGGCGCTGCCCTGGCGGATGCCGTTCCTCAACCTGCGCACCCACAAGAAGCTTCTTCTGATCGACGGCCGGGTCGGCTTCGTCGGGGGAGTGAACATCGCCGACGAGAACGTCATGGCGAAGGACCCGCCCGAGCCGGTGCGCGACAGCCATTTCCGCATCGACGGGCCGGTGGTCGGCCAGCTCGCCCAGGCCTTCTGGCGCGACTGGGCCTTCGTCAAGGGCGAGGACCTGGAGGGGCCGGCCTGGTTCCCGCAGATCCCGCCCGCCGGCGCGTCGCTCGCCCGGGTCGTCACCTCGGGGCCGGACGCCGATATCGAGAAGATCGAGTTCGTGGTGCTGGAGGCGCTCGCCACCGCCCGGCACTCGGTGCGCTTCGCCACCCCCTACTTCCTGCCGAGCGAGATGCTGCTGACGGCGCTCGGCCTCGCGGCGATGCGGGGCGTCACGGTCGACGTCATCATCCCGCAGGCGAGCAACCACCGGGTGGTCGACTGGGCGACGCGGGCCCATGTCGGGCCGCTGCTCGAAGCCGGCGTCAGGATCTGGCTCGACCGGCCGCCCTTCGACCACTCGAAGCTGATGGTGGTGGACGACGCCTGGTGCTTCGTCGGCAGCGCCAACTGGGACAGCCGCAGCTTCCGCCTGAACTTCGAGCTCAACGTCGAGGTCTACGACCCCGACTTCGCCGCCGACCTCAACCGGCTGATGCAGGCCAAGATGGAGGCGCGGCTGACCGCCGACGACCTCAACTCTCGCGGGATGGCCGTGCGGCTGCGCGACGCCGCCGTCCGATTGCTGCTGCCATATCTTTGAGCGGCACCCGCTTGCGGAGATCCTCGGCCCGGTCGCGGAACGCCGCGATCCTGTCGCGCAGCGGCTCGCGCCGCCCCTGCGGGTTGCCGGGCTCGAGGTGGACCACGATCGGCCGGTGGTCGGAGGCGCCCCGCGGCAGCACCGCCTGGCCGCGGCAGGTGAGCCCGCGGACCAGGCAGCGGTCGAGGCGCAGGGGCACGATGTCGACCATGGCGTGGGTCGGGTGGCGCGGCCCGACATCGTGGAAGCCCGGCAGCAGGGCGGGCCCGACGATGTTGTAGTCGCCGAGCACGGCGGCGCGCACCGGCAGGTTCTGGGCGATGCGGCGCAGCTGGCGCCGGTTGAGCACCTGGCCGTGCGACAGGTGGACGTTGGCGACCCCGAACGAGCCGAGATCGAGGATCTGGCAGACCCGGTCGATGAGCGCGCCCGAGGGCAGCGTGATCACCCGCGGCGGGCTCGGCCACGGGGTCGGGCTCCACATCGCGAGACCGTGGATGCGCTTCGGCAGCGGCGCCCAGGCGTAGTGCCCGCCGACCCGCGCCTGCAGCTCGGTGATGTCGACGGTGGCCTCCTGCATCAGCAGGAGGTCCGGCTTCTCCTGGGCGATCAGCGCCTCCAGGGCATCGACCGTCGCGCCGGTCCGTCGCAGCAGGTTCCAGCTGATGATCTTGCGTGGCCCCGGCCGGTGCGGGACGTGCGCGGGCGTGGTCGCGGGAGCCTGGGACTCGGCGGGCAGAAGGTGTTGGGGAGGGAGCATGGCACCGGCTGGCAGCGCATGGAGGGGCCGGCACGAGGGCGGATGCGGAAAGGCACCGCCCGGGCGCGCGCCGGGCCCGCGCGAGGCCCGTCCGGCGGCAAGCCCCTTACGCCGATTTGCCCGCCCTGGGAACGCCGCCGCGGATGCGGGAGGGCCGAGGTCGGCGCTCAGGCCCCGGGAGGGCGCAGGCCCGGCAGGGCCCGGACGAGGTCGCGGAACTGGTCGCCGCGATCCTCGAAGCTGCGGAACTGGTCGTAGGAGGCGCAGGCCGGCGAGAGCAGCACCACCGGCTCGCCCGCCGCATCCGCCTCGGCCATCCCGGCGGCCTGCGCGACCGCGGCGGCGAGCGTGCTGCAGCGGCTGAACGGCACATGACCGTCGAGGGTGGCGGCGAAGTCGTCGCTCGCCGCACCGATCAGGTAGGCGTGGGCGACGCGCGGGAAGTACGGCGCGAGGCTCGCGATCCCGCCCTCCTTCGGCTTGCCGCCGAGGATCCAGTGGACCCGTGGGAAGGCCGACAGCGCCTTCTCGGTCGAGTCGGCGTTGGTGGCCTTCGAATCGTTGATGAACAGGACCGGGCCGCGACGCCCGACCTCCTCCATCCGGTGCGGCAGGCCCGGGAAGGTCGCGAGCGCCGCCGCGAAGGCGTCCGGCGTCACGCCGAGCGCGCTCGCCACCGCGTAGGCGATGGCGGCGTTCTGCCAGTTGTGGGCGCCGCGCAGCGACCCGATGCCGGCGAGGTCCGCCACCGGCTCCGCCGGCTCCCGGCGCCCGTCGATGACGATGCCGCCGCGGGCGAGGATGCCCGGTCCCTCCCCCGCCTCGCCGACATGGACCCGGGTGAGCGGCCCCGTGCGACGCGCCGCGATCGCGCGGCAATACGCGTCGTCGACGCCGACGATCGCATGCGCGGCGCCGGTCACCAGCCGCTCCTTGATGGCGGCGTAGCGCGCCATGTCGCCGTGGCGGTCGAGGTGGTCGGGCGTGAGGTTGAGGAGGACGCCGATGGTGGGTGCGAGCGACGGCGTCAGGTCGATCTGGAACGACGACAGCTCGATGACGTGGACGCGCTCCGGCGACGGCGGGGCGAGCGACAGGATGGCCGTGCCGATGTTGCCGCCCATCTGCACGTCGCGTCCGGCGGCCGCCAGGACGTGGGCGATCAGCGCCGTGGTGGTCGACTTGCCGTTGGTGCCGGTGATGGCGACGAAGGGCGCGTCCGGGCTGGTCGCCGCCCGCTCGCGGCAGAACAGCTCGATGTCGCCGATCACCGGGACGCCGGCGGCCGTCGCGAGGTCCACGGTCCAGTGCGGGACCGGGTGGGTCAGGGGCACGCCGGGCGCGAGGACGAGGGCGGCGAAGGTGCTCCACTCCGCCCCGCGCAGGTCGCCGGTCTCGATGCCCTGCTCGCGCGCCGCCGCCATGCGGGCCGGGTTGTCGTCGCAGGCGATCACCCGGGCCCCGCCCGCCTTGAGGCTGAGCGCCGTGGCGAGGCCCGAGCCGCCGAGGCCGAACAGGGCGACCGTCCGGCCGGCGAAGGTGGTGGAGGGTGTCATGCGGGGTTCCGCCGGATGATCGAAGGGCGCCTCCCCCCTCCCGGTGTGGAAGAGGGAAAGCGCCTTCCTTCCAAGCGGCGGCCGAGATTGCAAGGTCCGACCTCGCCGCCCCTACCGCAGCTTGAGCGTCGCCAGGCCGAGCAGCGCCAGCACCACGGCGATGATCCAGAACCGGATCACGACCTGCGGCTCCTTCCAGCCCTTCTGCTCGAAGTGGTGATGGATCGGCGCCATGCGGAAGACGCGCTTGCCGGTGAGCTTGAACGACGCGACCTGGATGATGACCGACAGGATCTCCAGCACGAACAGGCCGCCGACGATGCCGAGCACGATCTCGTGCTTGGTCGCCACCGCCACGGTGCCGAGCAGGCCGCCGAGCGCCAGCGAGCCGGTATCGCCCATGAAGATCTGGGCCGGCGGCGCGTTGAACCACAGGAAGCCGAGGCCCGCCCCGATCAGGGCGCCGCAGATCACCGCCAGCTCGCCGGTGCCTGGAACGTAGTTCACCTGGAGGTAGGAGGCGTAGATGACGTTGCCGACCAGGTAGGCGATGATCCCGAAGGTGGCCGCCGCGATCATCACCGGCACGATGGCGAGCCCGTCGAGGCCGTCGGTGATGTTGACCGCGTTGCCCGCGCCCACGATCACGAAGCCCGCGAAGGCGACGTAGAACAGGCCGAGATTGATGATCGCGTCCTTGAAGACCGGGAAGGCGAGCCGGTAGGCGAGGCCCGGGGCCGAATATTCCGCGATGGCGGTGCAGGCCGCGATCGCGATCAGCGCCTCGAGGCCGAGGCGGAACTTGCCGGAAAAGCCCTTGTGGCTCTGCTTGGTGACCTTGAGGTAGTCGTCGTAGAAGCCGATGGCGCCGAAGCCCAGCGTCACCATCATGACGATCCAGACGTAGTGGTTGCGCGGGTTGGCCCAGAGCACGACCGCCACCAGCGTGCCCGCCAGGATCATCAGTCCGCCCATGGTGGGCGTGCCGCGCTTGGTCAGCAGATGCGATTGCGGGCCGTCCTCGCGGATCGGCTGGCCCTTGCCCTGGCGCAGGCGCAGGAGCGAGATGATCCAGGGCCCGAACCAGAACACGAAGAAGCCGGCGGTGAACAGCGCGCCGCCGGTGCGGAAGGTGATGTAGCGGAAGACGTTGAGCGGCGAGAACACGCCGCTCAGGTCGGAGAGGAGGTAGAGCATCCCAAGGATATCCGATCGTGGGCGAGCGGCAGCGCCGGGCTTATGCCGGCAGCACTGCGACAGCTTCCTGAAGGTGGGCTCAGCCGGACCGGCCGACGGCGAGATCCTGGTCCTGGGCGCCGTAGCGGGCCTTGAGCGCCTCGACGATCCGGCCCATGCGGGTGCTGTTCGAGCCCTTGACCATCACGGCGTCGCCGGGGCGGACGAGATCGAGCACCGGATCGACGAGCTCGGCCGAGGTCGGCCGGGCCGCGGCGCGCCGGGAGGCCGGCAGCGCCTCGAACAGTTCCTGCATCAGCGGGCCGGCGGTGAGGACGAGGTCGATGCCGTGCTCCTCGACCGCCCCGGCCAGCTCGCGGTGCAGGGCGGGCGCGTCCGCGCCGAGCTCCATCATGTCGCCCAGGATCGCGATGCGGCGGCCGGCGGTCTCGGCCCCGGCCAGCGTGCTGAGCGCGGCCCGGATCGAGGCCGGGTTGGCGTTGTAGCTCTCGTCGACGAGCAGCGCCTCGCCGTCGCCGATCCGCAGCATCGTGCGCGCGCCGCGGCCGACGGGCGGGCGCAGCTGGGCCAGCGACAGGGCCGCCAGCGCCAGGTCGGCGCCGAGCGCCTGCACGGCGGCGATGACGGCGAGCGAGTTCAGGGCCGTGTGCCGGCCAGGCGTCCCGAGCTGGTAGGTCACGGCCTGGCCCATCGCCCGCACGTCGACGATCGAGAGGTCGGGCCGCATCACGATGCGCTCGGCCCGCACGTCGGCCTCGCGGTGCTCGCCGAAGCTCACGATGCGACCGGCCCGCGAGGCCAGCGCATGGGCCTTCAGCCGCTCGAAGTTCGGGTTGTCGCGGTTGACGATCGCGACGCCGCCGGGCTCCAGGCCGTAGAAGATCTCGCCCTTGGCGTCGGCGATGCCCGACAGCGAGCGGAAATGCTCGATATGGACCGGCTCGACGGTCGTGACGATCGCGATCTCGGGCCGCACCAGCCGGGTAAGCGGCGCGATCTCGCCGGCATGGTTCATGCCGACCTCGAACACCCCGAACTCGCTCGCGGCCGGCATCCGGCTCAAGGTCAGGGGGACGCCCCAGTGGTTGTTGTAGGAGGCGACCGAGGCGTGGGTGACCCCTTGCGCGGCCAGCACGTGGCGCAGCGCCTCCTTGGTGCCGGTCTTGCCGACCGAGCCGGTGACGGCGAGCACCCGCGCGCCGGTGCGGGCGCGCGCGGCGGCGGCAAGGCCCCGCATGGCGGCGAGCACGCCGTCCTCGTCCCGGGCCGGCACGGCGATCACCGGGCCGGCCTCGGCGAGGTCGGCGGCGCGCTCCTCGGCCACCACCGCGGCGCCGGCGCCGCGGGCGAGCGCGTCGCGCACGAAGTCGTGGCCGTCGCGGGCCTCGCCCCGGATGGCGAAGAACAGGTCCCCGACCTTGAGGGTGCGGGTGTCGATCGAGATTCCGGACAGGTCGCGGGACGCGGCGGCGTCCGCGACGGCGCGGCCGCCCATCGCGGCGGCGGCGGTGTCCAGGGTCCAGAGGGGCTCGGTCATGCGCGGGACTCCTCGATCGCGCTCAGGACCGCGTCGCGGTCGGAGAAGGGCAACGTGCGGTCGCCGATGATCTGGCCGGTTTCATGACCTTTGCCGGCGACCACCAGCACGTCGCCGGCGCGCAGGTCGCGCACCGCCGCCCGGATCGCCTCGGCGCGGTCGCCGATCTCCTCGGCGCCGGGTGCCGCCGCCAGGATCGCGGCGCGGATCGTCGCGGGGTCCTCGCTGCGGGGATTGTCGTCGGTGACGATGACGCGATCGGCCTTCTCGGTCGCGATCCGGCCCATCAGCGGGCGCTTGGCGCGGTCGCGGTCGCCGCCGCAGCCGACGACGCAGACGAGGCGCCCGGTGGTGAAGGTGCGCAACGCGTCTAGGACGTTGGCGAGCGCGTCGGGCTTGTGGGCGTAGTCGACGATGCAGAGCGCATCCCGCACCGTGCCGACCCGCTCGAGCCGTCCGGGCACGCCCGCGAGGTGGCCGAGCGCCGCGATCACCTCGGCCTCGCGCCCGGCGCCGGCCGGGGTCGCGAGCACGAGACCGGCGGCCAGCAGCGCGTTCTCGACCTGGAACGTCCCGACGAGGGGAAGGTCGACCGCATGGGTCGTCCCCGCCACCGCGATCTCGAGGCGCTGGGCGAAGCCCTCCGGGCGGGCGGAGACGAGGCGGACCCCCTCCCCGGCCCGGCCAGTGGTGACGAGGCGGATTCCACGCTCGCGCACCGCCGCAATCACCGCCTGACTCTGCGGCCCGTCGGCGTTGACGACCGCGGTGCCGTCCTCGGGCAGGAGCGTCGTGAACAGCCGGAGCTTCGCCTGGAGGTAGGCCTCCGGCGTGCCGTGGTAGTCGAGGTGGTCGTGGCCGAGATTGGTGAAGCCCGCCGCCGTCAGGCGTACCCCGTCGAGGCGGCTCTGCTCGATGCCGTGCGACGAGGCTTCCATCGCCAGTTCGGTCACGCCGTCGCGGGCGAGCCGGTCGAGGGTCTCGTGCAGGGTGATCGGGTCGGGGGTCGTCAGCGAGCCGTAGGCCGCGCCCGAGGTGGTGATGACGCCGAGCGTGCCGAGGCTCGCCGCCTGCCGGCCGAGACGGCCGAGGATCTGGCGCACGAAGTCGGCGATCGAGGTCTTGCCGCTGGTGCCGGTGACCGCGACGACGGTGCCG
The DNA here is from genome assembly GCF_036448855.1 of Methylobacterium ajmalii. Classification (NCBI taxonomy): domain Bacteria; kingdom Pseudomonadati; phylum Pseudomonadota; class Alphaproteobacteria; order Hyphomicrobiales; family Methylobacteriaceae; genus Methylobacterium; species Methylobacterium ajmalii. The sequence goes on from NZ_JAZFXT010000010.1 coordinate 63,728, forward strand.
GGCTGGCCCGGATGCAGCCGGGCGGCGGCGGCGGCGAGCGCGACGCGCGCGTCCGGCACCGTCAGGTAGGCGACCGGATCGGGCAGGTCGGCCGGACGCGCGCCTTCGGCCACCATCGCGACCGCGCCGGCCGCCGCCGCCTTGGCGGCGAACAACCGGCCGTCGGCGGCGGTGCCGGGCACCGCCAGGAACACGAAGCCGGGCTCGACCTTGCGGCTGTCGGCGGTGAGGCCGGCCACGGGAAGGCCGGCGGCTCGACCGGCCTGCGGAAAAAGGTCGCCGAGGGTGAGGCTCATCGCCCGTCCACCTGGTTGACGTGATAGGCGCCGAGCTTGACCATAAGCGGGAAGGGCTTGGCCGGCGGCTCGAATTGCGGCGGCAGGCCGAGGATCGGGGCGACGCGGGCGATGACCCGGCCGGTCACGACGCCGGAGTTCCAGGCCGCGGTGGCGTAGGAGCCCGATTCCGCCGCGACCGCCTGCGGCTCGTCCATGATCGTGACGAACAGGTATTTGGGCTTGTCCATGGGAGCGGCCGCCATGAAGGTCGTGAACAGCCGGTTCTTGACGTAGCGGCCGCGGATGACCTTCTCGGCGGTGCCGGTCTTGCCGCCGACGTAGTAGTAGGGAATCGCCGCCTTCTTGGCCGAGCCCTCGGTGGCGTTGAGGCGCATGATGTAGCGCATCGCCTCGCTGGTCTGGGCCGAGAGCACCTGCGTCGCCTTCTCGCGCGCCTCGGCCTCGGTCCGCTTGAGGAAGGTCGGCGTCATCAGGAAGCCGCCATTGGCGATCGCCGCCACCGCCGCCGAGGCCTGGAGCGGCGCCACGGCGAGGCCGTGGCCGAACGCGATGGTGATCGTGTTGATCTCGGTCCAGCGCGGCGGGATGATCGGCTCGGCGCTCTCCGGCAATTCGGTGCGCAGGCGGTCGAGCAGGCCCATCTTCTTGAGGAAGGCCTTGTGGCCGGGCACGCCGATGCCGAGCGCCATCTTGGCCGAGCCGATGTTCGACGAGTGGGTGAACACCTCCGGCATCGTGATGACCCGGTTGGTGCCGTGGTACTCGTGGATCTTCTGCCGGCCCCAGTGCAGCACGCCGCCGCGGGTGTCGAAGGTCGAGTTGACGTTGAACTTGCCCGAATCGAGCGCCATGGCGAGTGTCATCGCCTTGAAGGTCGAGCCCATCTCGTAGACGCCGACGTTCATCCGGTTGATGCGGTCGGGATCGAGCGCGTCCTTCGGCTCGTTGGGGTCGAAATCGGGCAGCGAGGCGAGGGCGATCACCTCGCCGGTGGTCACGTCGAGGATCAAGCCGGCCGCCGCCTTGGCGCGGTAATGCTCCATGCCCCAGGCCAGCTCATCGCGCACCGCGTGCTGGGCCCGCAGGTCGATCGACAGCTGGACCGGCGCCATGTCGGCCGACTTCTCGACGAAGCCGAGGCTGGTGAGGTCGCGCAGGCCCTGGCGGTCGATGTACTTCTCGATGCCGGCGATGCCGACATTGTCGAGGTTGGTCACGCCGAGGATGTGGGCGGCCGCGGTGCCGTTCGGGTAGACACGCTTGTGGTCCGGCAGGAAGCCGACGCCCGGGATGCCGAGGCGATGCACCTCGACCTGCTGGCGCGGGGTGATCTCGCGCTTGACCCAGACGAAGCCCTTCTTCGACGACAGCTTCTCGCGCAGGTCGCGGGCGTTGATCTCCGGCAGGACGGCGGTGAGCAGCTCGACCGCCTCGTCCTTGTCGTAGATGTTCTTCGGCTCGGCGAAGACCGAGACGGTGCGGATGTCGGTGGCCAGGATCTCGCCGTTGCGGTCGATGATGTCGGGCCGGATCTGGGTCGTGCCGCCGGCCTCGGCGCGGCGGGCCGAGGCGGTGACCGGATCGTCGGGAAACAGCGCGAAGCTGGCGAGCCGGCCCATCAGGGTGAGGAACACAGCGCCGAAGACCAGGCTGACGAGCCCGACGCGGGCGGCGCTGCGCTCGACCGAGAGGCGGAACATCGCCAGCACGCCGCCGCGCAGCAGCGCGGCGAGGCTGCGGCCGGGCACGGGCTGGGGGGCGTCGTCCACGGGCTGCGCGCCGGTCTCCGGCACGGCGTCCGGGTCGAGGGGAGCGTGAGCCTGGAAGTCCGAATCCTGGGTCACGGCGCCTACCTCTTGGCGGTCGGGGTGCGGGTGGAGGTGGAGCCGGTGGTGCGGGGCTCCTCGGGCCGGGCCGCGGTGGCGCCGGTGGTCGAGGGGGCGCGGTCCTTGGCGGCCGGGGTCGCGGTGGCGCCGAGGCCGAGCGCCTCGAGCTTGCGGGCGATCTCGTCGCCGCGATCGACCTTGGCGGGCAGGTCGGCGAGCCGCGCGAGGTGGCTGGTGCCGATCGGCTCCAGCGTCAGGTACTTGTCGACCGCGCCCTGGAGCCGGTCGGGCCGGGTCAGCAGCTGCCACTCGGCGCGCAGGACCGCGATCGCGTCGCGCTCCTTGCGCAGGCGGGTCTTGAGCTTCGCGACCTGCTCGGCCTGGTAGAGCGTGTCGTACTTGATCGAGTAGGCGTAGATGGCCGAGGCGATGAGCCCGGCGATCGCCGCGAGGTGCAGGAGGCGGATCACCGGCGCCCTCCCCGGGTCTGGGGCTCGGGCAGGGAGGCCAGGGCCTCCAGCGCCGTCAGCGGCGGCGGCGGGGCTGCGTCGGTGCGCTCGCCGGCCCGGAGCTTGGCCGAGCGGGCGCGCGGGTTGGCCCGGCACTCGGCCTCGCCGGCGGCGACCGGGCCCTTGGTGGCGAGGGTGAAGCTGCGGGGCGCGGGCTGCGCCGCCATCGGCAGGTGGCGCGAGGCGGCCACCGCCCGGCCGCTGCGGGCCGAGAAGAACTGCTTGGCGATGCGGTCCTCGAGCGAGTGGAAGGTCACCACCGCGAGGCGTCCGCCCGGGCGCAAGGTCCGCTCGGCCGCGTGCAGGGCCCGCTGCAACTCGCCGAGCTCGTCGTTGACCGCGATGCGCAGGGCCTGGAACGTCCGGGTCGCCGGGTGGATGCCGCTGCCGGGCTCCGCCCGCACGACGCCCGCGACGATCTCCGCGAGCGCCGCCGTGGTCTCGATGCGGCCGCGCCGGCGCGCCTCGATCAGGGCGCGGGCGACCGCGCGGGCCCGGCGCTCCTCGCCGTAATGGTAGATCACGTCGGCGAGCGCGGCCTCGGAGGCCTCGTTGACGAGGTCGGCGGCGCTCTCGCCGGCCCGCTCCATCCGCATGTCGAGGGGGCCCTCGAACCGGAACGAGAAGCCGCGCTCGGGCTGGTCGAGCTGCATCGACGATACGCCGATGTCGAGGACGACGCCGTCGGCGTCGGCGAAGCCGTGGTCGCGCGCCAGGGCGTCGAGGTCGCCGAAGCGGCCCTGGACCAGGACGAGGCGACCGGCCTCCCGCTCCACCAGCGCCTGCCCGGCGGCGATCGCGGTCGGGTCGCGGTCGATGGCGAGCACCTGGTTGCCCGGATGGGCGGCGAGAATGGCCCTGGTATAGCCGCCGGCCCCGAAGGTGCCGTCGATGATGCGGGCCGGCGCGTCGCCGAGGCGCAGCGCGCCCAGGACCTCGTCGAGCAGGACCGGAATGTGGGGCGCGTCGGTCACGGCCGGCCTCCCGAGACGACGACACACCGCGCGCGGCGAGCGCGCTCTGACGCGTGACGATCCATGGTGCTCCGCAGTCCGCACGAGCCGGGCCGAGGCCGGCCGGGTCCGGCGCCGGGGCGCCGCTCTGTCCACGCCCGACATCGCCGCGCGGCCATCGGGCCCGCTCGCGCGGGACGTGGTCGCCGGTGCGGGAATCGCCGGGAACGGGGTGGCTCGGGGTATCATGGGCCTCTGGGGTCGTCAACGCGAGGGCACACGCGACGGGCAGCACCCGTCCGTGTGCCATCAGAGACCAGCAAGGTTAACGAAGGCTTGTGCCCGACGGCGGGCGTCCCGGGAAAGTCGAGGCCGTGCCGCCTGTTCGCGGGGTGCGCCGCGCTCTACGTCGACAAATCCTCGCGCCCGGCGGGTTCGCGCCGCGGGGCGGAGGATGTGATCATCGGGAAATTGGGTATCAGCCGGCCTGTAAGCCGGGTTCTGTATGGCCCGGAGGATCCGCGAGGATCGCCCGAACGTGGCGGCCATTCCTCTGGGACGGCCGTTGCCGGCCGCCTCGAGCAACCAACCCGGGCGACGGGCCTGAAGAAGCCCTGCGCGACGAGCGCGCGTGCCGCCCCTATTCGGTTTTGCTCCCGGTGGGGTTTGCCGTGCCGTCCGCGTTGCCGCGTCCGCGGTGCGCTCTTACCGCACCCTTTCACCCTGGCCGGCCCGGATCCGCGAGGATCCGCCCGGTGGTCTGCTCTCTGTGGCACTGTCCCTGGGGTCGCCCCCGCCGGACGTTATCCGGCACCGTCTCTTCATGGAGCCCGGACTTTCCTCCCCGGTCCCGCGCACGGGCGAACCCGCTGACAGGACCGGAGCGGCCGCCCGGCCGGCTGACGCCGCCGATGTGCGACGCGGGAGCCGCCGCGTCAAGGCGCAGGCGCCACGGCCATGCCCGCGTCGAGGACGTAAGGGGACGCGGGCGCATCCGCGTCGAGGCGGCAGCCGCGCCCGATCGGCTTGCCGGACCCTGGATACTCCCTACCTGCTTTTCTCAAGGCCGGCGTCACGGACGCGTGCGGCCGACACGGGAGGCAACCCTGATGAGCGAGAACATCGAGGCGGGCTGGACGCTCGACACCGTGCAGCAACTGCGGGCCATGGCCCGGGAGGGCGTCCCGGCCTCGGTCATGAGCCTGAAGCTCAAGCGACCGGTCACGGCGATCCACGCCAAGCTCGCCGAGCTCGGCATCACGCCGGCCGCCGGGGCCTGATCTGAAGACGCGGGCGGGCCCCGACGGCGGCCCGCCCGCACCGGCCTTTACCAGCTGCCGGTGTTCTGCATCGAGGCCCAGGGCTCCTGCGGCGGCTTTGCGCCGCCCTTCTGCAGGATCTCGATCGAGATGCCGTCCGGCGAGCGCACGAAGGCCATGTGGCCGTCCCGCGGCGGGCGGTTGATGGTCACGCCGGCATCCTGCAGCTTCTGGCAGGTCGCGTAGATGTCGTCGACCTGGTAGGCCAGGTGGCCGAAGTTGCGCCCGCCGGTATACTCCTCCGGGTCCCAGTTGTAGGTCAGCTCGAGCAGCGGCGACTTGGTGTCCTTCGCCCGCGCGGCGTCGCCCGGGGCGGCCAGGAACACCAGGGTGAAGCGGCCCTTCTCGCTCTCGGTGCGGCGCACCTCCTGCAGGCCGAACTTGTTGCAGTAGAAGTCCAGCGCACGCTCGAGATCGGCGACGCGGACCATCGTGTGCAGGTATTCCATGGCGCTCTCTCGTCCTCGTGGTCGGGCGCACGGGAGCCGCCCGGTTTCGGCGTCGTAGCTAGGGCGCGGGTCGGCCTCCGGGGAGCCCTCTCCTGCCGGGGCCTCCCTCACCCGGAGCCCCGGCATCGCTCCGGCGTTGCGCTGGGGCCGACGGCGGTGCAAAGGCTGATTCCTTACCCTGTTCCCCCGCCCTGTTCCCCCGCGCCGTTCGCGAGCGCCCGCGAGACCCGCCATGCAGACGATCGTCCGCCTCGCCGATTACCGCCCCAGCGACTACCTGATCGACCGGGTCGACCTCGACGTGCGCCTGCATCCGACCGAGACGCGGATCACCGCGACCCTGGGCTTGCGGCCGAACCCGGCGGGCGAACCGGGCGCGCCGCTCGTCCTCGACGGTGACGAGCTGACGCTCGTCGCCATCGCGCTCGACGGCCAGCCGACCGGCCCCGGCGCCATCGAGGTGACGCCCCGGTCGCTCACCCTGCACCAGCCGCCGCAGCGTCCCTTCGTGCTCGAGATCGAGACGCAGGTGAACCCGAGCACCAACACCAAGCTGATGGGGCTCTACCGCTCGAACGGCGTCTACTGCACCCAGTGCGAGGCCGACGGCTTCCGGCGCATCACCTACTTCCTCGACCGGCCGGACGTGATGGCGGTCTTCACCACCCGGATCGAGGGCAGCCGCGACGCCGCGCCGGTGCTGCTCGGCAACGGCAACCCGGTCGCGCAGGGCGAGGCGGGCCCGGGCCGGCACTACGCGATCTGGCACGACCCCCACCCAAAGCCCGCCTACCTGTTCGCCCTCGTCGGCGGCCGGCTCGGCCGCGTCGGCTCCCGCTTCACCACGATGGAGGGCCGCGACGTCGAGATCGCGGTCTACGTCGAGCCCGGCAAGGAGGGGCGCGCCGACTTCGCCCTCGACGCGGTCGCCCGCTCGATGGCCTGGGACGAGCGCACCTTCGGCCGCGCCTACGACCTCGACGTCTTCAACGTCGTCGCGGTCTCCGACTTCAACATGGGCGCGATGGAGAACAAGGGCCTCAACATCTTCAACGACAAATACGTGCTGGCCAGTCCCGAGACCGCGACCGACGCGGACTACGCCAACATCGAGGCGATCATCGCGCACGAGTACTTCCATAACTGGTCCGGCAACCGTGTGACCTGCCGCGACTGGTTCCAACTCTGCCTCAAGGAAGGCCTGACGGTCTTTCGCGACCAGGAATTCTCGTCCGACGAGCGCTCGCGCCCGGTCCACCGAATCGCCGAGGTGAGGACGCTCCGCGCCCGCCAGTTCCCGGAGGATGCCGGGCCGCTGGCCCACCCGGTGCGGCCGCAGGCCTATCGCGAGATCAACAACTTCTACACCGCGACGGTCTACGAGAAGGGCGCCGAGATCGTCCGGATGCTGCGCACGCTCCTCGGGCCCGAGACCTTCCGGGCCGGCATGGACCGGTACTTCACCACCTGCGACGGCACCGCCGCCACGGTCGAGGACTTCCTGGCCGCCTTCGCCGCCGAGAGCGGTCGGGATCTCGCCGCCTTTTCCCGCTGGTACGCCCAGGCCGGTACCCCGACCGTCGCGGTCTCGGGTGCCTACGACGCCGCCGCGCGAACCTATACGCTGACCTTCCGCCAGAGCCTTCCGGTCGTCGCCACCGAGGCGGCCGCCGGTGCCGCGCCCCAGCCCCTGGTGATCCCGATCGCGCTCGGCCTCGTCGCTCCCGGCGGCGGCCCGGTCGCGGCGGCGAGCGAGCGGGTGCGCGACGGGGTGTTCGTGCTCGACCGGGCCGAGGACGCGCTGGTCTTCACCGGGCTGGACGCGGCACCGGTGCCGTCGCTGTTTCGCGGATTCTCGGCGCCGGTGAAGGTCGAGCATGCGCTGACCCGCGACGAGCGCCTGACGCTGCTCGCCCATGACCGCGACGCCTTCAACCGCTGGCAGGCGGCCCAGAGCCTCGCCATGGAGGCGCTGGTCGGCCGCGCCCGCGCGAATGCCCCGCTGGCCGAGGAGGCCGGGACGGAGGGCGCGGGCCTCGCCGCCGCGCTGGCGACCTTCCTCGATGGCGAGGCCCTCGCCGATCCGGCCTTCGCCGCCCTGGTCCTGACCCTGCCGGGCGAGCAGGAGATCGCCCAGGCGATCGGCGCCGAGATCGACCCCGACGCGATCTGGCGCGCGCGCCAGACCCTGCGGGTGCAGCTCGGCCGCGACCTCGGGCCCCGGCTCCTGGCGCTGCGCGAGGCGCTGGTCGAGCCGGAGGGCGCGCCGTTCAGCCCGGACGCCGCGAGCGCCGGGCGCCGCGCCCTGCGCAACGCCGCCCTCGACCTCGTGACCGCGGCCGACCCGCAGGCCGGTACCGCCCTGGCGCTGGGTCAGGTCGAGAACGCCGCGACGATGACCGATCGTCTCGCGGCGCTCGCCACCCTGAGCCTCGTGCCGGGCGCAGCCCGGGAGGCGGCGCTCGCCCGCTTCGGCGAGACCTATCGCGGCGAGCCCCTGGTGCTCGACAAGTGGTTCGCCCTCCAGGCGATGATCCCGGAGGCCGGCACCCTGGAGCGGGTCCGCGGCCTGATGCACCACGCGGCCTTCTCGCTCGGCAACCCGAACCGGGTCCGCTCGCTGATCGCGAGCTTCAGCCTCAACAATCCGACCCAGTTCCACCGCCCGGACGGGGCCGGCTACGACCTGACCGCCGAGGTGGTGCTGGCCCTCGACGGAAAAAATCCGCAAGTCGCGGCCCGCCTGCTAACTGCCTTCAATACTTGGCGTATGGTCGAGGGCGGGCGCCGCCTCCACGCCGAGGCGGCCCTGCGGCGGGTGGCGCAGGCGCCGGGCCTCTCCCCCGACGTCAGCGACATCGTCGGGCGCTCGCTCGCCCCGGCGAGATAATGCACAAGCCCCTGTGAGAACTGGCAGAATCGCGCAGGACGCCCGGCCGCCCGGCCCCCGGATCACTGGTTAACACTTCATTTCCGGGATGCGGGGCGCTGGACAAAATGCTTGTGGAAATGCCAGATTGAGGCTCGATTCGGGGGCCCGCTGAAAACCTCCGCGGCATCTGTCTTTCTGTTCCGTTGGGGGTTTGGGTATGCTGGAGGCGGATCCCGCCCCCTTCTCGGAGCGTGCCGCGACGATCCTCGGGATCAGCCGGTCTTCGAAGACGGCGCACCAGCGTCTTGCCCATGCGGAATCCTGGCTGCGCTTCGCCGTCCCGGCGATGCTGGCGGCCTTCCTGATCTGCCTCGCCACCGTCACCGCCCTGCAGCTCACCGGTCACCGCGAGGAGGTGGTGGGCGATGCGCGGCGCGAGATCGACCTCGTCGCCCGCCTTCTGGCCGGCACGCTGCCGACGGCGCTGGCCCGGCCCGCCTCGCTGCCCGGTTTGGGCCTCCCCGAGACGGCGACGCCCGCGACCCTGCGCGAGCGGCTGGTCCGCCTGCTTCCCGTCGGCAGCCTGCCGGCCGGCCGCACCGTCCTGCTGGTCGGCGCCGACGATGCGATCCTGGCCGCCCTGCCGGAGCGCCCGGGCCTGCCCCGGAGCTTCGCCGAACTCGTCGGCGAGGTGCAGGTGCTCGGCATCATGGGCGAGCGCGCCGGCGTGCTGCCGGTGGTGCTCGGCAACGGCGAGCGGGCGCTCGCCACCGTGCGGACGGTGACGGGGGGCGCCGGGGTCGCGCAGGTCGCGGTGGTCCAGACCCTCGATTCGGTGACGGCGATCTGGGGGACCCGGGCGCGCACCGCCGCGGTGCTGGTCGGCGCGGTGGCGCTGGTGGTGGTCTGCACCGGCCTCGCCTACGCGCTCCAGGCCGACCGGGCGCGGGCCGTCGACCGGGTCTGCGAGCAGGTCCGCCAGCGCCTGGACACGGCGCTCGGCCGCGGCCGTTGCGGCCTGTGGGACTGGGACATCCCGCGCGGCCGGATCTACTGGTCGGATTCGATGTACCAGCTCCTCGGCTACGTCCGGGAGCAGGAGTTCCTCTCCTTCGGCGACGTCAACGCCCTCGTCCACCCCGACGACACCGACCTCTACGGGCTGGCCCGCCAGCTGGCAGCCCGCGACACCACCGTCGACCACGAGTTCCGCATCCGCGGCGCCGGCGGCGAGTGGGTCTGGCTCAAGGCCCGGGCCGAGATCGTCCAGGACCTCGAGGATAACGGCCGCCACCTCGTCGGCATCGTCATCGACATCTCGGAGCAGCGCCGTCTCGCCGAATCGACCGCCACCGCCGACATGCGCCTGCGCGACGCGGTCGAGGCGGTGTCCGAGGCCTTCGTGCTGTGGGACGCACAGAACCGCCTCGTCCTGTGCAACTCGAAGTTCCGGCGCCTGCACGCGCTGACCACGGACGAGGCCCAGCCGGGCCGGCGCTACGACGCCATCATGGGCCGCGCCGCGCTGCCGACCGTGCGGCGCGAGATCCCCGCCGGCGAGTTCCCGGAGGCCGGGGCCCGCACCTTCGAGGCCGAGCTCGCCGACGGGCGCTGGCTGCAGATCAGCGAACGCCGCACCAAGGACGGCGGCTACGTCTCGGTCGGCACCGACATCACGGCGCTCAAGCGGCACCAGGAGCGGCTGGTGGAATCCGAGCGCCAGCTCATCGCCACCATCTCCGACCTCAAGCGCTCGCGCCGCACCCTCGAGATCCAGACCCAGCAGCTCGCCGACCTCGCCGAGCGCTACCTCGACCAGAAGGCCCAGGCCGAGAGCGCCAACCGCTCGAAATCCGAGTTCCTGGCCAACATGAGCCACGAGTTGCGCACCCCGCTGAACGCCATCCTGGGCTTCGCCGAGGTGATGGAGAGCGAGGTGTTCGGGTCGCTCGGCTCGGAGAAGTACCGCGAATATTGCCGCGACATCCGATCGAGCGGGCACTACCTGCTCTCGGTCATCGACGACATCCTCGACATGTCGCGCATCGACGCCCGCCGGGTGAAGCTCGCCAAGCAGCCGGTCGCCGTGAGCGAGGCGCTGGAGCGCGCCCTCAAGCTCATCGCCGAGCCGGCCCGCGCCAAGGGCCTCACCGTCAGCGTCGAGATGAGCGCCGACACCCTGGTGATGGCCGACGAGCGCGCCCTGCACCAGATCCTGGTCAACCTGCTCCAGAACGCCGTGAAGTTCACCCCCGAGGCCGGCCGGGTCGCGGTGCGCACCCGCCGCGCCCTCGACGCCGTCCACATCTTCGTCGAGGACAGCGGCATCGGCATCCCGAAGGCGGCGCTGCCGAAGCTCGGCTACCCGTTCGAGCAGGTCGAGACCAACTTCGCCCGCAGCTACAAGGGCTCCGGCCTCGGCCTCGCCATCGCCCGCTCGCTCGCCGAGCTCCACGGCGGCGGCCTGCGCATCCGCTCCGAGGAGGGCATCGGCACGATCGTGCTGGTCCGCCTGCCCCGCCCCGGCCTCAACGAGGCCGCCGCCGCGCAGGACGCGGCCCAGGACAGCGCCTACCCGGACATCGTGCGGGAAACCGCCGCCCTCGAGGCGTGAGGGACGCCGCGCCCATCCCTGATAGCTGTGAGACGGGGGCCCAGAAGAACGAACCCGCGAACGAACTCCCTTGCCGTCGTCTCCGCGCCCTGGCTGCGCCGGCCCGCTTGCCATAGACTTGTCTCCGCGAGGAGACCACGATGACCGAGCGGCTCATCATCAAGGGCGACGAGATCGTCGGGATCGCCGAGCGGGTCGCGCAGCGGCTCGGCACGACGCCGAGCGAGGCCGTGATCGGCCTCCTGCGCGAGGCGGAAGTACGCTCCGCTGCGCCCGCTGCGTCACTGACGCCCGCCCAGACGAGCGACTACGATGCCTTGCGTAGGTTGACGAAGGCGACGGCACCTCATAGGCGGCCGGGCGCCACCTCGAACCACTCGGACCTCTACGCCGAGGACGGCCTGCCGGCATGATCGTGCTCGACACGTCGGCGCTGGTGGCGATCGCCCTGGACGAGCCGGAGAGCGAAGCCTTTTCTCGTATCAGTGCCGTCAATGGAATGGCGCGCGTCGGGACGCCGACGCTCGTCGAAACCGCCATGGTTCTCGAAGCGCGCCTGTCGGCAGGTGCCGAACACTTCCTCGACGGCCTGATGGCCCTCCCCTCTCTCCGTTCGGTCGACTTCGACCATCGGATGGTTCGAGCCGCCCGGGATGCCTTTCTGCGCTTCGGGCGCGGTCGCGGCCACCCCGCGCGGTTGAACATGGGGGACTGCATGGCTTACGCCGTGGCCAAGGTCTGGCGCCTGCCGCTCCCCTTCAAGGGGGACGACTTCGTCGACACGGACCTCACTCCCGCCGCACCCTGACGTTCGGTTCCATGCTCACGACCTCCGCGCCCGGTTCCCAGGACACCCCTCCCTTCACGCCCAGCCTCGACCAGTTCCGCCGCGTCGTCCTGAAGGTTGGCTCGGCGCTCCTCGTCGACCGGGCGCGGGGGCGGCTGCGCCACGCCTGGCTCGCGGCGCTCGCCGAGGACATCGCCGACCTGCACGGGCGCGGCGTCGACGTGCTGGTGGTGTCCTCGGGCTCGATCGCGCTCGGGCGCACGGTGCTGGGCTTCGGCCCCGGCCCGCTGCGGCTGGAGGAGAGCCAGGCCGCCGCCGCCGTGGGGCAGATCGCGCTCGCCCGCCACTGGTCGGAGGCGCTCGCCCATCACGGCATCGTCGCCGGCCAGATCCTGGTGACGCCGCAGGACACCGAGGAGCGCCGGCGCTACCTCAACGCGCGCGCCACTACCCTGAAGCTCCTGGAGGAGCGCGCCGTCCCGGTCGTCAACGAGAACGACACGGTGGCGACCTCGGAGATCCGCTACGGCGACAACGACCGCCTCGCCGCCCGGGTCGCCACGATGATCGGCGCCGACCTCCTGGTGCTGTTCTCCGACATCGACGGGCTCTACACCGCCCCCCCGGCGAGCGACCCGGCCGCGCGACACCTGCCGGTGATCGCCCGGATCACCCCGGAGATCGACGCGATGGCGGGGGGGCCTGCCTCGGAACTCTCGCGCGGCGGCATGCGCACCAAGGTCGAGGCGGCCAAGATCGCGATCCAGGGCGGCACCCAGATGATGATCGCCGACGGCCGCGGCAAGAATCCGCTCAAGGCGGTGGCGAACGGCGCGCGCTGCTCGTGGTTCCTCGCCGGCTCGACGCCGGGCGCGGCGCGCAAGACCTGGATCGGCGGCTCGCTCGAGCCCCGCGGCACGCTCACGATCGATGCCGGCGCGGCCCGAGCGCTGCAGGGCGGGGCGAGCCTGCTGCCGGTCGGCGTCACCCGGGTCGAGGGCAGCTTCGGCCGCGGCGACGCGGTGACGATCCGCTCGGGCGACGGCCTCGTCCTCGCCCGCGGCCTCGTCGCCTACGACAGCGACGACGCCGCCCGCATCCTCGGCCGGTCGAGCCGGGAGATCGAGGCGGTGCTGGGCTATCCCGGCCGGGCGGCGATGGTGCACCGGGACGATCTGGCGCTGGTGGGGGATTGAGACACTTTCCGGGCGTGCCTGCTGATCGAACCGTTCTCGCGTCGACGACACCCCGTATCGAAGAGGGCGGCTGAGGCCGAGGGACGGATATCGGGGCCCGTCGTGCAAAGGCCGCGGTTCGTCGCCGGTTCGTGCGACCTGCAACACCCAGCACACGCGGGAATCATGGGCGCCTTCTTAATCCGCTACCGGTGGCTGACGGTTGCTCTCCTCGTCGTCGTTGCCTTCGCGGTCGTCTTCGGCATCTGGTCGCGATGGATCACAGCCGATCCCCTGGACGCGTCCCTCTCCTTGTCGCCTCCCGGTCGGGTCGAGACGGACGTGTTCGTCCGCCTGTCCTGCCCGCACAGGCTCCGTCTCCATCTGTCCAGCAAGACGCGCGCACGCGAGGACATGCGGCGCCTCGTCGGGCGGTACGGAACGGCCGAGGGGATCGACATTCCGTTGCAATGGTCCTTCCGCGACATGGCCGGGCAGCCGGTGGCCTGGGGCAAAGCAGAGAATATCGGGAGCGATGGGTTCGACGCGGAGGGATTCTACCGCGCCGTAAGCACATCGCTTCCTCTTCCTCCCGGAAAGTACCGGTTGAGCGCGGCCCTGACGGAGGAGATGGCAGGATTTCAGGACGTTTCCGCCCAGATGTCCTTCCGGTGCCACCCTAAAGCCTCGGCGGGATGGCAAACCGATCTGCTGTTCTTCGGATCTTTCGCCTGGCTCCTCGCCTGGCCGATCATGGCGATACTGGCATTGTGGCTGGCCGCCTCGGCGCTTCGCGATCGGGGGCGGGCACGAGCGGTGCGGTGATCGCGGGAGCTTCCGTCGTACACACGTGCCGAGGGCGACTCGGTTTCGGCTCCCGCGATTCGGGGCCTGCCCTCGGTCGTCCCGGTCGCGTGCGCAGCCTCGAGGCGAGGACAACTCGGGTCGAGCCCGCTGCGCGATCCGTCGAAGCCGAGCAGCGCCCAAACACCAAGAAGGCGCCTGAGGGGCGTGAGCCGCCCCTGGCGCCTTGCTTGACCATCGAGTGGGTTGCCCCGGCTCGCCGGGGCGGTGCGATCAGCAGAAGTGCTGGCCGATCCGGCGCTCGAGATCGTCGGTGATTCGTCCGCCGTTGACCTCGACGTACTCGCCGATCTGGCGCTCCAGGCGACGCTGGTTGGCGGCGTGGATCGCGTGGACCATGCGGCTCACGAGGGTGAGGATGCCGGGCTCCATGTCGGAGCGCTCGTCGATGGCGGGGGCGATGAGAGAGTGAGTGATGACCGCGAGCATCGGGATCTCCTGTGAGATTGCGCGCGGGCGTTTCCGGTGTTCTTGTTGCAACGCAATATGGACGCTGCCGCGCTGCACACAAGCGTCGCGGGTGCAGCGGCGCCATGCGATTCCGGCATGACGATTCCGGCGCGCCGGTTAACCCGGTGGTGACGCTTGGTCGTTCCGGGACAATGGCTTGCCCGGGGTTGACCCCGGGGAGCCGAGAGGTCAATCACCCCGTCGCCCGCGCGTCATCCTGACCTGCTAGTCGAGCCGACCGGCTCGGGGGCGCGTGTCCCCGCAGGCGGGGCGATACCACAGACCACGAGTCCGGAGACCTTGAGCGCCATGACCGACTGGCCCGTCCACGGCCGCATCAGCGGCCCCATCGTGATGATCGGCTTCGGCTCGATCGGCCGGGGCACCCTGCCCCTGATCGAGCGCCACTTCACCTACGACAAGGCCCGGTTCACGGTGGTCGAGCCGTCGGACGCCCACAAGGCGCTCGCCGACGAGCACGGCCTGCGCTTCGAGCAGGTCGCGCTGACCAAGGACAATTACCGCGAGATCCTGACGCCCCTCCTCACCGAGGGCGGCGGCCAGGGCTTCTGCGTCAACCTCTCGGTCGACACCTCGTCGCGGGACATCATGGAGCTGTGCCGCGAGATCGGCGCGCTCTACATCGACACCGTCGCCGAGCCGTGGCCGGGCTTCTACTTCGACAAGAACGCGGGTCCGGCCGACCGCACCAACTATGCCTTGCGCGAGCAGGTGCTCGACGCCCGCCGCCGCAACCCGGGCGGCCCGACCGCGGTGTCGTGCTGCGGCGCCAATCCCGGCATGGTGTCGTGGTTCGTCAAGCAGGCGCTCCTGAACCTCTCGGCCGAGCTCGGCCTCAAGACCCCCGAGCCGAAGAGCCGCGAGGAGTGGGCCGCGCTGATGCGCGAGGTGGGCGTCAAGGGCATCCACATCGCCGAGCGCGACACCCAGCGGGCCAAGTCGGAGAAGCCGCAGGGCATCTTCGTCAACACCTGGTCGGTCGAGGGCTTCGTCTCGGAAGGCAACCAGCCGGCGGAGCTCGGCTGGGGCACCCACGAGACCTGGATGCCGGAGAACGGCCGCACCCTGCCGAACGACGCTCCGGCGATCTACCTGCTGCAGCCCGGCGCCGACACCCGCGTGCGCTCCTGGACCCCGACCGGGCAGGCGCAGTTCGGCTTCCTCGTCACCCACAACGAGGCGATCTCGATCGCCGACTACTACACGGTGCGCCAGGACGGTAAGGCGGTCTACCGGCCGACCTGCCACTACGCCTACCACCCCTGCAACGAGGCGGTGCTGTCGCTGCACGAGATGTGGGGCCAGGCCGGCAAGGTGCAGGAGAAGCACCACATCCTCGACGAGAACGAGATCGTCGACGGCATCGACGAGCTCGGCGTGCTGCTCTACGGCCACGGCAAGAACGCCTACTGGTACGGCTCGCAGCTCTCCATCGAGGAGACCCGCCGCATCGCCCCCTACCAGAACGCCACCGGCCTCCAGGTGACCTCGGCGGTGCTCGCCGGCATGGTCTGGGCGCTGGAGAACCCCGAGGCCGGCATCGTCGAGGCCGACGAGGTCGATTTCCGCCGCTGCCTCGAGGTCCAGACGCCGTATCTCGGCCCCGTGGTCGGGGTCTACACCGACTGGACGCCGCTCTCGGGCCGCCCGGGCCTCTTCCCGGAGGACATCGACGAGACCGATCCCTGGCAGTTCCGCAACGTGCTGGTGCACGGCGCGTAACGCCTGAGCTTGCGGCACCGCGCCCCTTCTTCGGGCGCGGTGCCTCACCGCCGCGGGCTGTCGTCCGCTTCCGCCCGGTGCTACCATCGCGCCGGTGACAGGGAGCCGTCATGTCGCTCGCGCTGCGGCGCGCCCCGCGGATGCGGGTCGCCGATTTCATCGCCATGATCCGCGAGCGCCCGGACGAGGAGCGCTGGGAGCTTCTCGACGGCGAGGCGGTGCTGATGGCACCGCCGAGCGAGCGGCATCAGCAGATCGTCAGCAATCTGCTCGCCGCCTTGCGCCCGCTCGTGGCGAAATTCGGCTGCCGTGCTCTACCGGGCCTTGGGCTGCGCAACGACTTCGTCGACGATTACGCGCCGATCCCCGATGTCGTCGTGCGGTGCGGCCCACTTCTCACGGACGGCTATGCCCGCGACCCTCTCATCGTCGCCGAGGTCCTGTCGCCGTCGACACTGAACAATGACCGAGGCCGTAAGGCGGCGTTCTACCAGGCCCTCCAGACCCTGCGCGCCTATCTGATCGTCTATGCCGACGAGGCCCGGGTCGAATTATGGTCGCGCGGAAACGGCCCCGACGCGACCCTGCGCGTCCTCGGCCGCGACGACACGATCCCGCTGCCCGATCTCGGCGGGGAAATCCCCGTCGCTGCACTCTACGATGGCATTCCCCTCTGACGCCCGAGCCGCCCTTGCCCCATTTCGACGAATTCTACGCCAACAAGCTGCGCGGCTCCCTCGGGGTGACCGACGCCGAATCGGTGCTCGACCTGCGGGGCGCGCCCCGGGCCCAGGCCGAGGCCTCGCTCGCCGACATGCTGGAGCGCAGCCGCTTCGCCAAGGGCAAGACCGTGGCGGTGCGGTTCGACGGGCCGGTGCCCGGCGGCGGCGAGACCCTGTTCCAGCCGGTCGGACGCCAGCTCCTCGACGCCAAGCGCCGCGGCTGGGTCGAGCGGCTCCAGACCCTGCCGTCCCAGGACGGGCTCGGCTTCTACGTCGCCCTCGCCGGGCGGCCCGAGAAGACGCCCGAGGCCCGCTGACGCGATGGACCAGCCGGCTTCCGACAACCTCGCCGACCTCGCGGCGACCGAGCTTCTCGCCCTCTACGCTCGCCGCGCCGTCTCGCCGGTGGCGGTGGCGCGGGCCGTGATCGCCCGGGCCGAGGCCCGGGAGCCCCACCTCCACGCGCTCTACGCCTTCGCGCCCGAGGCGGCGCTGGCCGCCGCCCGCGCCTCGGAGGCCCGGTGGATGAGAGGCGAGGCCCTGCCCCTCGACGGGGTACCGGTCACCATCAAGGAGAACATCGCCACCAAGGGCGTGCCGATGCCGCTCGGCACCGCCGCCCGGGACGACGCGGCCCCGAGCCCGGCCGACGCGCCGGCCACCGCCCGCCTGCGCGAGGACGGGGCGGTGATCTTTTCCGCCACGACGATGCCGGATTACGGCATGCTGTCCTCGGGACTGTCGAGCTTCCACCCGCTCACCCGCAACCCGTGGGACCTCGCCAGGGGCCCGGGCGGCTCCTCGGCCGGCTCGGGCGCGGCCGCCGCGGCGGGCTACGGGCCGATCCATCTCGGCACCGATATCGGCGGCTCGATCCGCCTGCCCGCTTCCTGGTGCGGCGTCGTCGGCCACAAGCCCAGCCACGGCCGCGTGCCCCTCGACAACGCCTTCTACGGCCGCTGCGCCGGACCGCTCACCCGCACGGTCGCCGACGCGGCGCTGGCGATGCGCGCGATCAGCCGCCCGGACGACCGCGACCCGACCGGCCTGCCCCCGGCCGACCTGCCCTGGCTCGACCTCGACGGAATCGACCTGAAGGGCCTGCGCCTCGGCCTGGTGATGGAGGCGGGCGCAGGCCTCCCGCTCGATCCGGGCAACCGTGCGGTGATCGAGGCGGCGGCGGCTCTCCTGGCGCAGGCCGGCGCGAGCGTTACGCCGGTACCGGCCTTCCTGACGCAGGAGATGCTCGATGGGCTCGACCGGTTCTGGCGCCAGCGCGCCTCCCTCGACATCGACGCCCTCGACGAGGCGCGCCGCGCCCGCGTCCTGCCCTTCATCCGCGACTGGGCGGCGGGCGGCCGGGATCTGAGCGGCGCGGCCGTCTTCCACGGCATGGCCCAGATGGCGGCGATGCGCGACGCCGCGCTCGCGGCGATCCGGCCGTTCGATTTTCTGATCGGTCCGGTCTCGCCGAACCCGCCCTTTCCGGCCGAGCACGCCTCGCCGACCAACGACCCCGCCCGGGCGATGCACCACATCGCCTACACGGTGCCGTTCAACATGTCGGAGCAGCCGGCGGTCTCGGTCCCGGCGGGGTTCACCCCGGACGGGCTGCCGGTCGGCCTGCAGATCGTCGGCCGGCGCTTCGACGATGTCGGCGTGCTGCGGCTCGCCCGCGCCTTCGAGCGGATCCGGCCGGCGCTCCGGCCGTGGCCGGGGGTGGCCTGACCGAGGTCAGGCCGTCTCGCCCTTCAGCCGCGCCAGCGCCCGCGCCCGTCCGATCAGCGGCAGCAGGCCGGCGAGGTCGGGGCCGTGGTCCAGCCCCGTCAGCGCCAGGCGCAGGGGCAGGAACAGGGCCTTGCCCTTGAGGCCGGTGGCGTTGCGCACCGCCTCCGTCACCCGCTTCCAGGTCGTGGCGTCCCAGGGCTCCTCCGGCAGGGCCTCGCGGGCGACGGCGAAGAGATGCGGCGTCTCGCCGATCACCGGCGTCACCGGGCCCTCGACCACCCGCCACCAGTCCGCGGCGTCCGACACGCGGGTGAGGTTCGCCTTCACGACCTCCCAGAACGCCTCGGCCCGCTCAGACGCGACGCCGAGGGCGGCCAGGCGCTCCGCCACCGCCGCGTAGCCCAGGCCGTGCACGACCCGGGCGTTGAGACCGTCGAGCTCGTGCTCGTCAAACTTCGCCGGCGCCCGCGAGACGTGGGCGAGGTCGACGAGGGAAGCCAGCTCGTCGAGGTCGGAGACCGGCCGCACCGCCTCGGCCGAGCCGGTGAGGACGGCGAGCGCCGCCACCGCCATCGGCTCGTAGCCGGCCGCGCGCAGGCCGCGAAGCGACAGGTGGCCGAGGCGCTTCGACAGCCCCTCGCCGCTCGCCGTGGTGAGCAGGTTGTGGTGGGCGAAGACCGGGACCGGCGCGCCGAGCGCGGAGAAGATCTGGATCTGGACCGCCGTGTTGGTGACGTGGTCCTCGCCGCGGATGACGTGGGTCACCCCGGTCTCGGCGTCGTCGACCACGGAGGGAAGCGTGTAGAGGTAGCTGCCGTCCTCGCGGATCAGCACCGGGTCGGACAGGCTGTCGGCCTCGACGTGGCAGGGGCCGCGCACGAGGTCGTCCCAGGTCACCGTGCCGGGATCGAGGCGGAAGCGCCAATGCGGCCGGCGCCCCTCGGCCTCGAAGGCGGCGCGCTCCTCAGGGCTGAGCTTCAGGGCGGCGCGGTCGTAGACCGGCGGCAGGCCGCGGCCGAGCTGGCGCTTGCGCCGGCGATCGAGTTCCTCGGCGGTCTCGTAGGCCGGGTAGAGCCGGCCTACCGCCTTCAGGCGCTCGGCGGCCGCGTCGTAGATCGCCAGACGCTCCGACTGACGGAACATCCCGTCCGGGACGATGCCGAGCCAGCCCAGATCCTCCTCGATCGCCGCGGCGAACTCGGCCGTCGAGCGCGCCGTGTCGGTGTCGTCGAGGCGCAGCCAGAACCGGCCGCCCGCCCGGCGGGCGAACAGGGCGTTGAACAGGGCCGGCCGGGCGTTCCCGATATGCAGGAAGCCGGTGGGCGAGGGAGCGAAGCGGACGACGGGTGCCATGCGGCCCTCGTAGAGCATCGCCCGAGCGCGGCGCAATCGGCGGGTTGTTGCCGCCGCCCCGTGACGCCGGCTTGACAGCGCTTGCCCCGCCGCCGCATCGCCACGATGGTGGACGCCTCCCCTCCCCCAGCCAGCCTGCTGCCGCCCGACACGACGGTCTGGCTCGTCACCGACGGCAAGGCCGGCGACCTCGCGCCGTGCCGCGGCCTCGCGGAGGCCTTGGGGTCGACGCCCGTGGAACGGCGCATCGCACCGCGCCCGCCCTTCTCCTGGCTGGCGCCCCGGGGCCCGGCCGATCCGCGCGAGCGGGCGCTCATCCCGCCCTGGCCGAATCTCGCCATCGCGACCGGCCGGCGGGCGGTGCCGGCGTTGCGTGCCATCAAGCGCCGCTCGGGGAACGACACCTTCACGGTGTTCCTGCGCGATCCGCGCATCGGGACGCGGGCCGCCGACCTGATCTGGGTGCCGGCCCACGACCGCCTGCGCGGTGCCAACGTGATCGTGACCGAGGCCGGGCCGCACCCGGTCTCGCCCGCCCGCCTCGCCGCGGCGCGAACCCATCCCGATCCGCGCCTCGCCGCCCTCCCCTCGCCCCGCATCGCCGTGCTGGTCGGCGGCGACAGCCGGCACGGGCGTTTTTCGGAGGCGGATGCGGCGCGCCTCCTCGCCGGACTGGAGCGCCTGTCGGAGGGCGCGAGCCTGATGGTCACCGCCTCGCGGCGCACGCCCGCCGCCCTGCGCGCGGCGCTCTCCGATCTCGTCCGCCGCCGCGGCGGGTTCGTCTGGGACGGCAGCGGCGAGAATCCCTACCTGGCGATGCTGGCGCTCGCCGACACGATCGTGGCGACGGGTGATTCGGCCAACATGGTCGTCGAGGCCTGCGCCGCCGGTGTTCCGGTGCGGCTGTTCGAGCCGGCGAACGTCTACGCCCGCCATCGCACGCTGTTCGAGACCCTGAAACGGCACGGAACTGTGCATGCTTTCGACGGACGGGTTGAAGCGTTGCGCCCCAAACCCTTAGACATGACCCTCGCGATCGCGCAGGCCGTGGCGAATGCCTATATGGGGCATCGCGACGCGCTCGCCCGTCGGACGGCTCGCTAGAGCCCGACCGGCGGCAGCCCCGGAGATTCCTATGTCGACGACCCCGCAGGCTCCCCAGCACGAGAAGCTCGTGATCATCGGTTCCGGCCCGGCCGGTTACACCGCCGCGATCTACGCCGCCCGTGCCATGGTCGAGCCGCTGCTGATCTCGGGCTTCCAGCCCGGCGGCCAGCTGATGATCACCACCGACGTCGAGAACTATCCCGGCTTCGCCGAGGCCATCCAGGGCCCGTGGCTGATGGAGCAGATGCGCGCCCAGGCCGAGCATGTCGGCACCCGGATCGTCTCGGAATACATCGCCAAGGTCGACCTCGCGCAGCGGCCGTTCCGCCTCGAGGCCGATTCCGGCGCGGTCTTCACCTGCGACGCGCTGATCATCGCCACCGGCGCCCAGGCCAAGTGGCTCGGCCTGCCCTCCGAGGCGAAGTTCCAGGGCTTCGGCGTCTCGGCCTGCGCCACCTGCGACGGCTTCTTCTTCCGCAACAAGGACGTGGTGGTCGTCGGCGGCGGCAACACCGCGGTCGAGGAGGCGCTGTATCTGGCCAACCTCGCCTCCAAGGTCACGGTGGTCCACCGCCGCGACAGCTTCCGGGCCGAGCGCATCCTGCAGGAGCGCCTGTTCAAGCACCCGAACGTCGAGGTGGTGTGGAACCACGCGGTGGAGGAGATCTGCGGCCGCGACAAGCCGGCCCCCTCCGTCACCCATCTGCGCCTGCGCGACACGGTCACCGGCGCGATCACCGAGCGCAAGGCGGACGGCGTGTTCATCGCCATCGGCCACCAGCCGGCCACGGCCGTGTTCGAGGGGCAGCTGCCCTTCCGCGCCGGCGGCTACCTCGAGGTGACGCCCGGCACCGCCATGACGGCGATCCCCGGCGTGTTCGCGGCGGGCGACGTGACCGACGACGTCTACCGGCAGGCGATCACCGCCGCCGGCATGGGCTGCATGGCCGCCCTCGAGGCGGAGAAATACCTGGCGAACCTCGCGATCGGCGAAGAGCCGCGCAAGGCGGCGGCCGAGTAGGGGACAATCGACCGGGGCCGGGGATGAGCCCCGGTCCCGGCCTTGTGGCGTTCGCTCTGAACTCACCGGCTCATCCGAGCCGGCCGGAGCTCTGGCGAGGGGTTGACGGCCGTGGACTGGGACAAGATCCGGATTTTCCTCAACGTCGCCGAGGCGGGCAGCTTCACCAAGGCGGGCGACGACATCGGCCTCAGCCAGTCGGCCGTCAGCCGCCAGATCAGCGCGCTCGAGCGCGAGCTGAAGGCGCCGCTGTTCCACCGCCATGCCCGCGGGCTGATCCTGACCGAGCAGGGCGATCTGCTGTTTCGGGCCGCCCGGGACATGAAGATGCGGCTGGAGACGACGCGCGCGCGCCTCGTCGAGACTAGCGAACGCCCGTCCGGCGACCTCAAGGTGACGACGACGGTGGGTCTGGGCACCGCCTGGCTGTCGCAGCGGGTGGCCGAGTTCCTCGACCTGCACCCGGACGTGCGCGTCGAGCTGATCCTGACCAACGAGGAACTCGACCTCGCCATGCGCGAGGCCGACGTGGCCATTCGGCTCCGGCGCCCGGCCCAGCCGGACCTGATCCAGCGCCGGCTGTTCACGGTGCACTACCACGTCTTCGCCTCGCTCGAATACATCAAGCGCTTCGGCGAGCCGAAGACCATCGACGACCTCGACAAGCACCGCCTGGTCTCGTTCGGCGGCGACCAGCCCTCCTACCTGATGGCGACGCACTGGCTCGCCACCGTCGGGCGCGAGGGGCGCGAGCACCGCACCATCCACTTCACGGTCAACAACATCTCGGCGCTGCAGCTCGCGGTCGAGACCGGCGCCGGCATCGGCATCCTGCCGGACTACGTGGCGGACGGGAACGAGCAGCTGGTCCAGGTGCTGCGCGACTACGAGATGCCGAACCTCGAGAGCTATCTCGTCTACGCCGAGGAGATGCGCACGGTCGCCCGCGTCCAGGCCTTCCGGGACTTCCTCGTCGCGAAGGCGCAGCGCTGGACGTATTGAGGGGCGGCCGGTTTCGCGGCCCCCTCTCCCCGCTTGCCTTTCCGGCAGGCGGCGCCATGCTCCCTCGGGTAACCGTAAGGCCTGGCCGCGAGGAGCCCCGATGACCGACGACGAGACCTTCATGGCGCGGGCCATCGCCCTGTCGGAGCACACCTCCCTGGTCGAGAGCGCGGGGGGCGCCTTCGGCGCCGTGATCGTGCGCGACGGGCAGATCGTCGGTGAGGGCGCCAACCGGGTCGTCGCCGAGAACGACCCGACCTGGCACGCCGAGATGGCGGCGATCCGCGACGCCTGCCGCAAGGAAGGCAACTTCAAGCTGCACGGCGCCACGCTCTATACCTCGGCCGAACCCTGCCCGATGTGCATGGCCGCCGCCTACTGGGCCGGCATCTCGCGGATCTTCTACGCCTCGACCAACGAGGACGCCCTGAAGCACGGCAACTTCGACGACAGCATGATCTACGAGGAGATCCGCAAGCCCGCGGGCGAGCGCAAGATCCCGATCCGCCAGATCATGCGGGCCAAGGCGATCGAGGTCTGGGAGCGTTACGAGGCCAAGGCCGACCGGGTGCCGTACTGACAGGCGAGGTGCGGGGCGGCACATCCCGGGCGAACCCCTCACCCGTCGCGGCGTTGTCCTTCGAGGATGCTTCGGAATTGGTTCCGCAAGCCTCGGATCTACGAAGGAGGCCTTTCATGCGTTCGACGCGTCGTCTCGCCGCCCTCGGCCTCGGCCTCACCGGCCTCGTGGCGACGGCCCTCGCTCCCGCCCCGCTCCTCGCCCAGGGCGCCCCCGAGACGCGGGACATCGCCGTGCACGACACGGCCGTCACCGGCTCGCTCGGGCCGGGCAGCCGTACAACCACCGATGTCGGCCAGACCAAGCCGCCGGGCGCGGCGCTCGGTCCCGATTCGGGCCCGACCCCCGAGCTTCAGGCGCGCGACCGCGAGATCGGCCGCAAGATCGAGACCGAGATCTGCACCGGCTGCACCGAGTAGCCCGCTCCGGTGCCGTGCCCTTCGCCCGGCGCATTAATCCAAGGTGCATTAGACGGAATGATCGGTTGCGGGCGCCGCGAGCCGACGCCTACACCGACCGCAACCAGCCCGGGACCTGCGCCGTGACCGGGCGGCAGAGGCAGGGGAGCAACGCCATGAGCCAGCGGGTCGTCGAGGTCAGCCAGGATGCGCGCGCGCGGGCGCATATCGACGAGGCGAAGTACCAGTCCTGGTACCGGGCCTCGATCGACGATCCCGAGGCGTTCTGGCGCGAGCACGGCAAGCGGATCGACTGGTTCACGCCCTACACAAAGGTCAAGGAGACGACCTTCGGCCCCGGCGACGTCTCGATCCAGTGGTTCTCCGACGGCGTGACCAACGCCGCCCACAACTGCATCGACCGGCACCTCGAGACCCGCGGCGACCAGGTGGCGATCATCTGGGAGGGCGACGACCCGTCGGAATCGCGCCACATCACCTACCGCGAGCTGCACGCGGAAGTGTGCCGGATGGCCAACGTCCTGCGCAACCGGGGCGTGTCGAAGGGCGACCGGGTCACCATCTACCTGCCGATGATCCCCGAGGCCGCCTTCGCGATGCTGGCCTGCGCCCGCCTCGGCGCGATCCACTCGGTGGTGTTCGGCGGCTTCTCGCCGGATTCCCTCGCCGGCCGCATCCAGGGCTGCGACTCGAAGCTCGTCATCACCGCCGACGAGGGCCTGCGCGGCGGCCGCAAGGTGCCGCTGAAGGCCAATGTCGACGCGGCGATCCAGCGCCTGCCCGCCGACAGCGTCGACCACGTGATCGTGGTGCGCCGCACCGGCGGCGGCGTCGAGATGGACCCGATCCGCGACGTCTACTACGACGCGGCCGCCGCCCAGGTCACCGACGAGTGCCCGGTCACCCACGTCGAGGCCGAGCACCCGCTCTTCCTGCTCTACACCTCGGGCTCGACCGGCCAGCCGAAGGGCGTGGTCCACACCACCGGCGGCTACCTCGTCTACGCGGCGATGACCCACCAGTACGTCTTCGACTACCACGAGGGCGACATCTACTGGTGCACCGCCGATGTCGGCTGGGTCACCGGCCACTCCTACATCCTGTATGGACCGCTGGCGAACGGCGCCACGACCCTGATGTTCGAGGGCATTCCGACCTACCCGTCGATCTCGCGGTTCTGGGAGGTCGTCGACAAGCACAAGGTCAACATCTTCTACACCGCGCCGACCGCGATCCGTTCGCTGATGGGTGCCGGCGAGGCGCCGGTGAAGAAGACCTCGCGCGCGTCCCTGCGCACCCTCGGCTCGGTCGGCGAGCCGATCAACCCCGAGGCCTGGGAGTGGTACTACCGGGTGGTGGGCGACGAGCGATGCCCGATCGTCGACACCTGGTGGCAGACCGAGACCGGCGGCATCCTCATCACGCCTTTGCCCGGCGCGACCCCGCTCAAGCCCGGCTCGGCGACCCGGCCGTTCTTCGGCGTCAAGCCGGTGGTGGTCGACAGCGACAACAAGGTCCTCGACGGCGCCTGCGAGGGCAACCTCTGCATCGACGATTCCTGGCCCGGCCAGATGCGCACGGTGTGGGGCGACCACGAGCGCTTCGTCCAGACCTACTTCTCGACCTTCCCGGGCCGCTACTTCTCGGGCGACGGCTGCCGGCGCGATGCGGACGGCTATTACTGGATCACCGGCCGGGTCGACGACGTCATCAACGTCTCGGGCCACCGGATGGGCACGGCGGAGGTCGAATCCTCGCTGGTCGCGCACCCGAAGGTCTCCGAAGCCGCGGTGGTGGGCTATCCGCACGACATCAAGGGCCAGGGCATCTACGCCTACGTCACCCTGATGCAGGGCGAGGAGCCCTCGGACGCGCTCCGCAAGGAGCTGGTCGCCTGGGTGCGCAAGGATATCGGGCCGATCGCCTCGCCCGACCTGATCCAGTTCGCCCCCGGCCTGCCCAAGACCCGCTCGGGCAAGATCATGCGCCGCATCCTGCGCAAGATCGCCGAGGACGAGTTCTCCTCGCTCGGCGACACCTCGACGCTGGCCGAGCCGGCCGTCGTCGACGACCTGATCGAGAACCGCCAGAACCGCACCCACTGACCCGGCGGCCGGGCCCCGGGCACGACCATCGGGGCCCGTGCCGGCTCGGCTCCCGGCTGCGCCGCCGCGCCGATCGCGCGGCGGCGTTCTCCTGCGCGGCATCACCGCGGCGGCCAGCAGAGCCGTCGATCACGCCACCGGCGATCTACTAAACCTTCGTAGCACGACACGGCTTTTCAATCGTTTCGCGCTGGCAATCGCCGCCATTTCAGGTCATTCGCTGTGTGCGCTGCAGCAGCGGATAGTCGGCACAAGATTGTCCGTTACGATCCGGCAACATTCTCAGCCCGCATCGGCCGCCTCGTCGATGACGGGCGCGAGGCGACCTGCGCCCGGCTGACGAAAGACCGACAGGCGAAAGACAACAGGGAGGAGGCCCGCCGATGGCGGAGATCGATCATTCACGGGTTCTGGCGAGCCCGAAATTCCGGCAGCTCGTCACCGAACGCACCCGCTTCGGCTGGATCCTGTCCGGCGTGATGCTGGGCATCTACCTTGTCTTCATCCTGCTCGTCGCCTTCGCGCACGGCCTGATGGCGACGAAGGTCGGCTCCGGCGTCACCTCGCTCGGCATCGTGCTCGGCCTCGTCGTCATCGTGGCGGCCTTCGTGCTGACCGGGATCTACGTCGCCCGGGCCAATGGCCGCTTCGACGACCTGACCCGCGACCTCAACCGGGAGCTCGGCCGATGACCGCCCGCCGCATCGCCGTCGTGGCGCTCCTGACGATCGTCGGGGCCGGCGCCGCGCTCGCCGCCGGACCGGATCTCGGCGCCGTGCAGAAGCAGGCGACGAACTGGACCGCCGTCGTCATGTTCCTGCTCTTCGTGCTCGCCACGCTGGGCATCACCTACAAGGCGGCCGCGGGCTCGAAGTCGGCGGCCGACTTCTACGCCGCCGGCGGCGGCATCTCGGCCGGCCAGAACGCGCTCGCCATCGCGGGCGACTACATGTCGGCCGCCTCGTTCCTCGGCATCTCGGGGCTGGTCTTCTCGTCGGGCTTCGACGGGCTGATCTACTCGATCGGCTTCCTGGTCGGCTGGCCGATCGTGCTGTTCCTGATTGCCGAGCGCCTGCGCAACCTCGGCAAGTTCACCTTCGCCGACGTGGCGAGCTTCCGCCTCGACCAGACCCGGATCCGTATCCTGTCGGCGACCGGCACTCTCGTGGTGGTGGCGTTCTACCTGATCGCCCAGATGGTCGGCGCCGGCAAGCTGATCCAGCTCCTGTTCGGCCTCGACTACCTCACCGCCATCGTCGCGGTCGGCATCCTGATGATCGTCTACGTCGCCTTCGGCGGCATGAAGGCGACGACCTGGGTGCAGATCATCAAGGCCTGCCTGCTGCTCGCGGGCGCGTCCTTCATGGCGCTCGCCGTGCTGTGGCGCTACGGCTTCAATCCGGAGGCGCTGTTCGCGGCCGCCGTCGCCGAGCATCCCAAGCACGAGGCGATCATGGCGCCGGGCGGCCTCGTCGCCGACCCGATCTCGTCCCTGTCGCTCGGCATCGGCCTGATGTTCGGCACCGCCGGCCTGCCCCACATCCTGATGCGGTTCTTCACGGTGTCGGACGCCCAGGCCGCCCGCAAGTCGGTGTTCTACGCCACCGGCCTCATCGCCTACTTCTACATCCTGACCTTCATCATCGGGTTCGGCGCCATCACCTTCCTGATGGGCGACCCGAGCTACTTCAAGGCCGGGGCGAACGGCGCCTACGACCGGATCACCGGGCTTCTCGGCGGCAGCAACATGGCGGCGGTGCACCTCGCCAACGCCACCGGCGGGTCGCTCTTCCTCGGCTTCATCTCGGCGGTGGCCTTCGCGACCATCCTGGCCGTGGTCGCCGGCCTGACGCTCGCCGGCGCCTCGGCGGTCAGCCACGACCTCTACGCCCAGGTCTTCGCCCGCGGGCGCACGACCGAGGCCGGCGAGGTGCGGCTGTCGAAGATCTCGGCCGTCGTGATCGGCATCGTGGCGATCTATCTCGGCTACGTCTTCGAGAACCAGAACGTCGCCTTCATGGTCGGCCTCGCCTTCGCGGTGGCGGCGAGCTGCAACTTCCCGGTGCTCGCGATGTCGATCCTGTGGAAGGGCACCACCACGCTCGGCGCCCTCGTCGGCGGCCTTATCGGCCTCGTCAGCGCGGTCGTGATGGTGGTGCTGTCGAAGGCCGTGTGGGTCACCACCTTCGGCCATCCGGCGGCGCTCTTCCCCTACGACAACCCGGCCCTGTTCTCGATGCCGCTCGCCTTCCTGGGCATCTGGGCGGTCTCGAAGATCGACAACTCGGCGCGGGCCAAACGCGAGCGGGCGACCTTCGAGGCGCAGTATGTGCGCTCCGAGACCGGCATCGGGGCGTCCGGCGCACACGCGCATTGATGCGGCGAGGGGCGGCGGCCGTTGCGGCCGCCGCCCCTTTCTCGTCGTCCGGTGACGAGGTTGCTATCCGCCCTCGCCCGGACGGCGGAAGCACTGTTGCAAATACCTAAAGGGTGCCGAGGTCGTCGCGACGGACGAGCCGGTGCTCCCCCTCAATGCCCCCCGGGCTCCGCATGCATCCGCCGGATGCGCCGGACCGTCCACCACACGCCCGCCAGCACCACCGGCACCGCGACCGCGGTCCCGACCGTCGCATCGACCGGCACGCCGGCATGGTGGACGCCCTCCAGGACGTGGTGGACGAGGCTCGCGACGTAGTAGGTGATCGCCGCGACCGACAGGCCCTCGACGGTCTGCTGCATACGCAGCTGCAGCCGCACCCGGTCGTTCATCGATTGCAGCTGGGCCTGGTTCTGGCGCTCCAGCTCGATGTCGACCCGGGTGCGCAGCATCTGGGCCGCCCGGGCGAGCTTGCGCGAGAGCAGGTCCTGCCGCTCGGCGATCGTCGTGCAGGTGCGGATCGCCGGGTTGTAGCGCCGGGCGAGGAAGACCGACCAGCTCGTCTGCCCGGGCAGCGCGTGCTCCCCCGAGGAGGAGAGGCGCAGGCGCACCAATTCGTCGTAGGCCCGGGTGGCGCCGAAGCGGTACATCGCCCGGGAGGCGCCGGCCTCGAGCTCGGCGGCGAGCCCGATCAGCTCGTCGAGGAGGGCGTGGTTCTTCTCGAACCCCTCGCTGGAGCGCATCGCCTCCATCAGGGGCGGCAGCGCGGTCTCGATCCGCCGGATGGTCGGCCCGAGCGCCTGCGCCTCCGGCAGGCCGAGGAGGGCCAGGGTCCGGTAGGTCTCGATCTCGAGCAGGCGCTGCACCAGGGTGCCGGCGCCGAGCCGGCTCAGGCGCCGGTCGGCCACCACGATGCGGACGTAGCCGTGCGGGTCGGGCTGGAAGTCGGTGGCGATCACCGCGGCGCCGCCCTCGGCCTCCGCCATCGCCAGGGAGGCGGCGTTGAAACCCGATACGACGTCGGCCGGCAGGCCCCCGTCGACCGCCGGCAGGAGGTGGAGGTCGACCGCGACGAGGAGCGGGCCGGGCTGGGCCACCTCCCCCATCGCGCCCTCGATCGCGTCGGGCTGGGGCTGGAAGGCATGGCCCTGGGCGTCGCCGTACTCCCAGGTATAGGTGGTGAACTCGCTGTGGCTCTCCCAGCGCAGGATCGCGCCGGAGAAGATCACCCGATGCTGCTTGGCGCCCAGGGCCGGGCCGGGATGGCCGAGGCCGGCGCAATAGGCCTCGAGCGCGTCGCGGTCGGCGGCGGCGGCATCGCCGTCGGTCAGGAAGGCGTAGTGCAGGAAGCGGCGGGGCGTCTTGACCGGCGTGAACGGCCGGGCGTGGACCTCCGCCAGCACCCGGGCTCGCAAGGGGTGTTCGTCCAGCCGCATTCGTCGAGGTCCCGCCTGTCGTCCCGGCGAGGCTTGGCCGAGGCCGGCCCGGGGGTCAACGGTCCGGTCGGCGAAGGCCGCCCCCCGATCGGGCGACGGCCGTCGTCGGTCAGTGCCGGAAGTGGCGGTGACCGGTCAGCACCATGGCGAGGCCGGCCTCGTCGGCCGCGCGGATGACGTCGTCGTCGCGCATCGAGCCGCCGGGCTGGATCACCGCCGTGGCCCCGGCCTCGGCCGCGGCGAGAAGGCCGTCAGCGAAGGGGAAGAACGCGTCCGAGGCCACCACCGCGCCGCGGGCGAGGCTCTCGGGCAGGCCGGCGGCCTTGGCGGCCTCGGCCGCCTTCCAGGCGGCGATGCGCGAGGAATCGACCCGCGACATCTGCCCGGCGCCGATGCCAACGGTCGCGCCGTCCTTCGCGTAGACGATCGCGTTCGACTTCACGTGCTTGGCGACCCGGAAGGCGAAGCGCAGGTCCGACAATTCGGCCTCGGTCGGCGCACGCCTGGTCACGACCTTGAGCGGCATGTCGTCGACGACGGCGTTGTCACGGTCCTGGACCAGGAAGCCGCCCGCCACCGTGCGCCACGCTTGGCCAGGGGCGCGGGGATCGGCGACGCCGCCGGTGGTGAGGAGGCGCAGGTTCTTCTTGGCGGCGACGATCGCGGCCGCCTCCTCGGTGGCGTCGGGCGCGATGATCACTTCCGTGAAGATCTCGACGATCTTCTTCGCGGCTTCCGCGTCCAGCGTGCGGTTGAGCGCGACGATGCCGCCGAACGCCGAGACCGGATCGCAGCGAAGCGCCCGCTCGTAGGCCTCGATCAGGCTCGCGCCCTCGGCGACGCCGCAGGGGTTGGCGTGCTTGACGATGACCACTGCCGCGGTGCGGGCAGGATCGAACTCGCTCACCGCCTCGTAGGCGGCGTCGGTGTCGTTGATGTTGTTGTAGGACAGCTCCTTGCCCTGGAGCTGGCGCGCGGTCGCCACGCCCGGGCGCGGGGCGCCGGCCGTGCGGTAGAACGCGGCCTTCATGTGCGGGTTCTCGCCGTAGCGCAGGCCCTGGGCCAGCGTGCCGCCGAGCGCCCGGAAGGTCTGGGTCTCGGGCGCGGCCTCGATCTCGCCGGCGAGCCAGGTCGAGATGGCGGCGTCGTAGGAGGCCGTGCGGGCATAGGCCTTCTGGGCCAGCCGCCGGCGGGTCGCGAAGGCGACGGCGCCGTCATGGGCGTCGAGGTCGGCCAGCACCGCAGCGTAATCGGCGACGTCGACCACCACGGCGACGTCCTTGTGGTTCTTGGCCGCCGCGCGGATCATCGCCGGTCCGCCGATATCGATGTTCTCGATGCACTCGGCGGCGGGCTTGCCGGCGGCGAGCGTCGCCTCGAACGGATAGAGGTTGACGACGAGGAGGTCGATCGCCGCGATGCCGTGGGCCAGCATGGCGGCCTGGTGCTCGGGGTTGTCGCGGATCGCGAGCAGCCCGCCATGCACGCCCGGATGCAGGGTCTTGACCCGCCCGTCCATCATCTCGGGGAAGCCGGTGAGGTCCGAGACCTCCGTCACCGTCAGGCCCGCCTCGGTCAGCGCCCGGTGGGTGCCGCCGGTCGAGACCAGGGTCACGCCGCGGGCGGCGAGCGCGCGGGCGAACTCCACCAGCCCGGTCTTGTCGGAGACGGAGAGAAGCGCACGGGAAATGCGGGACAGGTCGCTCGCCATGATGAACCGGGTCTTTCGGTCGTGGAGCGCGGCGCGGCGGAGATCCCGGACAAGGGAAGAAAGCCTGAGCCGGCGCAGGATCTTGCCGGCGCCTAGCAGAAACTGCGGGTCGAGGCCAGATGTTGCGCCGCGGGATGACGGACGGCGTCCACCGTCTTTCCGCGGCGGCATCGGGCGTGGAGGAGCGGCGGATCGGGCATCCGACGGATAGGCTCGGAGGAGCAGACTTGCTATGAGGGGGCCGGCCACGCCCCGCCCCGGGAGCGGCCGGTCGCGCCACGGGAGGCGGTGATTTTCTCCGACAGTCCCTGGGGGACGGGCCTCGGCCTGTTCGCCATCGTGTTCCTCGTTTTCGCGAACGGGTTCTTCGTCGCGGCCGAGTTCGCCCTCGTGGCCGTCCGGCGCAGCCGGGTCCAGGAGCTCGTCGCCGAGAAGCGGATCAATGCCGGCGCCCTGCAGCGGGCGATCGACAGCCTGGATTCGCACCTCGCCGCCACGCAGCTCGGCATCACCATCTCGTCGCTGGCGCTGGGCTGGGTCGGCGAGCCGGCGCTCGCCCACCTGATCGAGCCGCTGCTCGCCTTCCTGCCGCAGGGCGTCAGCACGGCCGGCGCCCACGCCATCGCGGTGGTCTTCTCCTTCGTGGTCATCACCTCGCTGCACATCGTGCTCGGCGAGTTGGCGCCGAAGAGCCTGGCCTTGCAGCGCAGCGAGCGCACCGCGCTCGCCATCGTGCGGCCCCTGCGGCTGTTCCTGCTGGTCTTCCGCCCGGCGATCTCGTTCCTCAACGGGCTCGGCAACGGCGTGCTGCGGCTGTGCGGCCTGCAACCGGGCTCCGGCGAGGGCTCGCTCCACTCCACCGCCGAGTTGTCGCTCCTGGTGGCGGCGAGCCAGGAGGCCGGCCTGATCCAGGAATCGCAGCAGGCGGCGGTCCAGCGCATCTTCGGCATCGGCGAGCGGCGGGTGCGGGACATCATGACACCGCGCCACGAGGTCGACTGGATCGACGTCGAGGATCCGCGCGAGGCGGTGCTGGAGACGATCCGCGCCTGCCGCCACGAGCAATTGGTGGCGAGCCGCGGCGAGATCCACGAGATCGTCGGCGTGCTGCGCAAGCAGGACGTGCTCAACCAGCTCCTCGACGGGGCACCGATCAGCCTCGACGCGATCATCCGCGAGCCGATCGTCGTGCACGAGGGCATGCCGATCCTGCGGGTGCTGGAGACCTTCAAGGCCAAGCCCGTCCGGATGGCGATCGTCGTCGACGAGTACGGCGACCTCGAGGGCATCGTCACCCAGACCGACCTCCTCGAGGCGATCGCCGGCGACATCCCGGAGACCGACGACGACGAGCCGATGGTGGTCGAGCGCCAGGACGGATCGCTGCTCATCGATGGAATGATGCCCGCGGTCGAAGCATTCGAGCGCCTCGGCCTCACCGAACGGCCCGATACCGACGACTTCTCGACGCTCGCAGGCTTCGTGATCTTCCAGCTCGGACGTATTCCGACCGCCGGCGACGGCTTCGAACGCGGCGGCTGGCGTTTCGAGGTCGTCGACATGGACGGGCGCCGGGTCGACAAGATCCTGGCGGAACGGCTCGGCGCGTGACCCGCCCTTGCGTCAGAAGGGGTTGCAAAGCTTCCCGCAACGGTTAGGTATCCGCTTGCCAGATTATCCCATTTCCCCGACGGGAGATGGACGACGATTCTCGCGCCGGAGACTTTCGATGCTGAACCGCACCCTGCTTCTCGCCGCCCTGCTCGCCGCGCCGCTGGCGCTTCCGGCCTCCGCCGAGGCCAAGCCGGCGGCCGACCGCACCATCGCGGCCGTCGACACCGACTCCGACGGCACGCTCGACCTCGCCGAGGTCAAGGCCGCCGCCGCCGCGGTGTTCGACAAGCTCGAGAAGGATGCCGACGGCACGCTCGACGCCAAGGAACTGAAGGGCCGCCTGAGCCGCCAGCAGCTGATGAAGGCCGATCCGGACAACGACGGCACGCTGACCAAGGACGAGTACGTCGCCCTGGCCGAGAGCCTGTTCAAGGCCGCCGACCCGGACAACGACGGCACGCTCGACGCCAAGGAGATGAAGAGCCCGGCCGGCAAGACCCTGGCTCGCCTGATCAAGTAAGCGTCCCCGGCGAAGCCCGCTCCTGCGGACGGGGGCTTCGCGAGGGACACCGGGAGAAACAACGGAACGGGGCGGCCCCTCACGGGGCCGCACTTTTTCAATCGATGGATCAGTCGCAGCGCTCGCTGCGGACGGTCTTGCTGTCGCCGTACTCGTTGGTCTTCTTGACGGTCTTGGTCTCGCAGCCACCGACCGAGCCGGTCGACTCGACCGAACGCTTCTCGATCACGGTGCTGCGCTCGACAGGCGCCGAATCGCGGCGGATCACCGTCACGTCCTCGGCCAACGCCGGAACGGTGACCAGGGCGGCGAGGGTCGCCAGGGTGGCAAGACGAAGAGACATTGTCGGCTCCAGGCTCGAATGCTGTTCCGGACTGCAAACGCCATGGTCAAGCCAACAGTTCCACAGGTTTCCGCAGCAGACCGGCTCCGCGATGCGCCGGCGATCGAAGCGCCGCCGAGGCGGCGATCTGCGCCCTCGTGTCGCCGGTGCCCTCAAATCGGCGCGAATCCCGGCTGAACTGCCCTGACGCCGCGGGCCTGCCCCGAGCCCGCCGCGGCCCAGGAGAGCGCCATCGTGCCCGCAGCCGGCCCCGCCGACCACCGCTCATCGGGGGAGCCGGATTCCGTCGGGCTCGCGGCGCGCGCCGCCGAGTTCCTGCGCACGCTGCGGCTGCCGATCCCGCAGCACGCCTGGTTCTGGATCGGGATCCTGGCGCTCAGCGCCGGGGCCGGCCTGCTCTACGACGCGCTGTTCAAGAACGGCATCCCGCTGGTGGCGGCGATCCACGGGGTGTTCATCGGCGCCTGCGCGCTGCTGATGGAGCGCGGTACCCTGCTGCCGCGGC
The DNA here is from genome assembly GCF_036448855.1 of Methylobacterium ajmalii. Taxonomy (NCBI): domain Bacteria; kingdom Pseudomonadati; phylum Pseudomonadota; class Alphaproteobacteria; order Hyphomicrobiales; family Methylobacteriaceae; genus Methylobacterium; species Methylobacterium ajmalii. The sequence continues at coordinate 98,131 of NZ_JAZFXT010000010.1, forward strand.
TGCAGGCACGCCTGCGTCGCCTGCCGACCTTCCTGTACGTGCCCATCGCCGAGCTCGCCTATGTCGGCATGATCACCCTCGGGCACGCCACCGGCGGTGTCATCGTGTGGAGCACGGGCCTGAGCCCCGAACCCTTCGCCGAGGCGGTGGTGCCCTCGCTCCGGGTCCTGGTCTACGCGCTCGCCGTCTCGGCGCTGCTCGTCTTCGTGGTGCGCATGCGCGACCTCATCGGCGCCGAGGTCTTCGTCAACCTGCTGGTCGGCCGCTACCACCGGCCCGTCGAGGAGGAGCGCATCTTCCTGTTCGTCGACGTCGTCGGCTCCACCGCCTACGCCGAGACCCACGGGGCGCTGAGAACGCAGGCGTTCCTCAGCGCCGTCTTCGCGACCCTGGCCGAGCCGGTGCGGCGCTGCCAGGGCTCGACCGACGACTTCGTCGGCGACATGGCGATGATCACCTGGCCGATGGCCCGCGGCCTGCAGGGCGCCCGCTGCGTCGCCTGCGTGCTGGCGATCCAGGACAGCCTGACCCGGGACGCGGCGGCCTGGCAGGAGCGCTTCGGCACCGTGCCGCGCATCCGGGCCGCCCTGCATGGCGGCCCGGTGGTCACCGCCGAGATCGGGGTCGACCGGCACAAGATCGCGTATTTCGGCGATGCGGTGAACGTCACCGCCCGGCTTGAGGCCCTGTGCCGCACCCTCGACGCGCCGGTGCTGATCTCCGGCGACCTCCTGGCGAAGCTGCCGCGCCTGCCCGAGGGCGTGCGCGCGCGTCCGCTCGGCGAGCACGCGGTGCGCGGGCGCGACCAGGTCCTGGCCGTCGCGGCCCTCGAGCCGGCGACGCAGACGGCGGCCTGAAAAGGCCGCACGATCGACCCGGTTCCGGCAATCGACCGACAGCATTCGACCGCCCGGTCCCGCACCGCGGAGCGAACCCGCCGGTCTTCGGCGTCCGATCGCGCACGGATCGGCCAGCGTCACGCCGGGCCTGCACGTTCACCGCAGTCTTCGCCACCCGTCGCACTGTATCGCAGCACCCGACGGCGTCGGGAAACGCCGCCCCGCGCCGATTCGCCGTCGATCGATTCGTGCATAACTGAATTGCGACAGCATCGATCACCGAGCAACTCTTCGCGCCCGCCCGCGACACCTTGTGGTTGGTCGCTCGATCGGCCGAAGGCCGCCGTCGGCGATTGCACCGGCTTCGATCGTCGACTTGCGACAACAGGATGAAGCTCGCACCGTTCAAAAGATAACAAATCCTCCAGATGGCATAAGCCGAAGAGGATATGGCCGAGGCATCGCCGACGGCAGAGATAGTTGCCCGGGACGCGCAGGCTGAGGCGAGCACAACCCTGCCTCGATCCCCCCTCCTGCAAGATTTATGAACGGCATTGAGCCGCTGGGGAAGGTCGCTTGTTTTTCCCTTGCGGTTCTGGCGCCGACGCCATAGTTGCACGCAGAAGCAAACCCGGACATGGCCTGCCGTTTCGGCGCCCTCCCACAGAGTCCTGAGGCAGGGATGTCCGAACGTGTCATGGATCGATCGGGAGAAGAGGACTAAGTGATGAGTGACACCGAGGCGTCGACGGACCACATCCAGCTGGCGGCGGATATCGTGGCGGCATTCGTGAGCAACAACTCGTTGCCGGTTGCCGAGCTTCCGGCCCTGATCGCTTCGGTCCACTCGGCGTTGGGCGGCCTCGGCAACACCGAGACGGCGGACCCGGCCGAGCCGCTGACCCCGGCCGTTCCGATCAAGAAGTCGATCATGCCGGATTATCTGGTGTGCCTTGAGGACGGCAAGAAGTTCAAGTCGCTGAAGCGCCACCTGCGCAGCCGCTACGGCCTGACGCCGGAAGAATACCGCGCGCGCTGGAACCTGTCGCCCGACTACCCGATGGTGGCACCGAACTACGCCGCGGCGCGCTCGGAACTGGCCAAGACCATGGGCCTCGGTCAGCAGCGGCGCAAGGCGCTGCGCGGCAACGAAGGCTGAGCCGGACCGCGGGCCGAAGGCGGCCTGCTGCATCTACAGATTGCAAACGGCGTCGCGCTAATCCCAGTCGGGGTTGGGCCGCTCGCCGATCAGGCAGTTGGCCCGGGGCTCGCCCTGGGCCCGCTGCAGCAGCGGTCCGGGATCGCCGCTTGCCACCTCGCGGATGATCTTGGTGCGGATCGCGGCGGCGAACTGGTCGCGCTCGCGGACCGGCACCATGAAGCTCCCGCTCCCGCCGATCACGCAGTCGCGGTAGTAGCGGTCGAGATCCTTGATGTCCCACGGGCCGCTCGGCTCGCGGATCATCAGCGGCAGGCCGTTGATGACGATCCCCTGCCCTACCGCATCGTCCCGCGCCCGGGTGACGGAGCGGCCCTGGTTGTTCGGCCCGTCCCCCGACACGTCGATCACCCGCCGCATCGCCTCGAAGCCGCTGCCGGCAAGGAGTCCGGCGGAAAAGTCGATCGCGCTGGCGATCGAAGTCCAGGTCGAGCGCCGGGGCGGGCTCTGGCTCAGCCGTTCGGCGAAGCCGGCGGCCTCCTCTGCTCCGGCGATGAGCGTCCAGGGCACCACGACCCGCTGGTTGCCAACCCCTGCCCACTCGACGTAGGTCACGGCGATGCGCCCGACCATGCCCTGGCGGATCGCCTGGTGCACCGCCGGGTTGCGGAACGCCTCGACGTAGCCCTCCCGCTGCACCGCCTGCTCGTCGCCGGTCATCGACAGGGAGACGTCGACCGCCAGCACCAGGGCGACGTCGACCTCGACCGGCGCGTCCGCGGCCCGGACCGGAGGGCCTGCCGCCGTGGCGGCGAGGAGGCAGGCGAGAAGCGCGGCGACGCGTGACCTCATCCGGGAACTCCCGTGCGCCGGCCCGAGACACCCCGGCGGAGCACCAGGATCGGCCGAGCGGCAGCCCGAATGCAAGCGCCGCGAAGGCCTTGCCCCGACACGCTCGCGTGAGGGGCCGCCGTCTCAGGCCGATGCGGGCCCCCGGGGCGAGGTGGCGTTCTGCTGTGGATGAATCCGGGGACAGGCCGCGCCTTAGGCTGGGGACAACGCACTCCCGCGAGAGTCCGGTCCGTCCAGCCGCATCGCGCGGCGCGAGAGTCCTTCCCGATGCGCCGCACCTCCAGCCTCGCCGATCGCCTGTTCTGGCCGATCCTGGTCGGTGGCGCGGCGAGCCTGTGGTTCGGGCCCAAGGCCCTCGGGGTCGCCGGGCTGGTGGCCCTGGTGCTGGTGCTGCACCGGCTCGGCCGGGGCGGCCGCTTCCGCAGGCGGGTCCGGGCGATCGCGCGCCGCCATCGCGAGACCCTGGCGCTGCGCCGGCGCCAGGAGAGCTACGTCGATCCCTACGGCAACGAGATCCTCGACGGCTGGCTGCGCGAGCGCAGCTACTTCGCCGACCGCACGGTGCTGCCGCGCCTCGAGGCCGAGGGCTACGGCGACCTGATCGCGGCGCGCTACGACGAGATCCTCGACATCGTCGAGGCGGCCTCCCTCAGCGTGGTGCTGCCGGACGAGGACGATGCGGCGCCGACGGACGGGATCGCCTACGAGCGCTTCTGCGCCACCCTGCTGGAGCGGGCGGGCTGGGACGCGCGCACCACCCGGGCCGCGGGCGACCAGGGCGCCGACGTGGTGGCGGAGCGGGACGGGGTGCGGCTGGTGGTGCAGTGCAAGCGCTACGCGAAGCCCGTCGGCAACGGCGCGGTGCAGGAAGTGGTGGCGGCGCGCAGCTACTGGAATGCCGACCATGCGGCGGTAGTCTCGAATGCCGGCTTCACCCGCGCAGCCCGCAAGCTGGCGGCGGCGACCGACGTGCTGCTCCTGCACCACGACGCGCTGCCCGACATCGAGACGTGACCGGCGGGATCACCAATGCATCCCGACTGGATCTCTCCGGAGGCGAGAGCCGGCCGCAGAGATCGGCGCGACGCCCGCCGGTACCGGACGCCGCGGAGAGGTCAGTGAGCGAGAACGCCGAGTTCCCAGATCCGCTTGAACTCCCGCTGCGCACGCTCGCGCAATTCCTCGATCGTGGACGGGGCGCCAGGCACGAAGCTCGCGGTCATGAAGGCTCCGGCATCCACGCCGCTCTCGCTGCTGCGCTGCCCGGCCGTACGGAGCGTCGCGCCCAACCCGGTCTCGGCCGAGGACGAAATCCGCACTGCATTCATGACCGCTTCCTCCTACGCGTTTATGTTGAGCACGATAGTGCGCCGGCTCTGTTCACAACGCAACCGTGCTGCGCGCCAAACGGGCAGTATGTTGCCTGATTTCGACACATTCGCCCGGACACCTCGCCCATGATGCACCGTCACGACACCGCCGGGCCCGGTGCCGCCGATCGCGGCACGGGGCGGCGGTGAGCCGCTTCGCCAGGCTGCCCGGTCTCGCCGTCCGGGCCCTCGTCGGCCTGGTCTATCCGCCGAGCTGCATCGCCTGCGGCGGAGCGACGGCGGTACCGCACGCACTCTGCGCCGCGTGCTGGCGCGAGATGCGCTTCATCGAGCGGCCCTATTGCGAGCGGCTGGGGACGCCGTTCTCGGTCGATCTCGGATCGCCCGGCCTGCTCTCCCCGGCAGCGCTCGCCGACCCGCCAGTCTATCAGCGCGCCCGGGCGGTGGCCCGCTACGACGCGACGGCGCGGCGCCTGGTGCAGCGGCTGAAATACGAGGACCGACTCGACCTCGCGGGGGCGCTCGGCGGGATGATGGCGCGGGCGGGCGCCGAACTCATGGCCGAGGCCGACCTCGTGGTGCCGGTGCCGCTCTGGCGCTGGCGGCTGTGGCGGCGTCGCTTCAATCAGGCCCATCTGCTCGCCCGGGTGGTGGCCCGCGGGAGCGGCGTGACGGTGGCGCCGGACCTCCTCGCCCGGGTGCGGCGGACCCGCCAGCAGGTGGGCCTGACCCGGGCCGCCCGGGCCGAGAACCTGCAGGGCGCCTTCCGGGTGCCGGAAGCGGCGCGGGCGCGGCTTCAGGGCAAGCGCGTGCTGCTCGTCGACGACGTGCTGACCACCGGCGCGACGGCTAACGCCGCCGCCCGCGCGCTCCTGCGCGGCGGGGCGGCGGCGGTCGACGTGCTGGTCTTCGCCCGCGTGGTCAGCGACGGGCGCGACGTGGTGTAGATCAGGCGCGCTGCACGCCGCCGAGCGGGTTCGCCTGGCCGGCCTCCAGATCTCCGGACGTGTTCAGGACCTTGCCGCGGGGACCGACCCAGACGCCGACCCACTTGCGCGACCACAGGGCGAGGCAGCCGAGCACGACCGCCGTGAAGGCGGCGTAGAACAGGAAGCCCACCGCGAAGCCGCCGGTATACTGCTTCGACAGGCCCATGGCGTTCGGCAGGATGGCGCCGCCGAGCGCGCCCACCTCGCCGATCATCGAGCCCGCCACCGCGGTGTTGGTCGGCCAGCGCAGGGGCACGAGCTGGAACAGCGCACCGTTGCCGGCGCCGAGCGCCGCGAAGCAGACCATGAACAGGATCGTGGTGACCAGCAGCGTCGGAGCCGCGGTGAGCATCAGGAACGAGCCGACGGCGGCAAGCAGCACCACGGTCAGGACCAGGATGCCGCCGATCCGGTCGGCGAAGTAGCCGCCGAGGATGCGGATGCCCGAGCCCATCAGGGCGGCCAGCATGGTGAGCCGCCCGGCCTCGATCTTGGTGACGGCGAACTGCTCGTAGAAGAAGGTCGGCAAGAAGTTCGACAGGCCGATGAAGCCCCCAAAGGTGATGACGTAGACCAGGTTGAAGGCCCAGCCGTCCTTCTCGAACAGGCAGGAGACGTGCTGCTTGAAGCTCTGGTGCTCGCGGTCCGGCGGTTCCTGGGCGAAGACGACCATGACGGCGAGCGGGATCAGCATGAACGCGCCGGCGAAGCCGTAGACCGCTTGCCAGCCATAGGCCTGGGCGAGCGGCGGCGCGAACAGCACGGCGAGCACGGTGCCCGAGTTGCCGGCCCCGGCGATGCCCATCGCCAGGCCCTTGTGCTCCGGCGGGAACCAGCCCGAGCCGAGGGACAGGGCGACGCCGAAGGACGCGCCCGCGATGCCGAGCAGCACGCCCATGGCGAGCACGTCGGTGAACGAGTGCACCAGGAAGAAGCCGTAGGCCATCGCCAGGACGATCAGCGACATCTCGGTGATCGCGGCGTTCTTGCGCCCGATATACTGGGCGAGCACGCCGAGGGGAAAGCGCATGATCGCGCCGGCCAGGATCGGCAGCGAGATCATGAAGCCGGTCTGGGCCGGCGTGAGCTTGTAGTGCTCGGTGATGAACGGACCCATGGCGCCGTTGAGCACCCAGATCGCGAAACAGAAATCGAAGTACAGGAATGCGGCGAACAGGGTCGGGGGATGGCCCGACTTCATCACGGTCTTGAAACTGGCCATCTCACGAGCCTCACGCATGGCCCCCGCGGGGGGTCTTCGACGCGCTTCAGGGCGAGGATCGTGCAGGACCGGCGAGGCCCGTTCACGCTCCTCCGTCTGTCGGACATCCCTGTCCAAGGCTCGGGCGTCGTTGCCCCGCGGGCCGTGAGGCCAGCCTGCGGGGGTCGTTTGCAGCTTTCGTGCCAGTGCTCGAAGGCCGGTTCTTCGGGGATCGCACCGGATCGAGGGCCCGCCCGCCTGCCTGTGGGGCAGGCAGGAACTGGCGTGCGGGGCAGCAGCAGGAGGCCGGAGCCGCCCATACGAAATCCGGTTGATCGCTCCGCGATGCGGATTTCGGCTTCGCTCAAGCGCCGCGCCGGCTGGTGATACCGTGTCCGGAAGGGATCTTCCGGAAACGGTATCAGACGCTCACATCGACGATCTGCCCCTGGCCGGGCGGGGGCGGGGCCGGGATGTTGGCCGTCTCGGCCACGTAGGCGGCGACGCTGCGCTCGGCATCGAGCGCCTGGCGGGTCACGAGGGTCGCGACCTGCTGGCTGTAGTTGGCGCCCTGCGTGGCGACGGCGAAGGCGGCGAGGGAGGCGGAGTCGATGCTCATGACCGAAAGCCTGCCGCCCAAGCGTGACCAGGCGGTGAAGATCTCAGCTCAAAAGCTGCGCCATCCGCGTAAGGGCCGCGGCGAACCCGGCGAGCGGCACCGTGATGGTGTCGGCCTCGCCGTTGGGCTTGGTGCCGGTGATCCGCAAGTTGACGGCGGTCTTCATCGCGTCGGTGGCGACCGTCGGGAAGCTGATCGGCACGATGCAGCCGGCCTGGACGCAGGAGGTGTAGGGCGCCCCCTTGCCGAGCGTCGCGTCGTCGAGCTTGAAGGTCACGCCGGGCTCGATCGAGAGGCCGAGCGGCATCAGGAGCAGGCCGTTGCTGCGCCCGTCCTGCGGCGGGTTGAGCTCGATGCTGAAGCGGCGCTGCCCGGTCTGGGCCACGCCCTGCGCCTGCGACAGCTGGCACTGGCGCTTCTCGTTCTCGCGGGTGCAGCTGATGGTCCAGTCGCCATAGACCTCGCTCACCGCGCTGGCGCCGTTGGGCCAAGCACCGGTGGGCGCCGCCACCACGGGCGGCGCGGCCTCCGCCTTCGGGGCCGGGGCGGGCTTGGGGGCGGGGCGCCGCACCGGCTTGGGCGCGGCCTTGTGCGGCGCCTCCGCCGCCGGGGCCTCGACCGCGGGCTCCTCCTGGGCACGGACGGGGCCCGCGAGGAACGCGGCGAGGACCAGCAGGCTGGCGACGGGACGGCGGCAGGGCGGCATGATCGATTCCTCGGCGCCCGCCCACGCCGGGGCGCGGAACGGGCCTGTGTCTCGCCGCCCGTCTAGAGCGCGGCGGGCCGGAAGGGAAGCCGCCGGACGGTCGAACCCGGGGCCATGCCGTTGAGATCCTTCGATTATCCTGGATCCATTCCAATCAGCGGCGTTCGACCCGGATTACCGTGCCGGCTCGGCGTCAGCCGAGGTCCTCGTGCCACGTGCGCCCGTCGCGCTCGATCAACGCGATGGCGGCGGTCGGCCCCCAGGTGCCGGACTGGTAGGGGCGCGGCGGCTCGGGACGGTCGGCCCAGGCGTCCAGCAGGGTGTCGGCCCAGGCCCAGGCCGCCTCGACCTCGTCGCGCCGCATGAACAGCGTCGCGTTGCCCCGCACCACGTCCATCAGCAGGCGCTCGTAGGCGTCCGGGTAGCGCTGGTTGAAGGTCTCCTCGAACGAGATGTCGAGGCCGGTCGCGCGCAGGCGCATCCCGCCGGGACCGGGCTCCTTGGTCATCACCTCGAGCTTGATGCCCTCCTGCGGCTGCAGGCGGATCACCAGCCGGTTCGGCTCGCGGGCGAACTCGTCGGAGAAGATGCTGAACGGCGAGGAGCGGAACTGCACCACGATCTCGGAGACCTTCTGGGGCAGCCGCTTGCCGGTGCGCAGGTAGAACGGCACACCGGCCCAGCGCGGCGTCATCAGCTCGAGCTTCAGGGCCACGAAGGTCTCGGTCAGGCTGTGGGCCTCGCCGCCGAGGTCGGCGGCGTAGGAGGCGACCGGCTGGCCGTTGACCGCGCCGGCGACGTACTGGCCGCGCACGGTGCGCATCGCCACCTCGTGGGCGGGAATCGGCTTGAGGGCGCGCAGGACCTTCAGCTTCTCGTCCCGCACCGCGTCGGCATCGAGCGAGAGCGGGCTCTCCATGCCGAGCAGGCAGAGGAGCTGCAGCATGTGGTTCTGCAGCATGTCGCGCAGCGCGCCCGACGTGTCGTAGTAGCCGCCGCGCCCCTCGACCCCGACCGTCTCCGCCACGGTGATCTGGACGTGGTCGATCACGTCGGCGTTCCACAGCCGCTCGAAGATCGTGTTGGCGAAGCGCAAAGCCAGCAGGTTCTGCACCGTCTCCTTGCCGAGATAGTGGTCGATGCGGAAGATCTGGCTCTCGGGAAAGACCTTGCCGACCTGGTCGTTGATGGCGCGGGCCGAGGCGAGGTCGTGGCCGATCGGCTTCTCCAGCACCACGCGCGAGCGCTCGCCGATCAGGCCGTGGGCGCTGAGGTTGCGGCAGATCGAGCCGTAGAGGCTCGGCGAGGTGGCGAGGTAGTAGGGCCGGATGTGGTCGGGGCGCTCGGCGAGCAGGCTCGCCAGGTCGTCCCAGCCCTCGTCGCCGGCCCCGTCCACCGCGACGTAGTGGAGATGGGCTAGGAAGCGGCCCACCGTGTCGGGGTCACGGTCGGCCGTCGGGACGTGGCGCTCGAGCGCCGTGGCGGCGAGGTTCCGGTACTCGTCCGTGCCGAGATGGGTGCGGGCCGCCGCGACGATGCGGCTCTCCTCCGGGATCTGCCGGTCGCGGAAGCGCTGGTAGAGCGCCGGCAGCAGCTTGCGCATCGTCAGGTCGCCGGTGGCGCCGAACACGACCGCGTCGAAGGCGGCGACGGGGATGATCTTGTGCATCGGGTGACGGGTCTCCCGTTCCTCGCCGGCGCCCCTTCCGCGAGGGGCTGGCCGGCCTCCTGCCGCGGGACGAGCACGTTTCGCGCCCGACATCCCGCGGCGTCTCGATTCGGCATGCGTGCCGGGCGCGTCCGTGCCTCCGACGCACCCGGGACGCGATGAAGATCCGGCCTCGCGGGCGGGCCGCGTCAGAACGAGGCCGGCGTCGCCGCGGCCTCCCTGATCCCCTCGTCCGCCCCGGTGCTGCCACCCGCGAGCGGCGCCTCCATGTGGGCCGCGAAGGCGGCCTTGTGGTCGGGGTGCCAGCGCGACAGGGCCGGGCGGTTGCGGATCACGTCGTCGGAGGACCAGCGCATGCGCTTCTCGTCCATCTCACGGGTGGTCTCGTTGTCCGGGCAGAGGACGTAGAAGTCGCCCGCCGCCATCCGGTCGAGCAGCAGGGCGACGGTCTCCTCCGGCGTCCAGGCGCCGGCCGGCTTCTCGGTCACGCCGCGGGCCCGGGTCAGGCCGGTATAGACGAAGCCCGGAATCAGCAGGTGGGCGGTCACCGGAGAGCCGGCCTCGCGCAGCTCGTGGGCCAGCGCCTCGGCCGTCACCTTCACACCGGCCTTGCTGACGTTGTAGGGCGTGTTGCCCGGCGGCGTGGTGATGCCTTGCTTGGAGCCGGTGACGATCACCGCGCCGGGCCGCCCCCGCTCGATCATGCCCGGCACGAAGGCCTGGAGCGCGTTGATCACGCCCCACAGGTTGGTGTCGAGGATGCGGTGCCAGGTCGCGGCGTCGGAGAAGAAGCGTCCGCCGGCCTCAATCCCGGCATTCGCCATCAGGATCGACACCTCGCCGAGGGAGGCGGCCTCGCGGGAGAGGGCCGCGAGGGCCTCGGGGTCGGTCACGTCGGTCGGCACCGCGCGCACCTCCGCCTCGCCACCCCGGGCCGCGGCTGCAACGGCTCGACCGGCCGCCGTCAGCGCCTCGCCGGGCAGGTCGGCGAGCACGACCCGCATCCCGGCCTCGGCGAACGCCCTGGCGGCGGCAAGGCCGATGCCGCTCGCGGCGCCGGTGACGACCGCGACGCGGCCCTGCGCGAGGGCGGGATGATGAGTCATGCTGCGCTCCACCTCGGGCGATCCCGGAGGATGCCGGTCTGCGGGACCGCAGTCCCGTGCTTCAGGCCGGCAGGTAGGCAGCCGCGCGGGAAACGCCACACGCGGCGGCGCAAAAAATGTCGCTGCATCCGGCCGATCCGCGTCGGGACGTCCGCGGTTCCGACAAAGAAAAGAGCCGGCCCCCTGGGAGGAGCCGGCCCGTCGTCGCTCGGTAAGATGTCCGCAGGCCTACTCGCCGGAGGGCTCGGACGGCTTCGGGAACAGCTCGCCGGAGGGCTGGCCCTCGCCCTCGGCGCCCTCGAAGCGGGTGCGGCGGCGGCGGCGCGGACGGGGTGCCGGGGCCTCGTCCGATGCCTCGACCGCGGTCGCCGGCGGGGCGGGCGGGGCCTCCTCGACCGGGGCCGGGTTCGAGACCGCCGGACGCACCGGCGTGGTCAGGAAGGCCGGCAGGCCGCTCGGCTCGTCGGCGGCCAGCACCGGCTCGGAGCGCGGCTCCTCGCGGCGGCGCTCGCGGCGGAACTCGGAGCGACCGCCCTCGCGGTAGCCCTCCTGGCGGGGAGCATCTTGGCGAGGAAAATCTTGGCGAGGGGAATCCTGACGAAGGGACTCCTGCCTCGGCGCGTCCTGCCGGGCATCGTCCTGCCGCGGCTGCTCGACGCGGGAGAGGTCCTGACGCTCGGAACGAGGCTGGCGGTCCTGACGCTCGCTGCGCTCGGGACGGTCCTGCCGGTCGCGCTGCTGGCGCTCCGGGCGGTCCTGTCGATCCTGGCGGTTCTGCTGGAACCGCTCGCGGCGCTCCTGCCGGTCCGGACGGTCCTGCCGCTGGGTCTCGCCGCGGTCCTGGCGCTCGTAGCGCGACGGGCGGTCCTCGCCGCGGCCGTCATAGGGCTGGGGCTGCTGGGAGGGGTCGCCGTAATCGTCGGCGGCGCCGTAGCCCGACTGGGCGTAGCCGTTGCCGCGCTCCTGGCCCCGGTCCTGACCGCGCTCCTGGACGGCATAGCCGTTCGTCGGCGTGCCCTCGTCGTCGCCGTCGTCCTCGTCGTCGTAGCCCTGACGGCCGTAGGTGCCGCCGTACTGCTGGCGATACTGCTCGTTCGCCGCCGTGATGATGCGGAAATAGTGCTCGCCGTGCTGGAAGTAGTTCTCGGCCATCACCGGATCGCCGCTGGCCTGGGCGTCGCGGGCGAGCTGGGCGTACTTCTCGGCGATGTGCTGGGCCGTACCGCGGATCTTGACGTCGGGACCGTTCGACTCGTAGGCCCGGGTCAGCGGGTTCGGTCCCTTGTTGTTGGTGCGGTTGCGACCACGCATACGCCTGTTCTGGTTCGGTCTCATCGGTCTCGACTGACCCTCTTCGACGACTTGAAGGGCGGGGCTTCACGCGCGGAGCGGGGCTTCGTCCGCGGATCCGGCGGCCGTGTGCCGGCCTGCTCCGTCTCCGCAGCGATGTCCGCCGTGCCCTGTGCGACCGCGGGCCGTCTCGCCGCCGGCCGCCCTCGATCCACAGATGCGGGTCACCGGACCGCCTACGCGCTGATTGGTCTGCCCGGTGGTGGAAGATCGTCCGAAGGTCCGCGTCCGATGTCGCGCCTAAGAACCGAGCCTGGCTGTGATATCCGGACCGTTCACGATCTACCCTGGGACGTTAGCGGTTTCGGCCGGCGCCGCCAAGTGATTTCGAGTCGATTTCCCGTCTCGTCCAGGCCGGTTTCGGGGATAATGCGTCCGGAACCCGACAGATCGGCGTCACGTCGCGATCCGCGGCGCCATCACGACCACGCGCGGATGCCCGGCGAGGTCGCGCCGGACCTCGGGCGCGAGCCCGTGCGCCGCGGCGAGCCCGCGCAACGCCGCCTCCTGGTCGTAGCCGATCTCGACCACGAGATGCCCGCCGGGCGCCAGCAGCGGCGGCACCTGGGCGAGGATCGCCCGGTAGGCGTCGAGCCCGTCGGAGCCGCCGTCGAGGGCGAGCCGGGGATCGTGGTCGCGGACCTCGCCGGACAGGCCGTCGACGATCGTGCTGGCGATGTAGGGCGGGTTGGCGACGACGAGGTCGAAGGGCCCGGCGAGCGCCGCGGCCCAGTCCCCGGCCGCGAAGGCGGCGCGATCGCCGACGCCGTTGCGGGCGGCGTTCGCCCGGGCGGTACGCAGGGCACCGGGCGAACGGTCGAGCCCGAGGCCCTCGGCCCGCGGCCACTCGCTGAGGAGCGCCACCAGGATGCAGCCCGAGCCGGTGCCGAGATCGGCGAGGCGATGGGCGCCGTCCCGGCGCAGGCCGAGGCCGAGGGCGGTCTCGACCAGGGTCTCGGTGTCGGGCCGCGGCACCAGGGTCTCGGGCGACAGAGCGAAGGGGAGGCCCCAGAACTCCCAGGCGCCGATGATGCGGGCCACCGGCTCGCCGGCGGCGCGGCGCGCCAGGAACGCGGCGAGCCGCGCCGCCCCCTCCGGGCCGACCGGTGCGTCGCCGCGCAGGGCGAGGTCGGTGGCGGTGACGCCGAGCGCCTCCTCGACCAGGATGCGGGCGTCGAGGGCGGCGGTCTCGATGCCGCCGGCGGCGAGGACGTCCACGGCCCGGGCGCGGGCCGCGATCCGGCTCGTCTCCGGGGCCAGCGCGATCACGCCATCCCCTCGGCGGCGAGGAGCGCCGCCTGGTGCTCGGTGATCAGCGCGTCCACCACCTCGTCGAGGGCGGTGCCGGCCATCACCTCCTCGAGCTTGTAGAGGGTCAGGTTGATGCGGTGGTCGGTCACCCGGGCCTGCGGGAAGTTGTAGGTGCGGATCCGCTCCGAGCGGTCGCCGCTGCCGACCTGCGACTTGCGGTCGGCGGCGCGGGCGGCGTCCTTCTGGCTGCGCTCCTGGTCGTAGAGCTTGGCCCGCAGCAGCGCCATGGCGCGGGCCCGGTTCTTGTGCTGCGAGCGCTCTTCCTGGACGAAGATCACGATGCCGCTCGGCACGTGGGTGATGCGGATCGCCGATTCGGTCTTGTTGACGTGCTGGCCGCCGGCGCCCTGCGCCCGCATCGTGTCGATCTTCAGGTCGGACTCGTTGACCTGGATGTCGACCTCCTCCGCCTCCGGCAGCACCGCGACGGTGGCGGCGGAGGTGTGGATGCGCCCCTGGGTCTCGGTGTCGGGCACGCGCTGCACCCGGTGGGCGCCGCTCTCGAACTTCAGCCGGGCGAACACGCCCCGGCCCTTCACCTCGGCCACGACCTCGCGATAGCCGCCCATCGTGCCGGCGCTCTCCGAGATGACCTCGACCTTCCACCCCTTCAGGTCGGCGTAGCGGGAATACATCCGGAACAGGTCGCCGGCGAAGAGCGCCGCCTCGTCGCCGCCGGTGCCGGCGCGCACCTCGAGGATCGCGCTCTTCTCGTCGGCCGCGTCCTTGGGCAGGAGCAGGAGCTGGAGCGCGCGCGCCGCGCCGTCGCGGGCGGCCTCGGCCTCCGGCTTCTCCTCCGCCGCGAGCGCCCGCATCTCGGGATCGCCCTCGGCGATCATCTCCTCGACCCCGTGCAACGCCGTCTCGGCGGCCCGGAAGGCGCGGATCGCCTCGACGACGGAATCGAGGTCGGAGAGCTCGCGCGAGAGCTGGACGAAGCTCTCCGCGTCGGCCTCGCCGGCGCTCAGGATAGCGGTGACGATGTCGTGGCGGGCCAGGATGGCGTCGAGACGGTCGGACGGGATCGCGATCATACGAAGGATAAGGCCATGCGCAGCGGACGGTTCAGCCGGGGCGGCCCGCGCCCGGTGCCGGAGATGGTGCCGCGTATAGCAGGTCTGCGGGGGATGGGGAGTCGGTGCGGGCTCGCACGCGCTTGCACCATGGCAGTACGGCACCGCCCGTCACACCCGAGCCTTCGGCCGACCGACCCGGCAAGGGGCTTGCGACGGGTCGATCTCGCAGAGGGAGCCGATCGTGACGAATGCCACCGTGCTGGAGGATCTGTTCGACCGCTGGGAGCGCGTCTGGCACGAGGGCGCCTTCGACCTCGTCGAGTCTTGCGTCGCGCCGTCTTACGTCCGGCATGACGAGATGGGCGACCGCACCGTCGCCCGCGAGGACTACGCGGCGGAGCTCTCGCGCTTGAGGCAGGCGCGTCCCGATATCAGGATCATCGTCTACGATCATAGCTTCGAGGGTGATCGCGCCCGGTTTCGCTTCACGATGAAATGGACGGACCTCGAAAGCAGCGAAGTGCGAACCCGCGCCGGTCTGCAATCCTACCGTACGGAAGCCGGCCGGCTGGCGGAAACCTGGGTCATCATGCAGCCCGTCGGCTCGGCCTGGAGTGATACCGTGGCCCAGGCGAGCTGGACGGGTCGCGCGCCCGGCCGATAGGGCGGCCGCCGAGACGCCGGATCCAGTCCGACGCCGAAAACCGCCTTGGCGCACCCCGAGGCCGTGCGGGATCTTCGCGGACAGGATCCTCCCGCTTCCGTCTTGCAGGCGACGAGCCGCGGGGTGGCACTCTCGCAACCCCGCTTGTCAGGGACAGGTCGTGAACGCAGCCCGATCGTCACGGCGAAAGCCGATCCGGTCGGGCGTTCGATGACGGCGATGGTCACGAACGGCACGCCGTTCGGATGTCTCACTCCCCGGCCGGAGAGGGTCTTTCCCGACGTCACGTCATCGTCGATCCGAGGGAACGGACCGCTTTCGGGTCGGTGCGCGCACGCGGCCCGCTCAGATCGGGACGCCATGCTCCTCGGCGAAGGCCGCGAGCGCCGGGCGCAGGGACGCGCCGTCCTTGGTCCGCGCCAGCTCCTGCTCCAGGAAGGCCGCGACGGCGCCGGCATCGATCCCCAGCACCATCGCCTTGACCGGGCCGATCGAGGCCGGGGACATCGAGAGGGCGCGGAAGCCGAGGCCGATCAGCGCCATCGCCTCGAGCGGCCGCCCGCCGATCTCGCCGCAGACCGTCGCCGGGGTCCCGGCGGCGTTGGCCCGCTCGGCGATGAGCCGGAAGGCCCGCAACGCCGCGGCGCTCAGGGGATCGAAGCGGTTGGCGACCTGGCGGTTCTCGCGGTCGACCGCGAACAGGAACTGCATCAGGTCGTTGGACCCGACGGAGAGGAAGTCGGCCTCGGCCGCGATCTCGTCCATCTGGAACAGCAGCGAGGGCACCTCGACCATCACGCCGAGCCGGCATTCCGACGGCAGCGGGTAGCCGTGGCGGGTGAGGTGCGCCTTCTCGCGCTCCACGATGCCCCTCGCCTGGACGAACTCGTCCACGGTCGCGACCATCGGGAACATGATCTTGAGCGGGCGACCGCGCGCCGCCTTGAGCAGCGCGCGCAGCTGCATCCGCAGGAGGCCCGGCCGGTCGAGGCCGATGCGGATCGCCCGCCAGCCGAGCGCCGGGTTCTCCTCCTCCAGCGACTTCATGTACGGCAGCACCTTGTCGCCGCCGATATCGAGGGTCCGGATCGTCACCGGCAGCTCGCCGACCGCGTCGAACACGGTCTCGTACAGGATCTGCTGCTCGGCCGCGCTCGGCATCCGCTCGGCGACCATGAACTGCAGCTCGGTGCGGAACAGCCCGACGCCCTCGGCGCCGGTCTCGTGCAGGTGCGACAGGTCGACGATGAGGCCGGCATTGAGCTGGAGCCCGACCGAGACGCCGTCGCGGGTGACCGCCGGCACGTCGCGCAGGGAGCGGTACTGCTCCTGGCGGCGGGCCCGCAGGCGCGCCTTCTCGGCGTAGGCCGCCTCGACCTCGGGCCCGGGGCGGATCTGGATCTCGCCGGTGCCGCCGTCGACGATGATGGCGTCCCCGGTCTCGACCAGCGCGGTGGCGTTGGCCACCTCGCCCACCGCCGGGATGCCCAGAGCCCGGGCCACGATGGCGATGTGGCTCGTCGGGCCGCCCTCCTCCAGCACCACGCCGCGCAGGCGGGCGCGGTCGTAGTCGAGGAGCGCCGCCGGGCCCATCGAGCGCGCCACCAGGATGGCGTTCTCGGGCATCGCATCCGGACCGATCGTCTCGCGGCCGACGAGCTGGCGCAGGAGCCGGTTGGCGAGGTCGTCGAGGTCGTGCAGGCGCTCGCGCAGGTAGGGATCGCTCTGGCGCAGCATCCGGGCGCGGTTGTCGGACTGCACCCGCTCCACCGCGGCTTCCGCCGTGAGGCCCGACAGCACCGCCTCGCGCATCCGCCGCAGCCAGCCCTGGTCGTGGGCGAACATCCTGACGGTCTCGAGCACCTCCCGGTGCTCGCCCGCCCCCGCGACGTCGCCGCGCTCGACGAGGTCGTCGATGGCTGCGCGCACCTCCGCGATGGCGGTGTCGAGGCGCGAGGCCTCGCGCTCGACGTTCTCGGCGATCAGGGTGCGCACGACGATGCGCGGCTCGTGCAGCACGACGTGGCCGAGGCCCACCCCGTCGGCGAGCGCGACGCCGCACTGGCTCAGCGCCCGGCGCGAGGCGCTGACCGTGCCGGGCGACAGAGCCTGCAGCTCGCCCGAGGCGATCATCTCCGCCAGCACCATGGCGGTGGTCTGGAGCGCCTCGATCTCCTCCTCGGAATAGACCCGGTAGGTGCGGTTCTGCACCACGAGCACGCCGAGGGTGTTGCCGGCGCGAAGGAGCGGCACGCCCAGGAAGGCGTGGTAGACCTCCTCGCCGGTCTCGGGCCGGTACGAGAAGGCGGGATGCGACTGGGCGTCGGAGAGGGAGAGCGGCTCGGCGGTGGCGGCGATCAGGCCGACCAGGCCCTCGCCGGCCCGCATGGTCGTGAGGTGCACCGCCTCGCGGTTCAGGCCCTCGGTGGCGAAGAGCTCGAGGTTGCCGTCGTCGCGCAGGACGTAGACCGAGCAGACCTCCGCGACCATGTTGGACGCGATCAGGACGACGATACGGTCGAGGCGCGCCTGCGGGCCGACGGGCTCCGCCATGGCCTCGCGAAGGCGGCGCAGTAGCAGGCGCGGGCCTCCAGGCGCTGCGGGCATCGTCTCGTGTTCCACCCTTTAGCGAGCCGGACCCTGCGCGACGCAACCCAAGGATCGGCCCGCGCGGGCCTGACGCATCGGCCCCGTCATCGCCGTATAGCGAGTCCGACGCCCGGCCGGCAAGCGTCCTTCCGGGGGAGAGGCCGGCGCAACGGCCCCGCCCGCCGGGAAACGGGCGACGACGCCCGTCACAAGCGACGACGCCCCGCCCGCGGGATTCGCGGACGGGGCGTCGGTTCGGCGACGTGTTGCGGGCCCTGTCCCGGGGCCGCCGGAGCGTCAGGCCTTGTCGAGGCCGTAGAGGGCGTGGAGCGTGCGCACCGCCAGCTCGGTGTAGGCGGCGTCGATCAGCACCGAGAACTTGATCTCCGAGGTGGTGATCGCCCGGATGTTGATGCCCTTCTCGGCCAGCGCCCGGAACGCCTTGGCGGCGACGCCGGCATGGCTGCGCATGCCGATGCCGATCGCCGAGACCTTGACCACGTCGGTGGCGCCCTCGATCCGCTCGCACTCGACCGTGCCGGACTGCGCCTCCAGGATCGCGCGGGCCCGCTCGTAGTCGGCGGCCGGGACCGTGAAGGTCATGTCGGTGGCGGCACCATCGCCCGACACGACCTGGATGATCATGTCGACGTTGATGTTGGCGTCGGCCAGCGGGCCGAAGATGGCGGCGGCGATGCCGGGCTTGTCCTTCACCCGGCGAAGCGTGATCTGGGCCTCGTCCTTCGAGAAGGCGATGCCCGTGATGATCTGCTGTTCCACGATATCGTCCTCGTCGCAGATGAGGGTGCCGGGGCGGGCGTCGTCGGGGTCGTCGAAGGAGGAGCGCACGGTGGTCGGCACCCGATGCACCATGGCGAGCTCGACCGAGCGCACCTGGAGCACCTTGGCCCCCAGCGAGGCCATCTCGAGCATCTCCTCGAAGGCGACCCGCTCGAGGCGGCGAGCCTTCGGGACCACCCGGGGATCGGTGGTGTAGACGCCGTCGACGTCGGTATAGATGTCGCAGCGCTCGGCGCCGATCGCCGCCGCGATCGCGACCGCGCTGGTGTCGGAGCCGCCGCGCCCGAGCGTCGTCAGGCGGCCGGTCTCGGGATGGATGCCCTGGAAGCCGGCGATCACCGCGACCTCGCCGCGCTGGAAGCCGGCATCGAGGCGGGCGCCGTCGATGTTCTGGATGCGGGCCGAGCCGTGCTGGTCGGAGGTCTCGATCGGGATCTGCCAGCCCTGCCAGGAGCGGGCCTTGAGGCCCATCTCGTTGAGCACGATGGCGAGCAGGCCCGACGTGACCTGCTCGCCCGAGGCGACGACCGCGTCGTACTCGGACTGGGCGTAGAGGGCCGAGGCGTCCTTGCACCAGGCCACCAGCTCGTTGGTCTTGCCGGACATCGCCGAGACGACGACCGCCACCTCGTAGCCGGCCCGTACCTCGCGGGCGACGTGGCGGGCGACGTTGCGGATGCGGTCGACCGTGGCGACGGAGGTGCCGCCGAATTTCATCACCAGGCGGGGCATGGGGATCCGATCGAACAAACTGCTTCGAACAAACGGCTCTTGCGAACTGCTCTCGCCGACCGCCCTCGCGACGCGTCTGCCGCAGCGCGAGATGGTGGGCGTCCGGCGGGTACAAGCGCCCCGGGCCGGTGTCAACGTCGCGGCCCCCTCGGCGGTGCATCACGGCGGTTGGCCCGGGACGATGGCTGCGCTACCTCGACGCCGAGAGACCCTTCGAGAGACCTTTTCTCTCCCGCCCACAGGAAGGCCTGGCGCCGATGAGCGAACCGACCGGACCCTCGATCGACCGCGACGAGGTCGCCCGCTTCGATCGCCTCGCCGCGACCTGGTGGGACGAGACGGGACCGATGCGGGTGCTGCACCGCTTCAACCCGGTGCGCCTCACCTATATCCGCGACACGGTCTGCCGCCAGTTCGGCCGCGACCCGCTGGCCCCGAGCCCGCTGGCGGGCCTCAGCCTCGTCGATGTCGGCTGCGGCGGCGGCGTCCTGTCGGAGCCGCTCGCCCGGCTCGGCGCCGAGGTGACCGGCCTCGATCCGGCGGTGACCAACGTCAAGATCGCGCAAGCCCACGCCGACGAGGCCGGCGTGCCGGTGCGCTACCGGGCCGAGACGATCGAGGACGTGGTGGCGGCCGGCGAACGCTTCGACGTGGTCTGCGCCATGGAGGTGGTGGAGCACGTCACCGACATGCCGGCCTTCGTGCGCACGGCCTGCACGGCGGTGAAGCCCGGCGGCCTGCTCTTCGCCGCGACGATCAACCGGACGATGCGTTCCTTCGCGCTCGCCATCGTGGGGGCGGAATACGTCCTCGGCTGGCTGCCCAAGGGCACCCACGACTGGAACAAGTTCGTCACGCCCGACGAGCTGCAGGACGCCGTCGAGGGCGGCGGCCTGACCGTCACCGAGACGACCGGCGTCGTCTTCAACCCGCTCACCAACCGCTGGAGCGCCGCCCGCGACACGGCGGTGAACTACATGATCGCGGCCGAGCGCCTGCGGGCCTGACGGCGGCAACCCGGACCCGCCTCCCCCGGTTGTCGCCGCGACACACCGAGGAGAGACGGGTCCATGCTGGAAAAGATCCCCCACGCCCTGGGCGAGGCCCTGTCGGGCCTCCGCGCCGGCATCGAGACGACCGCCTACCACGCCGAGTTCGAGGGCGCGCCCGAGGCGATCCGGGTGGCGAGCCC
The DNA here is from genome assembly GCF_036448855.1 of Methylobacterium ajmalii. NCBI lineage: Bacteria > Pseudomonadati > Pseudomonadota > Alphaproteobacteria > Hyphomicrobiales > Methylobacteriaceae > Methylobacterium > Methylobacterium ajmalii. The sequence goes on from NZ_JAZFXT010000010.1 coordinate 118,257, forward strand.
GGCCTTCGGCGAGGGCGCCGCGATGCCGGCGCGCTTCACGCAGGACGGCGAGAAGCTCTCGCCGCCGCTCGCCTGGAGCGGAATTCCGGCGGGGACCGCCGCCCTGGTGCTGCTGGTCGAGGACGCCGACAGCCCGACGCCGAAACCGATCGTCCACGCCATCGCGTGGGACCTGGAGCCGACGAGCGAGGGCCTGGCCGAGGGGGCGCTGGCGAGCCCGGGCTCCACCGGCACGATCGAGGAGGTCGGCAAGAACACCTTCCTCAAGGCCGGTTACCTGCCGCCCGACCCGCCGACCGGCCACGGCCCGCACCGCTACCTGTTCCAGGTCTACGCGCTGAACCGGCGTCTCGGCCTCGAAGGGACGCCCGGCCGCGGCGCCCTCCTGGAAGCGATGCACGGGCACGTCCTCGCCAAGGGCGCCCTGACCGGGACCTATGAACGGCCCTGACGGGCCGCGTGCCGGCTTGCCAGCGGCCGCGGCCTGGCCCACCGTTCGGGGCGCAAGCCGCCGGACGCGCGGCGGGGAGGATCGGTGGCGATGAAGGCACTCCTGTGCAAGGCGCTCGGCGGCCCGGACGACCTGGTGATCGAGGAGGTGCCGGATCCGGTGCCCGGGCCGGGTGAGGCCCTGGTGCGGGTGAGCGTCGCGGCGCTCAACTTCTTCGACACGCTGATCATCGCCGGCCGCTACCAGGTGAAGCCGGACCTGCCGTTCTCGCCCGGCGCCGAGGCCTGCGGGGTGATCGAGGCGGTCGGACCGGGCGCCGAGGCGTTCCGCGTCGGCGAGCGCGTCATCGTCCATCTCGGCTACGGCGCCTGCCGCGAGCGGGTGGTGGCGCCGATCTCCGGCCTGACCCGGGTGCCGGAGGGCGTGAGCGACGAGCAGGCGGCCGGCCTCTCGGTCACCTACGGCACCTCGCTGCACGCGCTGCAGGACCGGGCGAACCTGCAGCCCGGCGAGACCCTGGTGGTGCTCGGCGCCACCGGCGGCGTCGGGCTGGCGGCGGTGGAACTCGGCCACGCGATGGGCGCGCGGGTGATCGCCTGCGCCTCGTCGGCAGAGAAGCTCGAACTCGCGAAAGCCCACGGCGCCGACCTCACCCTCGATTACGGCCGCGAATCCCTGCGCGAGGGCCTGAAGCGGCTCGGCGGCGAGGCCGGCATCGACGTCGTGTACGATCCCGTCGGCGGCGAGTATTCCGAGCCGGCGCTCCGCTCGCTCAACTGGAAGGGCCGCTTCCTCGTCGTCGGCTTCGCCGCCGGCGAGATCCCGAAAATTCCGCTGAACCTCGCCCTCCTGAAGGGCATCGACATCCAGGGCGTGTTCTGGGGCGCCTTCCTCAAGCGAGAGCCGGAAGGCCACGCCGCCAACCAGGCTCGCCTGTTGTCGCTGGTGCGCGAGGGCCGCCTCTCCGCCAAGGTGCACGGCGTCTACCCGCTGGAGGAGGCCGCCTCCGCCCTCGGCATCCTGGCCCGCCGCGAGGCGATGGGGAAAGTGCTGCTGCGCCCGTGAGCCCCCTCCCCTCCCGCCCACGGCGGGAGGTTTCGGGTGCCGGCGCGGGAACAGTTCGGGCGCCACGCCGTTCCCAGCGTGGCTTTTCGTTTTCCAAGCGTCAGGACGGAGACACCGTGGGCGACATCATCCGCATCATCCTGCTCGTCGTGATCCCGCCGATCGGCGTGCTGTTCACCGTCGGGTTCGGCCTGCAGTTCATCCTGAACGTGCTGCTGACGCTGTTCGGCTACATTCCTGGCCTGATCCACGCCATCTGGGTCGTGACCCGCCGCAACTACTGAAGCGCCATCGGCCAAACGAAAAACCCCGCCGGCTTCCGCCAGCGGGGTTTTTCGTGTGGTTTGGTTGCGGGGACAGGATTTGAACCTGTGACCTTCAGGTTATGAGCCTGACGAGCTACCGGGCTGCTCCACCCCGCGCCAGGGTGTTTTCGC